>OMWH01000015.1 GCA_900314755.1 uncultured Prevotellaceae bacterium | reverse complement strand
AAAGTCTTCAAGCAACTTGCGATTATCCACATCCTTAGGCCTTAGAGGAAATGCACCGATATTCACTTCGTCAATCGACCTTTGGAAACGGGCTTTTGCGACATCCGAAGGGGTTCCATCTCCAGGAAAAAGTATATAGCCGCCAATCACCTCCTTCTTCAACTGACTACTATCATAATCCTTGTAATAGATAGCATCCCGATAGCGGTGCATCTGATTGATGGCATCATTTGGTGGTGTATCAACCCCGTTCACATTCCCGTCAATCCGATATTTCGCATCAAAGAGGTAAGTCATCTTCATCCCCTTCTGCACGTCATCCTTCCTCAACTGAAGCACGATGTCTGGTTTTTGGGGAACGGTTGGCACAACCAGATTCTCCATACTAATATTCTCATTATCCTTATCAGTATGCTTGGGATTATAGACTAACTCAGCCAATTCCACTCCATCCTTTCGGAAGAGAATACGAGAATGTTCGCCTTTGCCCAGTTCCCAAGTAAACACACCGCTCATCTCCATACGATTACGGTGTTCCATATCTTCCATGCTAATACCAAGTTGATCCCTCACAATATGGCTCACCTCAATGAAACACCATATCTCATACAGCGTGGCTATATCTTTCGACTGAAGGCGATAGATACCATCATTCAGCGAATAGGCCCGTCGCAACAGATTCCACGTCGTATAGACCTGACTATAGCCTGTTGCCCTTTGCAGCACAAGACTCTCCTGATTCAATCCCTTGAATCTTCCCACCGTCCTGAAAAAGGGATTTCGCCTGAGATGCTTCAACGTATCCACCATCTCGTCCATCTCCTTCTTCATCACGGGAGAGACATTCCTGATGGCTTCAATTTGCTTCTTCAGCGACTCATACTTCTCTGTAATCTGACCAAGCGCATATTTCAGAAAGCGGTTCTCCTGAGTATCATTCGATTGTATCTGCTCTTCCACCCTATATAGATGCGCAGGCTCTCGTCGATGTTCTGCCAGTTCATTCTCAATATTTGCAGGCACTCGTTTCAATTTATCTGCCCGCAGATACACCTCATATCCATGCAGCCGATGGCGAGGACGCTCAATGATATTCCTGCAAGCTTTGATAAACTTCTGCTGTTCTCCTGCAAACACGCTCCACCAGATCAGTTCTGGTGTCTCTCCCGTTGTATCTGGCGTAAAACCATGAAAGGTACGCTTCATATAGTCGAGCGACAGCATCCTATACTCCCGCTCAATGTCCTCGATGATCTTCCGCCAGTGCTCATGATAGTTGAGTTTCGTACTCAGCACCTCATAGCCCAACGTAAACCGCTTTGTTTCCTTAATCATTACCATAGTTGATAAAGCCTGCCAAAGTGCTCTTCCTGAACGTAAACCGCTCATTGTCGCTTTGCAGCATGGATCCGAACTGCGCATGAGTTACTTCTTTGTTAAAGTCCACCCATATCGGATACTCCGCATTGTCGAAGAATACCGCAGGGGCCTTTTCGCCCTTGACGATGGGCTCACCATTCCGCTCTACAGCCTCAACACCATCCGACCAAGTGTAAGTAGAAAGAAGATTCTCTTCTCCCACATTACCCTGTGCCTTATTCCAGATGCCCTCGAACTTCGAACATTCGACGTACATCGTGAAATCCTCGTGTCGTATGGTCAGTAGGTCCATTAGATTACATTGTCTTTTTACCCAACCAAATATGAATTACCCAACCGTTTTAGGTGGTACAAACTAGTAAAACCTGCCATGAGCCTCCTCGTATGCCTCCAATGCGTTGGATATAACCTTTCTCTTGAAGATTCTTTATTTGCTTCTGCACAGCATTCTCACTCACCAATAAAAGTTTGGATAATCCCACAATTGTGATTTTAGGATTAGCAACCATTTCTTTTAGTATTTTGATGGTCGTCTCATTCTTAAATGTAATGAGTTCTCCATCATACCACCACACAGCATCTGCCCTCTCACCAATAAACCTCAGATTATTCTCTATGGTTTCCTCCATCTGATGAGAGATATAAGTTACAAAAGCATTTGCCTGTTCCAACGTTGCATTTGCACCATCAGAAGGAATTGGTCCGACCTGCTTATCTGCTTTTCCCAACGCATCAAGGTAATTCTTCTTTGTCTTGCTTCGAATCACCAGCATCGGATAGTCATGCTTTGTCAAAATATAGTTCATCAACAGTCGGGCTATTCGACCGTTTCCATCCTCAAATGGGTGAATACGAATATATCGGTAGTGGAACAGGGCAGCCAATTCTACTGGCGACATTATTTCATCTTCCTCCACCTGATTATACCACGCCACCAAATCTGCCATCAAGGCAGGAGTTTCCTCGGGAGATGCATATTCAAAGCGTTCTCCTGATGGCGTTATGACAGAATTGGGGCGTGTCTTATAACATCCCGCATGAACCACATAACTTGTATTCACTCCGCCAGGCAATTGCCTATATACGGTATAATCTTCTCGTAGCATCGTTTGATGGAGCGTACGGATAAAAGTCTCTGTCAGAGATTTCTCCTTGACACTCGCCTCTTCCTGCATCATTTTCAGGCAGACATTATGAGCCTTCATTTCCTCCAAATCTCTCATGTATGCATTTCCAACAACACGGCCGAACATCAACAATAGTTCCGTCTGTCCATACGTCAAGGTATTACCCTCAATATGGTTGCTGTTGTAATTAAACTCTAGCATGAACTTCCTGTTCAACCTCTGCAAGTATTCATCCTTTATTGGTTGAACATTCTGCCACTCCTGATATAATTCTTCTATCTTTCCCATACGCAACTTTCCTTTACTAACTCCAGAAACTGGTATAGCCACCTTCGAGGCGTTTCTTCATTTCTTCGAGTTTTGCCAGTGAAACGGAATAGACCTTTTCGCCATCATCTTTCTTGGACGAATACTCCTTCTCTAAAACAACTTTCAACTGCTCAGCAATAGTGGCACTCAATTTATCCAGCAACTTGCCAATCTTCGTTTCGTCACCCTCAATACGAGACAGAATCTTCATACTTGTAATCTCATCAAGGGCACGGGCTATGACGAAGTTTTGCTCCAACTCGTTTCCGTCCTGATCCTTATTATAAGGCAGGTTATTCACCACATAAAGCAGGAACTCATTTCTGGTACGATAAGCCACCTTAAACGGTGTACCCTCCAATTCTGTATTCACAGCCTCCAAATACTTCAGTGCCATATCGCAGACAGCCTTATTATCCTGATAGACATCTACACCTTCAACAGCCGTACCAATCAGATTACCAGCCTCTAACTTTCCGATCTTTTCGTATTGCGAATCCAACCCACCATACAGATCCACCTCATTCATCTCAATAGTCATAGCACGGTCAAGCACCTTACGGCTGAACGAGAACGTTGTCTCGTCCATATTCACCGTACAGGAATCTCGTTCTGATGTCTTCATCTTCTGTCAACTCTGCCGTTAGCACACGATACCAGTCCTCCTTGCTTTTTTCAAGAATCGGGTCTGTTGTAATCGTTCCGTCCTCCTGGCATTTGCGAGACTCCACCACACTCAGATACTCTGCAAAATACTGCTCCACAGGCGCCAAGTTCATTTCATCCAGACAAAGGAAACACGGAACATCTAAATTCTCCCAAGCTTTAGCCACAAACTTGCCAATCAACTCACTCGAATCGTGCCAGTTCGGCTTCACCTGCACCATCTCAAAGTTCTTCGGCTTCTGCGCCTTATACTCCTCCGAACCTTCAACCCAGCAGGCCCTCGCCAACTCACGCACAATCCTGCTCTTTCCCGTTCCAGATATTCCAGCAAGCAGAAGGAAAGGTTTGGATTTGATGGCAGTGATGTAAGGTCTTACATAAAAAGGGACCTCAAGGATCTGCTTCGTAATAAGGTTACTAACAATGTTTGAGACTTCTACGATATCATTCCATTCTTTTGAACGGTCTTTACTTGTTCCGACATATTGTTTATATTTGTCAGAACCTGCCGCACAAGCATTAATTAGTAAAGAATCCTGATTAGCAACAGATATGTCATAAACAAACCATGTATCATTAGGAGTAATTCCCAATGATTCTGCAATTTTATTCATAGTTTGTTCATTATGTATTATTTCCCCATTAGGTTTTTTATATTTAGCATACTTGGGATAACTAACTATAATTCTCCCTTCATGTGATGGTGTATGCTCTCTTACCAACAACAAAATAAATGAACCTTCTATCCGTACTCCATTAACATATACTTTATCAAATACAGAAAACATAACAAGTTCTCTGCTATTGCTCATTTCGTCTATCGAAAGATTGTTTGTGTCAGTTTTTACACAAAACAACATCCCCGATAGAATATTAACAACATCAGGGCTTTCGTAAATAGTACAAGGGGGATTTTGCCTTCCCACAGAAGTACCCCATGCTGCTGTTGCTGTTTTTCCAACTATACTTGAATTGAAAAACATTGAAGTAATGTCAATCTTCATAATAACTGCCAAAATATATGGTTCAACAATATTCCAACTAAATTTACATCCCAACCATTACCTGCTCTTCTTCCTAACTTTGTATAGTTCTGAGTAGGTGGGAATAATATTTCATTATTAATGCCATCCATATGGAAACCCATTAATCTGAAATGCTCTTCCAAAGATAGTTTTCTGAAGCGCTCTTCGCCATTTTGCATTGGTTCAATAATACGAATAACATTATGCTCTGGAGGAGTCACCGTCATACAGATTCTGTCAGTTCTAATTTTCCGGTTATAAATATCATAACACAAAGGTTCATCCACATCAAAAACGTCATTATGATGTATTTCATGAATACGAGCAATTTGCCTTTGTGTCTTGTATAACTCTGGAGACGGATTCGGATCCAGAAAATCTGCCAAATAACCTTGTAGGGGTTCTTCTGGTGGAACCATGTCAAAATTTTCTGGTAATTGTCCTAAATATCCAAAAATCCATAGACGCTCTCGCGTTTGTGGAATTCCATAATCTTTTGAATTTAACACTGCGTATCTCGTGTCGTATCCTATTCTGTGTAATTCATCAAGAATAATGTCAAAAGTTGCACGCATTTTACCTGTTAACAATCCCTTTACATTCTCTAAAAGAATATATTGAGGCTGCTTGACTTCACATATTCTTATGATATCCCCAAAAAGTGTACCACGTCCCCGTTCATCCTCTTGTCCTTGTCTCTTTCCAACTGTCGAAAACGGCTGACATGGGAATCCGCCCGTAAACAAATCGAAATCTGGACACTGGCGATTATTATTGGGGTTAAGTTTGGTAATATCCCCTAAATTACGCACATTTGGAAAGTTATAATGATATAACTCTATCGCATCTTCATCAACCTCTGAATACCCAACTACTCTGTGCCGAACTCCAGAACGTCTAAGCCCAAATGTTGCCCCACCATAACCAGCAAAGCCTTCAAAAACCCTTATTATATTATGCCTTGGTAATCTATGCATTTTATCTCAATTATTTAGATATAAACTAAGATGCTCACGAATATTATCTGCCTGCACCTTACAGAATTTAGGTGGTAACGCATTACCTATCATTAATGCAATTTTAGTTTTTGCCACATTAGCCGGAAAGAAGTAATCTGCAGGAAATGTTTGCAACATGGCAGCTTCTCTTGCTGTTATGCACCGGTTTTGCTCGGGATGCAAGAAACGCCCCTTTGACGGATTGAGACAACCACCTGTAATTGTTGTCGAATATGCATCCCATCTAAGACGACCGTAAACATCATTAAAGCCAACATTTTCCGCTCTGTGGCAGTTAAGTTGCCATTCTTCATCCAAATCTCTCAGGCTACCACCATCATGAGGAATCTTATTAATAAGCATCTGTATTCTATTGATATGGTGGGGATATATCTTATGAATTAAATCTGTGCTTTCTTCAGGATTTGGTAACCCAGAAATTGTAGTCCTTACTGTAGCCTTTTCATTTGTAGCCCTTGCAATTGAAATTGGACCTAATCGAGAACCGACCATGACTAACCTCTTTCGGCTTTGAGGAACGCCATAGTCTTTAACATTCAGCACATCATATTCTACATGGTACCCTGTATCTTTAAGATGGTGTATCGCTCTATGAAAGTCTTCTGACATTTCCAGACCAGGAACATTCTCCAGCATTATCGTATATGGTTGTAAGTCATCGACAAAACGAACATATTCATTGATAAGGAAATTCCGTTCATCCTCAACAGGCTGACTCCTATTCAATCTTCGAATAGAACTAAACCCCTGACAAGGAGGACAACCTGCTAGCAAATGTATTGTCTGACCTTTCAAAGATTTCCGAATCTTTTCCGTATTAACGGTTCTTATGTCTTGTGTAAATACTTTTGTTGTTTTATGATTCATTTTATATGTCATAGAAGCAATGGGATCGATCTCAAATGCGAATTTAATTTTGAACTTAGCCATTCGAAGTCCTTCTGACATACCTCCTGCACCAGAAAAAAGATCTATTGATAAATATTTCATTTTTACTTAATTCTATTTAATAAATATTCTTGGATTTCATCGGAGAAGTCCGGACATCCATATCCTGTAATGTTATTCATAATGAAATGAATCAAAGGAGATTTATATGGATCAACAATAGACACAACTTTTGAATAGCCCTTGAACAAATCATATCTAAGAGGGGATTTCTTTCCTGTAGTCGGTTCATTGATCTTAACAGAAATAAGACTTTTGGGTAACACCATAAAATCTCTTAACTCTGCCGAAGAAACAGGAACTGCAGGTAAAAGAGTCATTGGTATCTGACTACTATTAACAGAAGAAAAGTGAGGTTTACTATTCACCAACAACTTTCTCTGATTTTTACCTAATACAGAATTAATTCTTTGTAATGGTATCATAGAAATATATCCTCCATTCTTTTGCCAGAATCTGGCCATATGGCAATCAGATGATACGATTAAGAAATAGCCTCCTTTCTCCTTTTTCACAATATCGCCCATAGAAACTTCATCTGTGGGTGAATTATCATACATCCGATATGACCATATCTGTCTAATACTATCTATATTAAACTTCTTTTGTTTATCTACAGATAATTCTTTCCATTCAATATTGTTGAGTGAACTTTTATAGCGAGGAATTACAATATCGATAAAGTCCTTATTCGAAGCTACAATTTTATCATTAACAGGTATTCCAATAGATGCAATAAAATCGTGTATAGATAGTTGGGAAATTTCAGATAAAATCTTATTAATTGCCTTGTTGGAATTTTGTATTATATCATGACCATAACTAAATGCAAAATTTGACTTTTCCTTTTCTCCTATCTTTTTAATAATCAAATCAACACAATCATCTTCATTTTTGTTTACCAACTCTAGTCTATCTGCAAATTTAGAAAATTTCTCACTATGCACCAAACTATTTATGTCATCAATAGTATCGGCTCCAGAAAAGATAAAAACCATAGAATATGACTCATCAAGAATCTTATATAGATATTCTTCTGATTCAGCCGAACCAGGCGCAAAATTGTAATCCCAATCATACACAAAAACATCTGGAGAATATACATTTTCTTCTCTATAATTGTAATAAAATGCAGGATGGGTAAATGCACTTACTGACCAGTCAGAACTATTGTCTATCAAGAATGCAAATAAAGATTTAATTACGGAATCCTCCCACCCTATTTGTTCGTTTATCAACAGAAAGCGTAACACTTGTTCATTCAGGGCTTCTGTCTCTTTGAAAAATTCTGGGTATTTAGACACAGGTATCTTATCGTCTATGCAACATATAGAATGCTTCATTTGTCTTCCTCCTTTCTTTCTGGAACATGGTAAAAATCGATAGTAAACTGGGCACCACAAATATTCTTAATCCGAGAATTTGCAGGTGTTTCATATAATGTGCCTTTCATGGCATTCATATAAGTCTTGCAAATATATAATCCCAATCCGCTAGGTGGGATTTTCATACTATAACCAGCTTCAAACAAATATGGTCTAATTGCCATATCAATACCTGTTCCTGAATCTGCAAAAACAATCATACGGTTGAGTGTATCTACTTTAATTACTATATTTCGTGATTCTTGAGGGACAAATGAAAGCCAGTAAACACTATTGTCAAATAGATTTACAAAAATTTGACATAATGTCGAATATCTTGCAAATACCGAGATATCATTATCAACATCAACTTTCAGTTTAATATTATTACGTTCTAACTTTGCCTTAAATACTTCTGTTGCATAGTTAAGAGCTTGAGAAATCGTAAATTTGCGCTTAGATTCATTACGAATTGTTCGTAATGGACTCAAACGCTTAAGTTCCGATTTTAGTGACTCCGAAGTAGAACGCAGATCCTCTAATTGGAACCCATTGGGATTTCCTGAATTAATTATCTCTGTGATACCATGATAAAAGTTTGTTGCTATTTTATTAAGTTCATGAAGTGATACGGCTGCTGCTAATCCAAAGCCCGCTTGTTCTGTTAGTTTCTCCTGAACCCCTTCTATTAGTGAAATACTCTTCTTCAGATTCTTAATAGATTCAGACAAGTTTACCAAACCTGCTCTACGTTCTTGAACTGAATTTCCTAACTTTTCCAAAATTTTCCATGGATCCTCTTCTATAGAATAGTGTTCACTAATACCGTTGATAATAGTAGAACTTGCCTTTGTGACATCACTTAACTTCTTGGGATCACGTACAATACCCTTTGTCAAGTTGGTGTATTCATCTCGCTTATTTATATATTTAGTTTCTAGAATATTCTGTATAATAGTAATTACTAATTGGGACAGATCTTTATATGCCTGATTCTCTATTAAGCCTTCTCTATTCGTTTTGTCAATAAGGTCGAGATTCTCATATTGTTCCAATTCTATATTCCCAATCAGATTATAATAAGAAATTCTAAACCCTTGTTTAATATTACGTTGTGATAATCCAAGCCAATCATTCTTGGTCCCTGATTCGGCAGGGAAAATGATAACATTATCTCTATATATAGAAATACCACCATAGTCAGAAAGGTAATCTTTCATTTCTTGCTGTTCTGGTCCATCTATCCATGGTTTTGCCCTATACCATGCGTCAATATGAATATAGAAAGAACCACACTTTGGTTTTCTTAATAATTCTGACGATAGCCCTTTCCAATAATCATATGAAGATGTTCGCAAATCATAATCAGAACCAGTCCACTCTTCTGCAGGAAGGGGCACAGATGCTGGCGGATTAAACTTCAGAGTATAATCATTAATAATTCCAAATTCATCTACCAAAGCATCAAGACTAAAATTGGGAACGAAATCGGTGTATATCTCTTTCGTCCCCAAATCAACAATTTGGGGACATTCAAGAAATGCATGGAACGAAGGATTAGTTACATTCGGATTGGGATTTGGAGAATTAAGTCTTAAAATGGATTTGTTAATGTCACGAATCTTTTCTTCATCAAAATCGAAATTATCTCGGCCTCCGAAAATAATGATTTGTGTTCCAGATCCTTTTTCCCCATAATTACGACTTATTGGTTCACGAGTTAACTCAACACCAACAGAATTGAGGTTTTTACTTATCCCTTCCTCCGTTTCAAAATCATCCCAATTTAGCTTCAAGACCAATTCATCTGGAGATTCTGAAGTCTTCGTACGAATAATAAGTTGACGCCCTAAGCGATTCGTAGCAAAACGTCCTACACCCTTCTCTCCAAGAGGAATACGACCTCCAAGTACTTTCTTCAGTTGGTTGACAACAGACTGATATGCGCCTAAATTGCCAGATTGCTCAGCTTTATCCCTTTCCTCTCTAAGCTTTAATTTAATATTTGTTTTTAATGTGGAGGCAGGACGTAGCCAGCCATTTTCAATAGTCTCACGGTTCATGCCAACACCATCGTCTTCTATAAGGATAATTGGTCCAGGAAGATTCTGAAAAACATAGTGACAGGAATCTATTGATGGTAAGTTTGGTAATTTCTCAAACCGAACCCGACAATAACTTGCAGCCGCATCAATGGAATTCTTAATCAATTCAAGTATTCCAACTTTCTCCGAGCCAATAAGTTGCTCACCCAATATATTTACAAGATGCGCATCAGATTCAAAATTTAACAATATATGACCATCTAGACAAACAGCATCTAAGAATTCTTTACTTATACGCCTAACTGCATTATTGTAATTATATGTATCCGGATTGTATTTTTGTTCCAGGACCTCTCCATTTTCATTTTTATAATTAACAGGAGAAGAGAAAGGCTTATAATCTACTATTTCTGCAAAATAGTACCCTTCGTTATTCTTATCTGGAAATGGTGAGGTTTTAATACGACCATAGCCATAAAATTCACCTTTGCCATGCTTGGAAGGCTCATAATACAGAAACTCAATAGGAAGATCGTCGAACATTGACAAATACGATTTGTTGGAATTCACAGGAAAATGATAATACTTTCCTATGAAATCATTATATTTGTCTCCACTTCTATATTGAGTTAATACTAACGTGTTCTTTTGCATACCTACTTATTATTCATTATCTATTTCTAAACTGAGAAAAGCCTTCAACGGCTCCATATACTCTGCGACCAGATTCCAATGCTGAGTGTTTTCGTAGTTTGATTTGAAACATTTCTATTCAGTAATAAGTTCCCGTTTATCGCATCCTACCAACTCTGCTATTTTAGCCAATGTCTGCAAGTCGGGCTGGTGCATGTTGGTGCACCATTTGCTGACTGTAACGGCAGAGACGCCTAATTGTTCTGCCAGCCATTTGCTTGTCTTCTGGTTCTCCACAAGAACCACTTTAAGCCGATTAAGAGGTCTTTCGTTCATCTTTATTAAATTAAAATCGAATGCAAATATAATAAAAGATTGTGATATAACCAAATTTATTGGTAAGTATCTATCGTTATTGTCACTTTCGAGTGGTCTTTTGGTTAGCCCTTGAAATGTTAAAATTTTAACTTTTTCTAATATTTCCTTGAAAAGTTATTTTTTTAAGGTTTCAAAGAGAAAAGCTTGCTAATATCTGCTATAGGGGTACTCCGATATCTCCCGTAGGTCATGCGGGATATTGCCATGGGGGTATAGGAGATATTCCCAAGGGGCTTGGGAGATATCGTCATGCCCCACGGAGCCCGTACCTTCGACCCTCAGAGCTTAGGGCTTCGACCTTTGAAGCCTAGGACTTTGCAACCCATATGCAGTACCTTTGTGTTGAATAAAAAAAGAATTTCGCAAAAACATATAACCATATAACATGACAGACCGCAAACCCCGATAAACAGAGGCTTTAAAGCATGTTATATGTTTGCTGAACATATAACATACATATAACATGCTTCTCACACAAAAGTTATATGTATGTTACATGTTTGAGCAACATGTAACATGGCTCAATCCCTTTGTACAAGGGCATTGGATCCACATCATGTTATATGGTTATATGTTTTTGCAAAATTCATAAGATACTCTTATTCAACAATACGAGTATCTTATTCAACAATACGACTGGCAGATTTTTCTTTCCGCCAGTCGTATCATCAAATAATATTGTCGTATTTGACAGTAATTGTAAAAGAAAAACGTGATTTTCTTTTGCATTTTGCTCGCTTATTTGTATCTTTGCATTTAATTAGATGCTAGTAAATAATTAAAGACAAAATGGATATTACTGAACGATTCCTAAACTACACGAAATTTGATACACAGTCAGCGGAAGAAAGCGACAGTGTACCGAGTACCAGTAAACAACTTATTTTTGCGGAATACCTGAAGAAAGAGCTCGAACGCGAGGGCTTTGACGAGGTCGAGCTGGACGAGAAAGGCTATATCTATGCCACGCTGAAAGCGAATACGAAGGGAAAGATTCCCACCATCGGGTTTATCTCCCACTATGACACATCACCCGACTGTAGCGGTGCTGACATCAAACCACAGATTGTACGTCACTATGACGGTTCTGACATCCTGCTCAGCGAAGGTATTGTGAGCAGTCCGAAGAAGTTTCCGGAGCTGTTGCAGCACATCGGAGAGGACCTGATTGTCACCGACGGGCACACCCTGCTGGGAGCGGATGACAAGGCAGGTATCGCCGAGATTATCCAGGCGATGGTCTATCTGCAGGAGCATCCAGAGATCAAACACGGTAAAATACGTGTCGCTTTTAACCCTGATGAGGAGATCGGTATGGGAGCCCACCATTTCGACGTAGAGAAATTCGGTTGCGAATGGGCATATACCATGGATGGCGGTGACATCGGAGAACTGGAGTTCGAGAATTTCAACGCTGCCTCTGCCAAGATTACCATCCAGGGAGTGAGTGTGCATCCCGGTTATGCAAAAGGAAAGATGGTGAATGCCAACAGCCTTGCCGCTGAGTTTGCCAAGATGTTGCCAGAGGATGAGACACCCGAGACGACCGAGGGTTACCAAGGATTCTACCATCTGACAAATATCCAGTCGAATACCGAGCTGGCAAAACTCAGCTATATCATCCGTGACCACGACAGAGAGAAGTTTGAGGACCGTAAGCGTTACATTCAGCTCTGTGTCGAGAAGATGAATGAGCGGTACGGTGAAGGAACGGTTGTCGCTGAGGTAAAAGACCAGTACTATAACATGAAGGAGAAGATAGACCCGGAGATGCATGTCATCGACCTGGTGCTGAAAGCGATGCAGGAGTCAGGTGTCGCCCCGAAGGTAAAGCCCATCCGTGGCGGTACTGACGGTGCCCAGCTCTCCTTCAAGGGACTCCCCTGCCCTAACATCTTCGCAGGAGGAGTCAATTTCCATGGTCCCTATGAGTTTGTATCCATCCGGTCGATGGAGAAAGCCAAGGAGGTCATTGTGAACATCTGCGCATTAGCAGCAGCCTTCAACGAATAATGAAGTGCAACGTATAAAAAGACGAGAGAGCCATGGCAGAACTTCCTGATTTGATAAAAGACCTTGCCCTGATACTGATATCGGCAGGTATCGTCACCCTCATTTTCAAGAAACTCAAGCAACCGCTGGTATTAGGATATATCGTGGCAGGCTTCCTGGTAAGTCCTCACATGCCCTATACCGCTTCGGTAGCAGATATGGAGAGCATCCATCTGTGGGCAGATATCGGTGTGATGTTCCTTCTGTTCTCCCTGGGTCTGGACTTCTCGTTTAAGAAAATCCTGAAGATGGGAGCCTCGCCGATTATCTCCACCATCACCATCATCTTCTTCATGTCGATGACGGGTGTGATGGTAGGCAGACTCTTCGACTGGAGTAAGATGGACTGCATCTTCCTCGGCGGTATGCTGGCGATGAGCTCAACCACCATTATCTATAAAGCCTTTGATGACCTGGGGCTGCGTCAGCAGCAGTTTGCCGGACTTGTGATGAGTGTGCTGATATTGGAAGACATCCTTGCCATTGTGATGATGGTGATGCTGAGTGCCATCGCCAGTGGTAACAATCCCGATGGAGAGCAGATGATCGGGTCAATTGTCAAGATCGGTTTCTTCCTGGTGCTATGGCTGGTAGTGGGCATCTTCGCCGTTCCTCAGATATTACGCAAGGTGAGGTCCATCGTCAATGCGGAAGTACTGCTCATCGTGTCATTAGGACTATGCTGTGCCATGGCAGTCTTCTCGTCGAAGGTCGGTTTCTCGTCTGCTTTCGGTGCCTTTATCATGGGAAGCATCCTTGCAGAGACTATTGAGGCTGAGCGTATCGAGAAGTTGGTGGAACCGGTAAAGAACCTGTTTGGTGCCATCTTCTTCGTATCTGTAGGTATGCTGGTAGACCCCCTTATACTGGTGGAGTATGCCATCCCTATCCTCACACTGGTGTTAGCCATCCTCATCGGACAGAGCGTCTTCGGCTCCCTCTCTTTCATGTTAGGCGGTGAGAGTCTTCGCTCCGCCATGCGTTGCGGTTTCTCGATGGCGCAGATTGGTGAGTTCTCGTTTATCATTGCCTCGTTAGGACTGTCGTTAGGAGTCATCAGCAACTTCCTCTATCCTGTGGTGGTAGCCGTTTCCGTTATCACGACCTTCCTGACACCTTATATGATACGTCTGGCAATACCAGCCTATAATAGTCTGGAGCGGAGACTGCCCAGTCGTCTTATCCAGATGTTGAACCATCTCTCAATGAGTCACCCTACGACAAAGGAGCATAGCAAGTGGAAGAAACTCCTGACACAGATGACCCTCAACACCGTTATCTACTCCATTCTCACCACTGCGGTCATTGCCGTGATGTTCACCTTTGTACTGCCCCTCAACCGTAAGTTACTGCCAGGATGGGAGCTCCACTGGTATGCCAATGCCATCACTGCCATTCTGACCATCCTGCTGATATCCCCCTTCCTACGTGCGATGGTGATGAAGAAAAACCGCAGTGAGGAATGGAAAGCACTGTGGGCAGAGAGTAATATCAACCGTCTGCCCCTGCTGTTTACCGTACTGGTCCGTGCCATGATAGCCATTGGCTTCATCTTCTATATCTGCAACTACCTGAGCCGTTTCTCCAGTGCCATCATGGTGACTATCGGAGTGATTGTCATCATCCTGATTATAGTGTCACGCACCATCAAGCAGAGGAGCATCAAGTTAGAGCGACTGTTCATCCTGAACCTGCGTTCCCGTGACATTGCAGCCCAGGTTCATGGCAAGAAACGCCCCCTCTACGAAGGTAAGCTGCTCGACCGTGATGTGCATATCTCCGTTTTCGATGTCCCGATGGACTCGACATGGATGGGCAGCACCTTGAAACAACTGAACTTAGGACGGAAATACGGCGTTCATATCACGAGTATCCTACGTGCCAACCACCGTCTGAACATCCCTGACGGAGACTATGTCATCTACCCTGGTGATAAGCTGGAGATTATCGGCAGCGACGAGCAGTTGAACAAGTTCAAGCATGCGATAGAGACAGAGGTGTTCGGTGAGGACTTCCACTTGGAAGACCGTGAGATGAAGCTGCGCCAGATGATTATCGGCACTGACAGTCCGTTTATCGGCAAGACCCTTCAGGAGAGCGGTATCCGCGACATCTATAGCTGTATGGTTGTCGGACTGGAGGAAGGAAAGGAGAATCTGTCAAGGGTAGCACCTACCCGTAAGTTCCAAGAAGGTGACATCTTATGGATTGTCGGTGAGGAAGAAGCCCTGCAGACATTAATGAACAGCTAAGCTTAATACCACTGGACGGCATTGGAGTAACTGCTGCGCTTGTCGTACTTCAAAGCATCGGTCAGCGTGGCGGCATTGCATCGGAAGGAGAAGTTGTAACTCGTATAGGGAGCCAACACCACGGAGCATGACATATTGAAGCAGTGAAGGTCACGTGAGAGAGAAGCCGTCGTCATGGATATCTTATGGCTTTCGAAGTCATAACCCGATGAGAAGCTGATATTCCAGCCATCTGATATACGGATATTACCAGCCACATTCAGGTTCTGCGTGAACTTATACGGATAACGCATCGAGTCGTAGTTGAATGACCCGCTGGTATTCTCACGCATCGTGACACCATAGCCGATACTCAGCGACCAGGGGACGTTGAATGCCATATAGCCATCCTCGTCAGTCTCCGCCTTACCGGCATTCTCCTTTCTGGCACCATGCTTTCCTGCCTCCAGTTTATCGTCGACATTCGTCTCTACGCCCGTGTCATATTGTTCTTTGTCCTTATCCTTCTCTTTCTTCACCTTCTCACCACGGAGCCATTTGAAGAAGTTAGACAATTTCTTGTTATCCAACGTATATGACAGGTTCTGGGAGATACCCTGGAATCGTCCGAACCGTCCTTTGCTATACTCCGTGCGGTTACCGATATAGGGGCGTCCTCCCACAGAGTCCACCTCATAGGCATAGGTAGCAAACACCGCATTCAGGTTAAGGGTATAGCTCTTTGAGAGCTTCAGGCGCAAACGGGTAGAGAGGTCGCTCCACGGATGATAGCTTGTTGCGAAGTTATACGACATCGAGGCACCCAGCTCATCGATGATACTGATTTTCTTCACACCAGTAGAGTCATCCTCACTAAGCACTTTCATCTCAATATTATTCTTGATATCCATAGTGATACGTCCCGTCTTTCCTGTGCCAGGAACGCCATACAGAGTACCACTATAGGGAGAATACTCCACTAACGACACATTACCATTGGCATCCACCTTCGTATAGGTATCGTAATAGCCATAACGGTCGGCACTGAAGTCAGGAGCGTAACTAATGCTGACGGTAGGCGTGAACACATGTCGTACCGCCTGTATCTTATCACCGAAAATCTTACGGTTGGGGATATACATTCCGTACAGCGTAGTGGATGCCGACAGGCTGAAATTCCAGTCATAGACATTATAGAAGCCCTGCAAGGTGTCGACGATCTCCCGCTGGTTATCCTCATCCCATCCCCGCTTGTACTTCTGAGTATACATACGGTCGGTAAAGGTGAATGACGGGTTCAGGTTCAGATAGCCAAAGAGAGTAAAACTACCACTGATGGGGATGGTATGCTTCATACCATTGCGCCAGTCCTTGGTCAGACTGGAGTGCAGCAGCTTATTCTCTTTCGTATTAATGGAGTTGCTCAACTGACCCGTATAGCTCATGGATATCTTCTCATACCAGCGTTCCTTTCCTGCCGAATGTTTTCTTTTAAAAGGATAGAACCGGGCAATAGAGACATTCAGGTCAGGCAGTGTCATACCGATGGTAGAGTCACGCATATTCTGGTTGAGGTTGACGGTAGAGCTCAGTGTCATACCGATACTCGAGAATGACGTACTCCAGTTCACCGAACTGGTACGTGTAGACTGGGTCATTGCCTGCGGGTTATACATCGAGGTAAGGTTGTTACGCTCATAACTCGTAGTGGCGAAGTTCACACTTGCCGACAAAGAAGAGTATGGATTCGCCTTAGAGTCCTGCCGGTGACTCCATTGAATCTTGAAACTCGTTGTCTTTGAATAGTCAGGCATATTCTTGTCACCCGTCACCGAGTTCTGATAACTGGCAAAGAAAGAACCGCTATAGCGATAGCGCTTACGATAGTTGGAGGCTGCGGAGATACCCCAGGAGCCCTTGGTATATATCTCACCGAGCAGTTTCAGGTCCCATCTGTCACTGATGGCGAAATAGTATCCACCATCACGGAGATAGAAGCCACGCGATGTCTCGTCACCGTAAGTCGGCATGATGAAACCACTCGAATAGCTCTTCGTGAAAGGGAAGAAGCCATAGGGGATGGCAAAAGGCAGGGGGACATCAGCGACCACCAGATAGGCGGGACCGAACACCACATCCTTGCCGGGACGTACCTTTGCCCTTGACAAAGCGATATAGAAATCTGGATGGGGCTCATCACAGGTGGTGTAGCGTCCATGCTGCAGGAACAGTTCTCCCTTATCATTCCGCTTAGAGAGCTCCGACACCATGAAACCATCGTCCTGCTGGGTATAGACATTCTGTATGAGGCCCTTCTTCGTCTTGAAGTTGAATGCCATGGTGTCACTCTCATAGGTGTCACTACCCATCTTAAAGACAGGAGTACCATATTTTACCCCGGCTGTATCACGGGCTCCAGTGGCATGTACCAGACTAGAGTCCATCTGCATGTAAATCTGCTCACTCTGCAAGTCCATGTCCTGGTATTTCACCTGTGCATTACCAAACAGGCGGGCTATACCCGATCCACCCTCATAGGTCATGGAGTCATCCGCCTGATAATTCACCGGTGCGTCAATACCGTTCTTGCGCTTCCGGTTGATACTGTCGGCACGCAGGGAGTCATCTATCGCCTTGTTATGTTTCCAAATGGCTTTCTGCAGCGAATCCATGCTCAAGGTGTCATCTTGCGCATCGAGGACTGTGTCTTTAGAGAGGGTGTCTGTACGCACACTATCGTTATCCTTTGCGCTCTGAGGAAAGCGTAAACGAGGAATCTCCGCCATTACAAAAGTAAGGACGAAGAGCAATATCACGATGAGCGTATTTTTTCTCACGGCTGCAAAGTTACGAAAAAAAGTGAAGAGTGAAGAGTGAAGAGTGAAGAATTTACTTACCGCCTTGACATTTTTAACGTGTTATTCAAACATTTCAGCCCAGTGCAAAAATATTTTAACACCTTCCGCACCAAATTTCTCCAGCGACTGTGCTGTCTCCAATACCGTTCGTACGCGGTCAGGACTGGACTTGGAATAAAACTTATCGGCGTAACAGACAATCTGTTCCTCTAATGTCTCTGGCTCATAACCGGGAAGACCTGTACCGGTATGACGCTCGGCGACACGGGCATGACGAGGGTAGCCCTCGCTACGGAGGATATCCCCACCAATCGGACCATGCTTGATATAAGGCTCTGTGCCATAGCAATAGATAGTGGGGGCATCACAACGGAAGATACCGATATCATGCAGCATGGCTGCTTCCTCCACAAACTGGCGGTCGACAGGCAGTTCCTTGTGTCTGTCGACAATGAGTAAAGCACGGTCGGCAACCTGCCGACTGTGCTTCAAGAGTAATCTCCGGAGCTCATTATCCTCCGGGTAGTATTTATCAAGAATCTTCAAATACTCCAATTCTTCAATACTTCAATTCTTCAACTCTTCAATTCTTCAATTCTTCAACTCTTCCCGCTCTATCCAGGCGAGGTTATCGCCACGACGAACCTTGGCGCCCTGCTTGGCACTCACCTCTACCAGTTTACCACCCAGTGCCGCAGGGATAGGAACGATCTCACCCCATGGAGCCTGAATATAACAGAAGGTGTCACCCTCCTTGTACTGCTGACCGATGAACGGTTCCAAGCATGGCTCACAGGCACCCTCTCCAGAGAACTGATAATAGACCTGTCCGGCAATAGGAGCCGTAAGGGCATCTGCCTTGGCATGCTTGAAAGCAGCCAGCTCTTCTACCGACATCTTACTGCCCATCTTCTCGTCTTTCGCCTTCTGGAGGTCAGCGAGGAAGTTCTTCTTCGCCTGTCCACTCTTGTAGTTACGGTACTGTTCCGGATGCATGGCAAGCTCGAAGAGCTCCTCGTCATCCTGTCCATACTCCCAGCCATTCTCATCCATCTCCTTACGGAAATCATCGAGTGCGTTAGGCAGCAAGGTATGCGGATCGACATCCGTGAACTCACGTCCCTGTTTCTTGGCGAGCTCGATGAGCTCCTGGTCAATCGTACCAGGAATCTTACCACTCTTACCAAGTATCATACCCCACATGGAGTCATCCATCATCACGAAGCGTCCTTTGCCCTGTTCGATGGTGAGTAGGTTCATGAGGGCGATGTTCTTCACATACTGGGAGAAAGGTGTCACCAATGGGGGATAGCCCACACGAGGCCATACATACTCCACTTCCTGGAAGAGTTTCACCAGCATATCATCGGTCGTCAACTCCGGTTCTCCTTTCTTCGCACGACTCTTGTTGATGACACTATGGATACCACCCAGGTCAGCCATCATAGAACCCATCATACCACCAGGCAGTCCGCAGCCCAATAATAAGCTGGACATGTGCTTGTTGGCAGGATTGATGAAGTAGCCGAGCCAGTCATCGATGAACTCCTGTGTCAGGGTACGAGCCTGCATATAGGCATTCATATTGATATCCTCCACCTCGAAGCCCTCATTCTTCAGCATCGACTGGACAGAGATGATATCCGGATGCACCTTACCCCATGACAGAGGTTCGATGGCGGTATCGATGATATCCGCACCATTGTTGCAGACCTCCAGGATGGAAGCCATCGACAGACCGGGACCTGAGTGACCGTGATACTGGATGATGATGTCCGGATGCTTCGTCTTGATACTCTTCGTCAGGGCACCTAACAAAGCTGGCTGACCGATACCAGCCATATCCTTCAGACAGATTTCCTCTGCTCCTGCAGCTATCACCTCATCGGCAATCTTCGTATAATACTCTACGGTATGCACCGGAGAGGTGGTGATACACAGGGTAGCCTGCGGTATCATACCCGCCTCTTTCGCCCATTTGATACTCGGAATGATATTGCGGGTGTCGTTAAGACCACAGAAGATACGGGGAATATCCACACCCTGCGCCTTCTTCACCTTATACATCAACTGACGGACATCGTCAGGAACAGGATACATACGCAGGGCATTCAAGCCACGGTCAAGCATGTGGGTCTGGATTCCCACCTCATTAAAAGGTTTGCAGAAAGCACGTACAGCGGCATTGGGATTCTCACCTGCCAACAGGTTTACCTGCTCAAAGGCACCACCATTAGTTTCCACACGGGCGAAACATCCCATATCAATGATCACCGGGGCAATACGCTCCAACTGGTCCTTACGGGGCTGGAACTTACCACTTGACTGCCACATGTCGCGATAGACAAGACTGAATTTTATTTTCTTCTTCATAGATACATACAATCTATTACATGTTGTTAATGTTTCTGCAAAATTACGAATAAAATATCAATTATCAATTGTCAACTCTCAATTATTTTGTATCTTTGCCGAAAATTTGTGATTTATGAAGAAAGTTTTCACCTTATTTATATTATCAGCCATGGTACTGATGGCTTGTGAGCAGAAACAACCACCTGCAGGAGAACCCACAGAACCTATTGACATGCACCGGAACCTGCCAGGCGACTCAACACTCTACGGACTGGTCTGCGACGGATGCACCGACTCTATCCTCATCCTGTTGCCTTTCAGTGGGGGAGATCCTGATACGTTCGATATTATCAATGCCTTCCACGACCGGAAGATTTATGGCAGACCACAGACTGGTGACGAACTGGCTGTCATTCTCAACCCCATGGACAAAGAGGAAGTGCTGATGGCAATAAACATGGAACGGCTGCGTGGGAAATGGTGTCATCAGGTGATGCCTCATTTCCGGAACCTCGACCAAATGCCACAGCAGGTGCAACGCCGTATCCTTTCACGTATTCCTGATTCGGTAAAACAGTCCATGATGGCACCTCGGGAGTATGGTTTTCAACTGAAACGGGGATATACCGCACAGAGCTTCGGGGGAATGCGACAGGCTAACAACGACAAGATGAGCCCTGTAGAGTATCCTAAAGTGAGAAGGTATAAGGAATGGCGGCTCTTCAATGGCAGACTGATACTGACGACGGACTCCATCCTCTTAGATCATGGCAAGAAGGGGAAACCAGAGACTGACACCGCTGACATCATTATGCTACGCCGTGACACCCTCGTGCTGAAGTACAAGGACCACGAACAGGGCTATTACCGTAAGACAGAAAACAATTAAAATAACCATCTATGAAACTAAAAACCTCATTATTAGCTTTTTCCGGACTGCTGCTGACCGCATGCGGAGGCAGCACTCCAACAGTTGAGACAAAAGACATGCTCACCACAGTAGGCAATCCTTATCTGCCGCTTTGGGAACATATCCCCGACGGAGAGCCTTATGTCTTCGAGGATCCTGACCAGCCAGGGAAGTACCGTGTGTATATCTATGGCTCACATGACAGTCGTATCACTGACTACTGCGGACGTGAGCAGGTGGTATGGTCGGCATCTGTCGACAGTCTCAATAAATGGCGCTACGATGGAGAGATACTTGCCGTCAGCAAGAATGCCAAAGGGGAGTTCATCAACAAAGACAGTCTTGCCGATGTACTCTTCGCTCCTGATGTGACCCTGGTAACCGACAAGAACGGTAAGAAGACCTACTACCTCTATCCTAACGACCAGCATGGAGGACGGAATGGACTGATTGCCAAGAGCGACCGCCCGAATGGTCCTTTTGAGGTTTGCAACTGGAACAAGGAGAATCCCAATGCCACTGATGGTGTGCTGCAGTTCGACCCTGGTGTGTTCGTAGATGACGACGGTAAGGTTTACGGCTACTGGGGCTTCGGACACTCCATGGCTGCGGAACTTGACCCAGCCACGATGGCTACTGTCAAACCCGGCACAAAGGTGGTGGACGGTATGATATCCGGGTTTAAGGAGCCCGGTAAGTTCCGCTTCTTCGAGGCTTCCTCGATTCGTAAGATCAAGGACAAGTATGTGTTTATCTACAGCCGTTTCACGGAGGAAGGCGAGTTTGGACTGCCTACCACCAACTATACCCTCGCCTATGCCTATAGTGACAAGCCGTTAGGACCTTGGACCTATGGCGGTACTATTATCGACGGCCGTGCCCGTGAGAAGGATGAGCAGGGCAATGTCATCGCCTCTGCCAATGTCTCCGGTAACACCCATGGCAGTATCTGTGAGATCAACGGACAGTGGTATGTGTTCTATCACCGTCAGTCAGGACTGAACGAGTTTGCCCGTCAGGCAATGGTGGCTCCCATCACCGTGAAGGTGGAGGAAGGGAAAGGCGGTAAGGTAGAGATCAGCGAGGGCGAATACACCTCCGAGGGTTTCGCCTTGAACGGTCTGGACCCCTTCGAGCGTCACTCCGCAGGTATCTGCTGCTGGTATACAGGACCGAAGGTTGCCGTTCATGAATGGCCTAACAACACGTTCTACGGCTCGTATGTCGCTGTCAGCTATGGTACTGATGACAAGTTTGAGAAGCCCTATGACCTGAAGAACAACACCAATTTCGTGGTGAATAACACTGACGGTTCTATCGTAGGATACAAGTACTTTAACTTCGATGCTGCTCAAGGCAGGAAGGATGTGAAACTCTCGATGCGACTTATCCCAGAGGGTATTGACGGAACCATCACTATCATGCTGGATCGTCCATGGACCTCTCAAGGTGGAAAGGAGATTGGTTCCATCACCTTGAAGAAGGATATGCCCAAGACATCCACAGAGATCAAAACAGAACTGCCAGCCCTTTCGGAACTGGCAGGTAAGCATGCGATATTCTTTGTTTTCAAATCAGAAACGAAAGAGAAGTCGCTGTGTACGCTTCAAGATTTCGCTTTTGAGTAATTACGAGATACCGGAATCTTAAATAATCTGATGGCTGAGCAGACGTTGTTCAGCCATCTTTTCGTATTTCGTCCCCGGCTGTCCGTAATTAGCGTATGGATAGATGGAGATACCGCCACGCGGAGTGAACAAGCCGATGACCTCTATATACTTGGGCTCCATCAGTTTCACCAAGTCTTTCATGATGGTGTTCACACAGTCCTCATGGAAATCCCCGTGGTTACGGAAGGAGAAGAGATAGAGCTTGAGGCTCTTCGACTCCACCATTCGTTTCCCCGGGATATAAAGGATCTTGATTTCCGCAAAGTCAGGCTGTCCCGTAATCGGACAGAGAGACGTGAACTCCGGACAGTTGAACTGCACCCAGTAGTCGTTGTCAGGGTGTTTGTTCTCAAAGGTCTCCAGTACCTCTGGTGCATAGTCCATCCGATACTCGGTCTTCTTACCAAGTTGTTGTAAGTGATCCTGTTCCCTATTCATATTTTCTTAATTTTAAAGATATTATATGAAATATCATAGTCATAGACATCCTCATGGTCATGCTCTTTGGTATATTTCACCACCCGTTTGGTAAAAGGCAATGCCACAATCTCGTATAATGTCTTCAGCACCACCTGCGTGATGACCAGCGAGGGCATCTCTTCCCAAGGAAGGATAAAAGAGAAAGCCAAAGGAAAGAAGATGAGAGAGTCTGTCAACTCACCGAATACCGTACTCAGGATAGCTCGGGCAGAGAAGTGCTTACCCTCCGACGACAGTTTCATACGACTCATCACATAGGCATTGATGAACGAACCCGCAAGGAAAGCAATGAACGAAGCTGCCGCTATACGAGGAGCCAGTCCGAAGATACTGTGAAACGCCTCATTGCGATCCCAGTAGGGAGCTCCTGGTATCACATCTGCCAATGCAGCCATTGCCACAAAGAAGAAGTTCATGGAGAAGCCCACCCAGATAAGCAGTCGGGCACGACGGTAACCCCATACCTCACACACGACATCATTAATCATGTAGCTGACGGGGAACACCAGCAGTCCACCTGTGAAATTAGCAATACCAAACGAGATTTGCTTTGTCTCCAATACGTTTGCCGTAATCAGGCAAACACAGAACAGTGCACTGAAAAGCATAAAAAGCACACTGACTTTCTGATTGTCTTTTTTTTCCATTATTATTCTTGTTTTGTTAAAGGGGGTCCGCCTCCGTTGAGGTTTCGCAAGTACCCCTGTTTTTTTAATCGGCTGCAAAGGTACGAAAAAAAAGATAATTGGCTATCGAAATTTGAGATTTTTTGTATCTTTGCAGGCAAATAACTGATAACGACATGAAGAAACTGATCATTTCCGCACTGATTGCCGTCACCATGACAGCACAGGCACAGACAACAATTGACCCTTACCAGCCCATGATGGATGCCTTTGACAAACAGGCGGAGAGAATCATGAGCGAGTTCAAGGCTATCCAGGAGAAAGACCCGAAGGGAGAGCTTCCGGAGAGTAAGGAAAAGGCAAGGATATTGTCCGAGCGTCTTGACTCACTGGGGGAGGCACAGATAGAGTTTGTCAGGGAGGTTATCCGTGACAACAAGAATAGCGACCTGCCCGTCAAGTATATCAAGGATGCGATGTACCAGCTGGGCTATGAGGGACTGAAAGAGGCACTCGACCCGAAGGCTTCCTACTACCGCAACCCTGAACTGGATATCCCCAAGAAGCTGCTGGCGGGTTATGAGAAGCGCCGCCCTGGTATCCAGTTCCACGAACTGACGATGAATGATGTGAACGACCAGGAAGTAAAACTCAGCCAGTGGGTGGGAAAAGGCAACTATGTGCTCGTCGACTTCTGGGCTTCCTGGTGCGGACCCTGCCGCAGGGAGATGCCTTATGTCATTGCCGCTTACGAGCGATACCAGAGCAAAGGTTTCAACGTGGTGGGTGTTTCCTTCGACCAGAGGAAAAGCGCTTGGGTAGCTGCTATCCAGCAGATGGGTATGAAATGGCAGCAGATGAGTGACCTGAAAGGATGGAAATGTGCGGCTGCCGACCTCTATGGTATTTCCAGCATCCCTTCTAATGTACTGGTAGACCCCACTGGCAAGATTGTCGCCATGGACCTGCGAGGCAAGAATCTCCTCAGCAAGCTGAGGGAAATATACGGGGAATAAATCAGATAAAGCCTTTAAACGATGTGTTTAAAGGCTTTATTTTTGGTGAATGGAGGCTCTATTCCATTGTTAATAAGCCTGTTCGTGAACCCCTTTGACGGCACGTCCACTGGGGTCGTTCATATTCTTGAAAGCCTCATCCCATTCCAGTGCGATGGCTGTGGAGCATGCCACACTCGCCTCACTGGGAACACTACGGGCAGCACTGTCAGAGGGGAAATGCTCCGCAAAGATACTGCGGTAATAATACTCCTCCTTGTTCTTTGGCGGATTGATAGGAAACCGCTCTGCGGCATGCGCCATCTGCTCGTCACTCACTGCCTCACTGGTCATCTTCTTGAGGGTGTCAATCCACGAATACCCTACCCCGTCACTAAACTGTTCTTTCTGTCGCCAGACAATCTCCTCGGGTAACATATCCGAGAACGCCTCACGGACAATCCGCTTCTCCATCGTCTTACCAGGACACATCTTCGCCTGCGGGTTGGTACGCATGGCGACATCCAGGAACTCCTTATCGAGGAAAGGCACACGCCCCTCCACGCCCCATGCCGACAGACTCTTGTTTGCACGCAGACAGTCATACAGATGGAGCTTGGAGAGTTTACGGACTGTCTCCTCATGGAATGCCTTAGCATCTGGTGCCTTATGGAAATACAGGTAGCCTCCGAATATCTCATCAGCACCTTCGCCAGAGAGTACCATTTTGATACCCATCGACTTGATGACACGGGCAAGGAGGTACATCGGTGTAGAGGCACGTACCGTGGTGACATCATACGTCTCGATGAAATAGATAACATCACGCAAGGCATCAAGACCTTCCTGAATGGTATAGTTGATCTCATGATGCACCGTACCGATATGATCAGCGACAAGTCTTGCCTTTGCCAAGTCAGGAGCCCCCTTCAGTCCCACTGCGAAGGAATGCAGACGAGGCCAGTATGCCTTCGTCTGGGAGTTGTCCTCAATACGCATCTCGGAATAACGCTCCGCAACGGCGGAGATAACAGAGGAGTCGAGACCGCCACTGAGCAGTACGCCGTATGGGACATCAGACATCAACTGACGCTTGACGGCTGCCCGCAGTGCCTGACGGATATCCTCAGAACTTGCGCCGCTATCCTTCACGGCATCATACGACATCCAGTCACGGTGGTAGTAACGATGCATCTGTCCTTCCCCACTCCAATAATAGTGTCCAGGCAGGAAAGGCTCATAACGCTGACACTGTCCTTCCAAAGCCTTCAACTCGGAGGCGACATATACCGTCCCGTCATCGTCATAACCGATATAAAGGGGAATGACACCGATAGGGTCACGGGCAATGAGGAAGGTATCCTTCTCCTCGTCATAGAGCACAAAGGCAAAGATGCCACTGAGGTCCTCCAGGAAATCAATGCCTTTCTCACGATACAGGGCGAGAATCACCTCACAGTCACTGCCCGTCTGGAAGTCATACTTTCCGGCAAACTGCCGTCGGATGTCCTGATGGTTATATATCTCCCCATTGACGGCAAGAACCTGTTTCCTGTCAGGAGAGAACAATGGCTGTCCTCCTGACTCGGGATCGACGATACTCAGCCGCTCATGGGCAAGGATTGCTGAACCCCCGCAATAGATACCACTCCAGTCTGGTCCGCGGTGACGTATCTTCTGACTCATACGCAATGCTTTCTGACGCCACTGCTGCGTCTGTTCCTTTACATTCAATATAGCTACGATTCCACACATAATATACTTCTTTTATAGTTGTAACTTCAATACTTGTTCCACATAACTCACAAAGGCACGGTTGACCATCCGGATACCTCCCACCGTGGGATAGTCACCTGTAAAATACCAGTCTCCCGGATGATGGGGACAGGCACGGTGCAGTCCGCCTATCGACTGGAACACCAGTTCCACGGGAGTCAGCATCTTCTCCGGGCGGAGCATCTCCACCATCTTCCGGTTGATTTCCTCTATGGTGAAGGGACTGTAGATATCCTTGACATGATTGGCTGTTGAAGGATCAGTCTTACAGGCACGGTAAGTGTCCGCTATCAACTGCTGCATCCCCCTGTCCTTGATCAGTTCGATGGCGGCACGGAAGACACAGAGTTCCTCCAGTCTCGACATATCAATACCATAATAGTCAGGATAACGGATCTGGGGGGAACTGCTCACCATCACGATTTTCTTGGGATGCAGGCGGTCCAGGATCTTGAAGATACTCTCCCGCAGGGTAGTTCCCCGCACGATGCTGTCATCAATAATCACCAGGTTATCCACATAGGGTGTCAGACTCCCATAGGTGATGTCATAGACATGGGCGGCAAGGTCGTTACGCTCTGTACCTTCAGTAATGAAAGTCCGTAACTTGATATCCTTCCACACCACTTTCTCGATACGTACCTCATGATCCAAGCGACGGAAACCGTCCGTCATACCACAGAAAGCAACTTCCGCTGTATTGGGGATATAGGAGAATACCGTATGCGACACCTCCCCGTTGATTGCCTGCATGATCGGTTCCATCAACTGCTCGCCCAACCGTTTGCGCTCCTGATAGATGTCACGGTCGGACCCTCTGCTGAAATAGATACGCTCAAAGGAGCAGGCGCTATACTTCTGGGGAGGAAGAATCTGTTCCAGACACTGCTCTCCACTCTTACGGATTAGCAATGACTGCCCTGGCTGTAACTCGTGGACATCCTCTGCGGACAGGTCGAAGACGGTCTGTATCACAGGACGCTCGCTGGCAATCACCACCACCTCATCATCCTGATAATAGAAAGCTGGTCTGATACCCCAGGGGTCTCTCATGGCAAACATCTCCCCACTGCCTGTCATACCACACATCACATAACCGCCATCGAAATGAGACAGGGTCTTGGCAAGTACGTTCTCCATCCGGATATGGTCCTCGATATACCGTGTGACGGCAGTGCCTTCCAGTTGTTTCTCCCTCGCCTCGGCATAGAGTCGTTCCGCCTCCCGGTCGAGACGGTGCCCCATCAGTTCCAGCATGATATAGGAGTCGCTATAGATGCGTGGTGACTGTCCCTGACCGGTCAGATAGTCAAAGACCTCGTCGATGTTCGTCATATTAAAGTTACCACAGAGACACAGGTTCTTCGCCCGCCAGTTGTTACGACGCAAGAAAGGATGCACGAAAGTCAATCCGCTTTTCCCTGTCGTGGAATAACGCAGATGCCCCATATACAACTGTCCGGCAAAGGAGTCGTCCGTCCGCTTGAAAATCTCGGTGATGGCATCCTTCCCCTCTGCCCTTTCACGGAACATATATTCCGTGCCAGCAGTAGCATCCAGATTGACACAGGCGATACCAGCCCCTTCCTGTCCACGGTTATGCTGTTTCTCCATCAGAAGATAGAGTTTGTTGAGTCCATACCGCCACGTCCCGTATTTCCGCTGGTAGTAGGACAAGGGCTTCAACAGGCGGATCACTGCCACCCCACACTCATGCTTCAGCTCTTCCATGACAACATTCTTTAATAAACGACATAAACAATGGATGTGGGTGAAGCACCGTAGACGAGTATTCCGGATGGAACTGAGTACCGATATACCAGCGCAAGGTGGAAATCTCGACAATCTCCACCAGACGGGCGGCAGGATTGACTCCTACCAGTTTCATGCCATTCCGCTCGTATTCCTCCATATATTGGTTATTGAACTCATAGCGATGGCGGTGGCGCTCCTTGATGAGCGTCTGCTGACCATAAGCCTCAGCGGTCTTACTACCCTTGACCAGTTCACACTCATAAGCTCCCAGACGCATCGTGCCTCCCATCTGTGTGATATTTTTCTGCTCCTCCATCAGGTCGATGACGGGATGCGAGGTCTGGGGATTCATCTCACAACTGTCTGCATCCGCATAGCCCAGCACATTCCGTGCGAATTCTATCACCATCATCTGCATACCAAGACAGATGCCAAAGGTGGGGATATCGTGAGTACGGGTATATTCCGCTACGATAATTTTCCCCTCGATGCCCCTTTGACCGAAGCCCGGACAGATGATGATACCCGCTACCTCCTGTAACTGGTCTGCCACATTTTCCTTGGTGACCTGCTCACTATTGATAAAATGGAGCTTGACTTTCACATCATTATAGACACCTGCGAGGTTCAGGCTCTCCCGGATGCTCTTATACGCATCCTGCAAGTCATATTTTCCCACCAGTCCGACGTGCACCTCACGGGTGGCATGGCGCTGCTTGTCAAGGAAGTCATGCCAAGGCTTCATCGCAGGAGTCATTCCCACAGGAATACCGATCTTCCGCATGATGGCAGCATCCAGCCCCTGTCGCTGCATACTGACCGGCACCTCATAGATGCTGGGCATATCCTCGCTCTGCACCACACACTCGAGGTCAACATTACAGAACGAGGCAACTTTCATACGAAGATGGTCATCAAGATGACGCTCGGTACGCAGGACGAGGATATCGGGCTGGATTCCCATGCCTTGCAATTCCTTGACGGAATGCTGGGTGGGTTTTGTTTTCAACTCATCGGCGGCTTTCAGGTAAGGAACGTAGGTGAGATGGACACACACGGCATCACGACCCAGTTGCCAGCGCAACTGTCGGATAGCCTCCATGAAAGGGGCACTCTCTATATCACCGATAGTACCTCCCACTTCTGTGATGACGAAGTCAAAATTTAATTCTTCACTCTTCACTTTTAACTCTTCACTCTCACGCAGCATACGGCGTTTGATCTCATCAGTGATATGGGGCACCACCTGGATGGTCTTACCCAGATAATCCCCCCGGCGTTCCCTGTCGATGACCGTCTTGTAGATACGCCCGGTGGTAATGGAGTTGTTACGCGTCGTGTGAATACCTGTAAAACGCTCATAATGTCCTAAGTCCAGGTCGGTCTCCATGCCATCGACCGTCACATAGCACTCTCCATGCTCATAGGGGTTCAGTGTCCCGGGGTCGATGTTGATGTAGGGGTCAAACTTCTGAATAGTGATCTTATAGCCACGTGCCTGGAGCAGTTTGCCAATACTGGCGGAGATGATCCCCTTACCAAGGGACGAAACGACACCGCCTGTTACGAAGATATACTTTGTTTCCATATATTGATTGTTTTGAAGTTTTGCGTAAAAAGGGAGTCTTTGGACTCACGGCTTAAGCGTGAATCCAAAGACGAAATAGGCTTTCTGTGACGAAGGGTTGCCAATAACCTGTGCGAATATCGGGACAGAGAAGGTATCCGTAATCCTGATGTCCTTCGATGCTTTCAGTGACACATTGGTCACTGCAAACCCTGACGTGTTGTAATAGGTGGTGGCATAGGGTACCACACCCAACGTTCCAGTCCAGTCGAGAGTCACCAACTTAAACGGGGCATTCAACTCAAAATAACTGGAGTAGGCTCTTTTACCGCTCTTGTTCTGTCCGTCATTCCCCGCAAAGTTGGTATACCAGGCGGCTGAGAGCAGTCCAAAGTCATAGGAGACGAAGCCCTCAAAGACATGACTGGTGCTGTGGGCATTATAATAGAAGTAACGCTCCTCTGGGGTGTTAAACCAATAATCAGTCACTCCAATAGTCAGACCGCCTGTACTATAAGAGGCAGTGAGGTCGAACTCCTTGGTGTCCTCCGACTTAAAACCCACATTCCCCCATGCCGAGAGACTGAAACCTTTGTAAGCGATTCCCAGTGTCGGCTGGATACTGACATTACCGCAGTCCAGTCCACGCCAGATATACTGGCTCACGAGATCGGCGGCTATCGTCACCTCTGCTTTGATTTCCGGGCTTTGCTCGCCTACCCGTAACTGTTCCTGTGCAAGGGTGGTGGCACTTGCCACCAGTCCCATTGCGAATAAAACAATCTTTCTCATACCTTAAAATATCATTAATTATAACAACTTTCTCCATGCTCATAGACATCCAGTCCCTCTTCCTCGACACGAGACTCGACACGTAAGCCACGAAGATACTTAATTCCATAGAAAAGAACAATACCACAGGCAGCCGCCCAGAGATCAATGATGAGGATTCCGAAGCACTCCGCTCCGAAGAAGCCCCAGCCATGTCCGTAGAATGCTCCATTGCTGACAGAGAAGAGTCCTGTCATCAAGGTACCGAGAATACCACAGACACCATGTACTGAAGAGGCACCTACGGGGTCGTCGATATGCAGGACATGGTCGATGAACTCAATAGAGAATACCAATACAATGCCACAGACCAGTCCGATAATCACCGCACCAAGAGGGTTAACGAGGTCACAGCCGGCAGTGATACCCACCAATCCTGCCAATACGCCGTTGAGGGTCAGTGACAAGGATGGCTTGCCATATTTCAGCCATGTGATAAACATCGTGGCTGTTCCACCTGCCGCTGCTGCCAGATTGGTGGTCAGGAACACATGCGATATGGCGATGCGGTTGACTTCCCCGCTGGCAGCGAGCTGTGAACCGGGGTTAAAGCCGAACCATCCCATCCAGAGGATGAAAACACCCAAAGCTGCCAAGGTCAGCGAATGACCAGGGATGGCACGGCTCTTACGGTCTGCATCATACTTCCCGATACGGGGACCTAACGCAAGAGCACCGACTAAAGCAAGGACACCACCTACGCTATGCACGATGGCTGAACCTGCGAAATCGTGGAACACATCACCAAAGGTCGTCATCATAAAGCTGTCGGCAGCACTGTTACACAACCAACCGCCTCCCCATGTCCAGTGACCTTCAATAGGGTAAATAAACAACGAGATAAAAGCACTGTAGATGACATACATCGAGAATTTCGTGCGCTCTGCCATGGCACCACTGACGATGGTAGCTGAGGTGGCGCAGAAGACCGTCTCAAAGATCAGGAAGCCCTCTGTCGGCAGATCACCTTTATAGAAGGAGAGGTCGCCCCAGTTAGGCGCTCCGATGAAACCGGCTCCGTCGGAACCAAACATAAACCCGAATCCCAGGAAGAAGAACAACAGGGAGCCGATCATAAAGTCGACAAAGTTCTTCATCAGGATGTTGGCGGTATTCTTACTGCGGGTGAAACCTGCCTCACACAAGGCAAAACCAGGCTGCATCCAGAATACCAACATTGCTGCTAACAGCATCCATACTGTATCGAGTGATAATCCAATCTCATTCATAATCGTTACATTTTGTGTTTGTGTTGTGTTATCCTATTTCTTATCTCTTAATACCGTATCGCCATGCTCGCCAGTACGGATAGACCAGGTGTCTATCATATCACTGACGAAGATGCGTCCGTCACCGATCTCACCCGTATGGGCAACCTTCAGAATGACCTGGATAGTGGGGTCCAGAATGACATCACGACAGACAATGGTCAATGCTACGCGCTCTATGACATCCGTACTATACTGGACACCACGATAAATACGCTCCTGACGGCTCTGACCAATACCATGCACGTCGTGGTATTCAAACCAGTCGATGTCCGAACTTAACAAAGCCCGTTTGACATCCTCAAACTTCGTCTTGCGGATAATCGCTTCAATCTTTTTCATACCTTTTTACCTATTTAATTAATAATATCATGGAAAACGTTTCCATGGCAAAATTACGTATTTTCGGTATATCGGCAGTCACAATTCTTGCTTTTAATTTGTAAAAAAACGCTCAAACTAACAAAGTGTAAATAATCACCTTTCATAATTCTAACAATATTTTACAAAATGAAACAAAATTAGCAATATTTGTTTCAAAATGTAAGTTGTTTAAAAATTTACAGAAAATTATGTAAGATTTTTCTTGTTAATTCTGTCTTTTTGCTCTATCTTTGCACTCAAATAAATACAAAAACATAGATTTAATAAGGATAATATGACAGAAAGTAAACTTCAAAACCAGGAAAGAGGACTTTATCAGAACCAGTATGAGCACGATGCCTGCGGCGTGGGCATGATTGTGAACATTCATGGTAACAAGAGTCACGGGTTGGTGGACCAGGCACTGCATGTGCTGGAGAACATGCGACACCGTGGCGCTGAAGTCGGAAAGGATGGTGACGGTGCCGGTATCATGGTTCAAATACCGCATGAGTTCATCCTATTACAAGGTATTCCCGTCCCCGAGAAGGGGAAATACGGGACGGGCTTGGTTTTCCTGCCCAAAGAGGAGAAGGCGCAAAGCGACATTCTCCAAGTCATGATTGAGGAAATAGAGCGTGAGGGGCTTCAACTGATGCATCTGCGCAACGTACCGACCAATCCCGACTGTCTGGGTAACGCCGCGTTAAGCACGGAGCCCGCCATCAAGCAGGTTTTCATCACCGGCATCAGTGATGACAAAGTAGATTCCTTTGCGCGTACTTTATATATTATTCGCAAGAAGATAGAACGCCGTGTCACCCACAAGGACTTTTATATCTGTTCACTGAGCAACACAAATATTATATACAAAGGGATGTTGTCGTCCATGCAGGTACGGCAATATTTCCCCGACCTTACCAACCCCTATTTCACAAGCGGACTGGCGCTGGTGCACTCACGTTTCAGCACAAACACATTTCCCACGTGGTCATTAGCCCAGCCCTTCCGCTTGCTCGCCCATAACGGTGAGATCAACACCATTCGTGGAAACCGCGGATGGATGCAGGCAAGAGAGAGTGTCCTCAGCAGTGACATGTTGGGGGATATCAAGCAAATATCCCCTATCATCCAGTCGGGAATGTCCGACTCGGCAAGTCTGGACAACGTACTGGAGTTCTTTGTCATGTCAGGACTCTCACTGCCACATGCAATGAGCGTGCTTGTACCGGAGAGCTTCAATGACAAGAACCCTATTAGCGAGGATTTGAAGGCTTTCTACGAATACCACTCCATCCTGATGGAGCCGTGGGATGGTCCTGCCGCCCTGCTGTTCAGTGACGGACGTTTTGCAGGTGGCATGCTGGACCGTAACGGACTCCGTCCTGCCCGCTATACCATTACGAAGAACGACACAATGGTGGTGGCAAGTGAGGTTGGCGTGATGGACTTTGACCCTACTGAGATTGCAGAGAAAGGGCGCCTGCAGCCGGGTAAGATCCTGCTTATCGACACACAGGAGGGTAAGATATACTATGATGGTGAGATCAAACAGCAACTCGCCAGCGAACACCCCTATCGCCAGTGGCTGAGTACCAACCGCATCCAGCTGGAGAAACTGAAGTCCGGCAGACATGTCGACAATCATATCAGCGACCTGCTCCAGAAGGAAATGATGTTCGGCTATGGAGAAGAGGATATAACGAACACCATCGTGCCTATGGCTGTCAATGGACAGGAGCCAACGGCATCGATGGGTAATGACACGCCACTTGCCGTCCTGTCGGACAAGCCTCAGGTATTCTTCAACTATTTCCGTCAGCAGTTCGCCCAGGTAACGAACCCCGCTATTGACTCTATCCGCGAGGAACTGGTGATGAGTCTGACGGAGTATATCGGCAGGGTGGGCTCCGGCATCCTCACCCCTGACGAGACCAACTGCAAGATGGTGCGTCTGCCCCACCCTATTCTGAACAATACCCAACTGGACATCCTCTGTAATATCCGCTATAAAGGTTTCAACACCATCAAATTACCGATGCTTTTTGACGGGGAAAAAGGAGCCGACGGACTGCAAGAGGCGCTTGATGCCCTTTGCCATCAGGCGGAGAAGTCGGTGGACGAAGGGTATAACTATATCATCCTGACCGACCGAGATGTGGACAAGCAACATGTGGCTATCCCATCGCTGCTGGCGGTCTCTGCCGTACATCACTACCTGATCAGTGTAGGGAAACGCGTGCAGACTGCCCTGATTGTGGAGAGCGGAGAAATCCGTGAGACGATGCATGCCGCTCTTCTATTGGGCTATGGTGCTTCGGCACTCTGTCCTTATATGGCTTTTGCCGTTCTCGACGATCTGGTGAAACGACACAAGATACAGGAAGACTACCCTACTGCGGAGGCGAACTATATCAAGGCTGTGAAGAAAGGGCTCTTCAAGATTATGGCGAAAATGGGCATTTCTACCATCCGCAGCTACCGGGGGGCCAAGATTTTTGAGAGTGTCGGACTGAGCGAGAGCCTGCTGAAAAACTATTTCGGCACGGAGATAAGTACTATCGGAGGTATCGGACTGGATAAGATTGCTGCTGATGCCGTTGCGATGCACCGGAAGACTTATGCCTCATCCGCCACACCCAACTACCTGCCTAACCTCGGTCAGTTCCACTGGCGAAAGGACGGAATCAAACATGCATGGAACCCAGAAACAATTGCCACGCTGCAACTCGCTACCCGCACAGGAGATTATGAGAAATTCAAAACATACAGCCGACTGGCTGACGAGAAAGAATCGCCCATCTTCATCCGTGATTTCCTCGGATGGAAAAAGAACCCCATCGGCATTGACGAGGTGGAACCCGTCGAGGACATTGTCAAGCATTTCGTGGCAGGTGCCATGAGTTTCGGCGCTCTCTCCAAAGAGGCACACGAGGCAATCTGCCTTGCTATGAACAAGATAGGAGGACGCTCTAACACAGGTGAGGGCGGAGAGGACTCTGAGCGTTTCCATTCGTCAGTAGACGGCATCAGCCTCAACAGTAAGACAAAACAGGTGGCAAGCGGACGCTTCGGCGTGACGACGGAATATCTGGTGAACGCTGAGGAGATACAGATTAAGGTGGCACAGGGTGCCAAGCCCGGAGAAGGCGGACAACTGCCTGGCTTCAAGGTCAACGAGGTGATTGCCAAGACACGTCACTCCATTCCCGGCATCAGTCTGATCAGTCCTCCACCTCACCACGACATCTACAGCATTGAGGACCTCGCCCAGTTGATATTCGACCTGAAGAATGTCAATCCCAAGGCAGCCGTCTCCGTCAAACTGGTGGCTGAGAGCGGTGTGGGAACCATCGCTGCTGGTGTGGCAAAGGCGAAAGCCGACCTTATCGTCATCTCCGGAGCTGAGGGAGGTACGGGAGCCTCTCCTGCCTCCAGCATGCGATTTGCCGGTATCTCACCGGAGATTGGACTGAGCGAGACCCAGCAAACCCTTGTTAAGAACGGGCTCCGTTCACAGGTGCGCCTACAGGTTGACGGACAAATCAAGACTGGTCGTGATGTGGTCCTCATGGCGTTACTGGGTGCTGAGGAGTTTGGTTTCGGCACCGCCGCCCTGATCGTCCTTGGCTGTGTGATGATGCGCAAGTGCAACCTCAACACCTGTCCGATGGGGGTCGCCACACAGAATCCTGAACTTCGCAAGCATTTCATCGGCCGCTATGAATACCTCGTCAACTATTTCACCTTCCTGGCTCAGGAGGTTCGCGAGTATCTCGCCGAGATGGGATTCAGACATCTGGATGATATCGTGGGACATACGGAACTGATAGAGACGAAAGAGTCTATCCTTGACTTCAAGCGACTCCTGAACAAATACGACGGCACGCTGCACTTCACGGGGGATGTCCGCAAGCCCTCTGTACCACTGGGCATGCAGGGAACGACGATTGACGAGCAGATGATTGCCGCCGCAGAACCTGCCATCAGCAGCCAGAGCGAGGTAAACCTCGACTACAGCATCAAGAACACCAACCGTGCCGTGGGAGCTATGCTCTCAGGAGCTATCGTCCAGAAATATGGGGAACAGGGACTTCCCGACGGTACCATCAACGTGAAGTTCAAAGGTTCTGCGGGACAGTCGTTCGGTGCTTTCCTCACCCATGGCGTGTCCTTCAAACTGGAAGGTGAGACAAATGACTATTTCGCCAAGGGACTCAGTGGCGGGCGTATCGCCATCCTTCCCCCGTCCCGTACTAATTTCGTCGCTGAAGAGAACATCATCGCAGGTAACACAGGACTGTATGGTGCCACTTCCGGAGAGCTCTACATCAATGGTAAGGTGGGCGAGCGTTTCGGTGTACGTAACTCTGGAGCCATTGCCGTCCTCGAAGGAGCCGGTGACCACTGCTGTGAGTATATGACGGGAGGGCGAGTCGTCGTCCTCGGTGAGACTGGGCGCAACTTTGCCGCCGGCATGTCGGGAGGTGTTGCCTACGTTTGGGACAAGAACCACCACTTTGACTATTTCTGCAATATGGACATGGTGGAGATCAACCTCGTCGAGGATAGTGTCAGCCGCAAGGAACTGCACGAACTGATCCGCCAACATTATTTATATACTGGTTCTACTCTTGCCCGCACAATGTTAGACAACTGGCAACGTTATATAGAAGACTTCATCCAGATTGTGCCGATTGAGTACAAACGAGTACTGCAGGAAGAACAGATGATGCGTCTCCGGGAGAAAATCGCAGACATGCAGAGAGAGTATTAAGAATTGAAGTTATCGTCGTAAGACGCTTTTACAAAGCGAGGCGACTAAAAGAATTGAAGTTGTTATGGGAAACCCGAAAGCATTTTTAGAAATACATCGTCAAGAGGCGGGATACCGTCCTATCCACGATAGAATCCACGATTACGGTGAAGTGGAACAGACACTCAACACCCGGGAGCGCAAACTACAGGCAAGCCGCTGCATGGACTGCGGTGTACCTTTCTGTCACTGGGCATGTCCCTTAGGAAACAAACCACCTGAGTGGAATGATGCCTTGTATAAGGGAGACTGGGAATTAGCTTACCAGCTGCTGAGCGCCACCAACCCGTTTCCTGAGTTTACGGGACGTATCTGTCCTGCCCTCTGTGAGAAAGCGTGTGTACTGAACCTCATCGAGCACGAGCCGACCACGAACCGTGAAGATGAATGTGCCATCACCGAGGCTGCCTTCCGTGAAGGGTACATCAACGTGCATCACCCTGTGCGCAACGGCAAGCGTGTTGCCGTCATTGGCAGTGGTCCCGCAGGGCTTGCCGCCGCCAATGACCTGAACCTGATGGGCTATCAGGTGACCGTCTATGAGAAGAACGAGGCTGCGGGAGGACTGCTACGCTATGGCATCCCCAACTTCAAGCTCAACAAAGCGGTCATCAACCGCCGCATACAGTTGCTGGAAGAGGAAGGGATTGAGTTCAGGTTTAATTCGGAGTATTCGGAGAATTCGGACAATTCCGATTACGATGCAACCATCATTGCCACCGGCACCCCTACCGCCCGTGACCTGAAGATACCTGGCAGGGAACTGAAAGGGGTACATTTCGCTCTCGAACTCCTTGCCCAGCAGAACCGTGTCCTCGCCGGCATGGAATTCTCAAAGGAGGAGCGCATCACCGCCAAAGACAAGGACGTACTGGTCATCGGTGGTGGTGACACAGGCTCTGACTGCATCGGCACCGCTCATCGCCAGGGCTGCAAGAGTGTGACACAGATAGAAATCATGCCCAAACCTGTTGAAGGACCTGTCGACCCCAACAACCCGTGGCCGAACTTCCCACGGACCCTGAAGACAACCAGCAGCCATGAGGAAGGATGTGTCCGTCGCTGGAACATCAACACCCTTGAGTTTATAGGCAAGGACGGAAGACTCACTGGCGTGAAGGTACAGGAGAAGGGGAAAGAGCCGGAAATCATCAAGGCAGAGCTGGTACTCCTCGCCATGGGATTCCTCCGTCCGGAGCATCCTCAGTATCCGGAGAATGTGTTTGTATGCGGTGACGCAGCCAATGGAGCATCTCTTGTCGTCCGTGCCATGGCAAGTGGTAAGAATATAGCAAAACAAGTAGACCAATACCTCAACAAATGACAAAGATCAGATTCACTAAGATGCATGGTGCCGGTAACGACTATATCTATGTCGATACCATGCAGTATCCGATAGCCAACCCTTCGGAGGTTGCCGTCAAGTGGAGTGACCGCCACAAGGGCATCGGTTCCGACGGACTGGTACTCATTGGTAAGAGCCCTGTCTCGGAGGCTGACTTCTCGATGCGCATTTTCAATGCCGACGGCTCGGAGGCGATGATGTGCGGAAATGCGTCGCGCTGCATCGGGAAATATCTATATGAAAAAGGGATGACGACAAAGACCCGAATTCAACTGCTTACCTTGTCGGGTGTTAAGACGCTCAACCTTCTCGTCACTGACGGGAAGGTACAGAGCGTCACTGTTGACATGGGGAAGCCTGTCTTGGCGGACGAGCGCTTTTTCGTAACCACACGCGGACTCCATGAAGGCACCTTTGTCTCCATGGGAAACCCGCACTATGTCATATTCACCCCTGACGTGGACATGGTGGAGACGATGGGACGAACTTTAGAAAAACATCCTGCCTTTCCTCAGCACTGCAATATCGAGTTTGCTCAGGTGACAGACGATGGAAACATACGTACCCGTGTATGGGAACGGGGCAGTGGCATCACCCAGGCATGTGGAACGGGAGCCTGTGCCACCGCTGTCGCTGCCGTACTCACTGACCGTGCCAGCCGAAAAAGCAACATCGTCATGGATGGCGGCACCCTGCATATCGAGTGGCGTGAGTCGGATGATCACGTCTATATGACCGGTCCTGCCAGCTTCGTCTTCGACGGAGAGATTGAATAACAAAACATCGAAAACAACATAATTATGGCTTTAGTTAACGTACACTTTCTAAACCTCCAGAATAACTACCTGTTTGCCGACATCGCCAAAAAGGTGAATGCCTTCAAAGTGATGCATCCCAAAGTTGATGTGATCTCTCTCGGCATCGGTGATGTCACCCAACCGCTCTGCCCTGCCGTCATTGAGGCGATGCACAGAGCCACTGAGGAGATGGCTACTGCCAAGGGATTCCACGGCTACGGACCGGAACAGGGGTATGACTTCCTTCGCAAGGCAATCCTGGAGAATGATTTCCTACCCCGTGGCATACACCTCGATATCGATGAGATCTTCATCAACGACGGTGCCAAATCGGATACGGGCAATATCCAGGAGGTGCTCCACTGGGATAACTTCATCGGGGTAACCGACCCTATCTACCCCGTCTATATTGACTCTAATGTAATGATTGGACGCTGCGGCACCTTTGAGGATGGCCGCTGGACGAATGTTGTCTATATGCCCTGCACGGCAGAGAATGGTTTCACACCTGCCATCCCCAAGGACCGGCACATGGACGTCATCTACTTGTGTTATCCGAACAACCCCACGGGAACGGTCATCACCAAGCAGGAGCTGCGCAAGTGGGTCAATTATGCGCTGAAGAACGATGCGCTGATTTTTTATGACGCTGCCTATCAGGCATATATCAGGGACCCGGAGATACCTCGCTCCATCTACGAGATACGGGGAGCCCGCAAGTGTGCCGTCGAGTTCCATTCTTATTCAAAGACGGCAGGCTTCACTGGCATCCGCTGTGGCTATACAGTGATACCTAAGGAGGTCAGCGTTGCCGATTTCGAGGGGAACCGGATTCCTCTGCACCGACTCTGGAACCGCCGCCAGTGTACAAAATTCAACGGTGCCAGTTATATCAGTCAGCGGGCGGCAGAGGCGATCTACACACCTGAAGGTAAGCAGCAGATACAGGAGACCATCGACTACTATATGCAGAACGCAACACGTATGCTCACCACGTTGCGTGCCCTCGGCTTCGAGTGTTATGGCGGGGAGAACGCTCCCTACATCTGGATGCGCACTCCTGACAGTGTCACTTCGTGGCAGTTCTTCGAGCAGTTGCTCTACGGGGCAAATGTCGTATGTACCCCGGGAGTCGGTTTCGGTCCCAGTGGCGAGGGCTATGTCCGCTTCACCGCCTTCGGCAGTCATGAGCAGACAGAAGAGGCACTGGCTCGTATCAAGCGCTGGATGGGAAAATAAGCCAACGATGGGCTGCACTTCGGAAATACTCAAATAAATTTGGTATTTCACTCATTTTGCGTATCTTTGCAGTCTGGAAAAGAAAACTGCAGAGATGGCGATATTAGTGACATACCGGATGACAAGCAGACTGTCAATGCGCATCGTTAAGAATGGCGATGTGCATGTGTCTGCACCCGTCGGACTACGTAAAAAGGAGGTGGTGCGGTTTATCATGGAGCATCGTGACTGGATTGCCAAGGCAAGGGAAAAGACGGCGGTACGACAACGGCAAAGGACTGCCTTTTTCAACCAACTGCCGCTGCGGACCAAGGAACAGAAGGACGATGCACTCCGGAAACTGAAAGTCCTGACAGCACCCATGGTGGAACAGCATGCCGCACGGATGGGAGTACAGCCGAGGGAAATCTACTATAAACCGATGATTTCCCGATGGGGCATGTGTAACGTGAAAGCACGTTCCATCTGCTTCTCTACCTATTTATTATTATTGCCGGAATGGTGTGTTGAACATGTGGTGGTACACGAACTCTGCCACTTGCTGGAACCCAGTCATAACGCACACTTCCATTCCCTGATGGATCGTTATTTCCCACGCTGGCGGGAAGCGCGTAAAGTCACTCGCCAACTTACCAAGGCTGCTGAGACATAAGACTTCAAAATGTCCATAAGTTTCAATTTGCCACAAGATGGTACGTTTTAAAGACAAAATGATAACAAAACGATACATAAACAACCATAATACTTTACAAAAAGATAATGCATTAATGTTTTAACACACAATATGAAATAAAACATGCCTATATTCTTTCATATTGTTATAACTTTGCATCCGTAAACTTTCAATAGTTAATCATTCATTTGTAAAAAAAGAAGTTATGGAAACATTAAGATTTCAGGTTGTCGGTGAGGCATTCAAGAAGAAGCCACTCGACGTAAAAAATCCAGTAGAGAGACCTTCTGAGTATTTTGGAAAGAAGGTTTTCAACCGTGAGAAGATGTACAAGTATCTTCCCAAGGCTGTGTATGAGAAAATGATAGATGTGATGGACAATGGCGCACGTCTCGACCGTGAGATTGCCGACGCGGTGGCTGCCGGCATGAAACAATGGGCAACGGAGAACGGTGTCACTCACTATACGCACTGGTTCCAGCCCTTGACGGAGGGTACTGCCGAGAAGCACGACTCGTTCATTGAGCATGACGGCAAGGGTGGTATGGTGGAGGAGTTCACGGGTAAACTGCTCGTCCAGCAGGAGCCTGATGCCTCGTCATTCCCCAGTGGCGGTATCCGCTCGACTTTCGAGGCACGTGGCTACTCTGCATGGGACCCCACCTCACCGGTGTTCATCATCGACGATACGCTGTGTATCCCTACGGTCTTCATCAGCTACAGCGGTGAGGCGCTCGACTACAAGGCACCATTGCTGCGTGCTCTTCATGCAGTGAATGTCGCTGCCACGGATGTCTGTCATTATTTCGACCCGGAGGTGAAGAAGGTCACCAGCAACCTCGGATGGGAACAGGAGTATTTCCTGGTGGACGAAGGTCTCTATGCCGCACGTCCTGACCTGCTGCTGACGGGACGCACCCTGATGGGACACGACTCGGCAAAGAACCAGCAGATGGATGACCATTATTTCGGAAGCATCCCTGAGCGTGTCGCCGCCTTCATGAAGGAACTGGAGATTGTCGCCCTTGAACTGGGCATACCCTGTAAGACCCGTCATAATGAGGTGGCTCCTAACCAGTTTGAGCTGGCTCCTATCTTCGAGGAGACGAACCTTGCCGTCGATCATAACATGCTGCTGATGTCGATGATGAAGCGGGTGGCACGTAAACATGGGTTCCGTGTGCTGCTCCACGAGAAACCTTTCGATGGCATCAACGGCAGCGGTAAGCATAACAACTGGAGCCTGTCGACGGATAACGGGGTACTGCTGCATGCGCCCGGCAAGACTCCTGAGCAGAACCTGCGCTTCGCCACATTCATCGTCGAGACACTGATGGGTGTATATCGCCATAACGGACTGTTGAAGGCAAGCATCATGTCGGCAACCAATGCTCACCGCTTAGGTGCCAACGAGGCTCCTCCCGCCATCATCTCCTCGTTCTTGGGCAAGCAGGTATCGGAACTGCTCGACCACATTGAGAAGGCTGACGTAAAAGACATCCTCGCCATGGCTGGCAAGCAGGGTATGAAGATGGATATCCCGGAGATCCCGGAACTGTTTATCGACAACACCGACCGTAACCGCACGTCACCTTTCGCCTTCACGGGTAACCGCTTTGAGTTCCGTGCCGTCGGCAGCGAGGCTAACTGCGCATCGGCGATGATAGCCCTGAACAGCGCTGTCGCTGAGGCACTCGTCAACTTCAAGAAACGGGTGGACGAACGTATTCCAGAATATGAGAAGAAACTGGCTGGTACCGAGCATAGCGCTGTCTTCCATGCGATCATCGACGTGCTCCGTGAGGATATCAAGACTTGCAAGCCCATCCGCTTCGACGGTAATGGCTATAGCGACGAGTGGGTCGTTGAGGCTACCAAGCGTGGACTGGATGTGGAGAAGTCTTGCCCGAAGATTTTCGAGCGTTACCTTGACGCTGAGAGTATCCAGATGTTCGAGAGTCTGGGTGTGATGACCCAGAAGGAGCTGGAGGCGCGTAACGAGGTGAAATGGGAGACCTACACGAAGAAAATACAGATTGAGGCTCGTGTACTGGGCGACATCTCCATGAACCATATCATCCCTGTCGCCACCCGCTACCAGAGCCAGCTCCTGAAGAATGTGGAGAACATGGCAGAGGTATTCCCTGTGGACAAGGCGGAGAAGTTGTCGGCTCGTAACCTGAAACTGATTGAGGAGATTGCCGAGCGCACCTCGTCTATCGAGCGTCAGGTGGAGGAACTGGTCAATGCCCGTAAACTGGCGAACAAGATTGTGGATGAGCATGAGAAGGCGATTGCCTACCACGATAAGGTGGAGCCGAAACTCGACGACATCCGTTATCAGATTGACAAACTGGAACTGATCGTTGACGACGCTCTGTGGCCGCTGCCTAAGTACCGTGAACTGCTGTTCATCCGATAAAGAGAGATTCAGGCAACTACTTCTTTTTTTGGTTGTTTGAAGTTTGCGAAAGGCGGGAGCAGAACCAAGACCGCTTGTGTTCTGCCGAGCCGAAGACAAACTCGAACGTGAGTTCAAGTTTGCGAGGGACCTTGACGCTGGGACAGCGCCAGGTCCTTTTTTTCATGATACAAAGACACAGAGAAATAATAAGAACTCTCTTACCTTTGTGTTGAATAAAAAAGAATTTCTGATACTCTTATTAAACAATACGAGCATCAGAATTTTTATTCCGAGCATCGGAATAAAAAATACGACTGGCAGATTTTTCATTCCACCAGTCATATTTTCAAATAACATAGTCGTATTTGACTAAGAGTATTACCCAAACAATTGCAGGTATCATTTTGGAGGATATGTTAATGCTTACACATTACTCAACAGCCAACCGAGGTAGACGAGATAGCCGACGACCAACAGGAGTCCCTCCCAACGCTCTACGGTATACTTCGTACGGGAGAACAGCCAGACGAGGACGACGGAGCCGAGCATCAACGAGAAGTCGATCATCGTGATACCTTGTATCTGCATGGGACTGATGGTGGCGGTGAGTCCTAATATCATTAGGATATTAAAGACATTGGAGCCGATGACATTGCCGATAGCGATGGCAGACTGTCCCTTGCGTGCTGCTACGACACTGGTGGCAAGCTCTGGCAGTGAGGTACCTCCTGCTACGATGGTCAGACCGACAACACCTTCACTGATGCCCAGAGAATAAGCGACACGAGAGGCGGAGTCGACAAAGATATTACTGCCGATCACCAATAGGGCGAGTCCCAGAAATACGAAGAACGCACTCATCCAGGGATTAATCGTCTTGACTTCTGTTGCCGGTTCTGCCTTCCCACCCTTTGCCTGCGACAGAGTATAGTACATGAAGGCGGCAAAACCTGCCAACAGGATGACACCGTCGATACGTCCGAGGAAAGAGTCGAGTGCCAGCAGGGGTAATAGGACTGAGGCAAAGACGGCAAAAGGTATGTCTTTACGAACAGTGCTCTTGCTGATGGTCATCGGTGCCACCATGGCGGCACATCCCACTATCAGCATGGCATTCATGGTATTGGAACCCACCACGTTACCGATAGCCATACCCGAAGTGCCCTTGAGTGCGGACACCAGACTGACGAAGAGCTCTGGAGCGGAGGTGCCTGCAGCAACGATGGTCAATCCAATGATAATCTCCGGTACATTCATACGACGAGCCAAAGCGGAGGCTCCCTCTGTCAGGCGATCAGCCCCATAGAGTACCATCGCCACACCTGCTATGATCAGCACAATATCTACCAACATAATCTCCCTGTATTATTGCCGCCTCTTAATCAAGGGACTCAAAATCTTCTGAATCAAAATCAAAATCATCATAACCTTCCAAGGAAGGACCAATGAACTCGTCCAGAGCACGACGCTCTTTCTTAGTAGGACGACCCGTGCCACGGGCGCGGTCGACGAAACCACTGATGCGGTTCATCTCCAGCAACTCATACTGGTCGGCGGGCGTAACATTCTCGTAAATCTCCGGAAGGAGCTTCGCCCCCACCCGTTGCTCTATCGTCTTCAGTATCTTGAAGGAATAAGTGACAGGCGGCTTGCGTACACTGACGACCTCACCCACCTTCACCATGCGGGACGGTTTGACGTTCATGCCGTTCATCGTCACCCGTCCGTTCTTGATGGCATCAACAGCGATACTGCGGGTCTTGAAAATACGAGCCGCCCACAGCCATTTGTCAACTCTTGCTTCCTCCATTCTTACCTAATTTATTATATTGGTTCATGGTGACATCAATGCCAGCCAATACAAAACTCTTGATAATATCCACACCAAGGTCTATAGCAGGCTGCAGCACCCTCAGCTCTTCCTCACTGTAACGCCCCAGGACATAGTCAATCTGCATACCCTGCGGATAATCACTGCCGATACCCATCCGCAGACGGGCATACTGCTGTCCGATGAGCTGCTGGATATGTCCCAAGCCGTTATGTCCCCCATTGGAGCCGTTCGCCTTCAACCGGAACTGTCCCAAAGGAATTGCCACATCATCGCTGATGACCAACAGGCGGCTCTGATCGATATTCTCCTTGTTGAGCCAGTAACGGACAGCATTACCGCTGAGGTTCATGAATGTAGAAGGTTTGAGGAGAAACACCTTACGGCCTTTCAGACTCATCTCGCCGATGAAACCGTAACGCTTATCCTCAAAAACGATATTGGACGCCTTTGCGAAAGCGTCCAATACCATAAATCCCGTATTGTGGCGGGTCATGTCGTACTCGTCGCCGACATTGCCCAAGCCTACAATCAGATATTTGTCCATACTGCCAAGCCTTAAGCCTCCTCAGCAGTTGCAGCCGAACGAGAAGCACGTGTAGCTCTAACAGAACATACGATAACCTCTTTCGGAGTAGCGATCTCAAGACCCTCGAAGTTCAGTGAGCCAACCTTGATGCTCTTGCCGAGCTCCAAAGAGGTAACGTCAATCTCGAGAATCTCAGGAATATTCTTATAAGGAGCAGTAACGTTGATCTTACGGATCTGCAACTGGAGCTTACCACCGTCACGTACACCCTGAGCATGACCAGTCAGTTTCACAGGAATACCGACAGTGATGTTCTTGGTCTCGTTGATCTCGTAGAAGTCAGCATGCAACAGTGCGTCTGTTGTAGGATGGAACTGCAGCTCCTTGATGATAGCCTTGTGCTCCTTGCCGTCGATAGTGATATTGACAACATACACGTGAGGAGAGTAAATCACCTTACGCATCTCTGCCATAGGAACAGCGAATGAGAATGCCTCAGGAAGATTCTTGTCATCCTTAGACTCACCATACAAATTACAGGGAACAAGACCCTCCTTGCGAAGCAGCTTAGAGGCTTTCTTGCCTGTCTCGGTGCGCTTCTGACCGTTTACACTAATTTCTCTCATAGTTAATTGTGTTACTCTAAATTAAGTTATACATTTTGCTTAATTCACCATCACACGATGCGAAAAGCGGGTGCAAAGGTAATCATTTTAATTGATAATTGCTAATTGATGATTGAAAATTTTCAAAAATATCGCAATTTTCTTGCATGATAGGGGAATTCTTCGTATTTTTGCACTTGATAAGAGTATCAAAACAAGCTATTCTATAGAATATGATTAATCGAGAATTAATAAGAATCAAGGTAGTTCAGTTAACCTATGCATACTACCAAAACGGTAACAAGAACATCGAGGCAGCGGAGAAAGAGCTTCTCTTCAGTCTCTCAAAAGCGTATGACCTTTACAATTATTTGTTAGCACTCATTGTGGCTATTACCAAGGAATCACGCAGATATCTGGAAATTGCCCAGGCAAAAGCCAAGCGTGAAGGGACACCGATGCCTTCCCAGAAATTCGCTTATAACCGTTTTGCACTCCAATTGGAGGAGAATAAGATGCTGAATGACTTCTTGGAGACTAAGAAGCTCAACTGGAACGATGAGCCTGAGTTCCTCAAGAAAATGTATCATCTCATTACCGGATCTTCTATTTACAAGGAATATATAGATGCCCCTGAGGACAATTACGATGCAGACCGTGAGTTCTGGAGGAAAGTGTATCGCACACTGATACAGGACAATTCCGACCTGGACGCTCTGCTGGAAGAGCAAAGTCTCTACTGGAACGACGACAAAGAGGTGGTAGACACCTTTGTCATCAAGACCATCAAGCGCTTTGATGAGAAAAAACAGTCTAGGCAAGAGCTGCTGCCCGAATACAGTAATGACGATGACAAGGATTATGCGCAGAAGCTGTTCCGCGCCACCATTATGAATGCTGACGAATATCAGCGATACATGACGGAGGCTTCCCGCAATTGGGATTTCTCCCGTCTTGCCTATATGGATATCGTCATCATGCAGATAGCCATTGCTGAGATGATGACATTCCCCAGCATCCCTGTCTCCGTATCCATCAATGAGTTCGTGGAGATTTCCAAAATATACTCCACCCCACGGAGTGGCGGTTACATCAACGGTATGCTTGACGCCATCGCCCACCACTTGATTGAGACAGGACGACTGATCAAGCACATGGATGAAAAAGAATAATTCCCCCCGCAATATCGGAATATCGTAATATCGCAATATCACAATAACGAAATAATTAGAACAGTATGGTACAGATTTTTCTCGCTGCGCAAGCCGCACAGGGCGGTGGCAGCATGACCAGTTTTATTATCATGATGGTGGCAATCTTCGCTATCATGTATTTCTTTATGATTAAGCCCCAACAGAAGCGTCAGAAGGAGATCCAGAACTTCCAGAACTCGCTGACGGAAGGAACACCAGTAGTTACCGGTGGCGGTATCTACGGCACTGTCAAGAAGATCGACCTTGCCACTGGCATCATCGAGGTGAAGATTGCAGACGGTGTTGTTATCCGTGTTGACAAAGGCTCTGTCTTCAAAGACATGGCAAGCACACCTGTTCAGAAATAAGCTAAGGACTCAAGGAGGTGGAGGAAAAAAGTATCTCTCGGTGGATGAATCGTTTCCTGTTCAATCGAACGAGCAGGGAATTGCTTATTTTCCTGTTCTTCCTGTTATTGTCTGGTGTCTTCTGGTTAATCCTCACCTTGAATGAGACCTATGAACGGGAAATCAAGGTGACCATGCAGATAAAAGGGGTTCCCAAGAATGTGGTTCTTACATCGAACGAGACGGACACGTTGCGTGTCACCGTCCGTGACAAGGGATGGATTCTTGTCAGGTATCTGTATGAGAAAAACCGCAATATCAACATCTCCTTCAAGAATTACGACCGTGGCAACGGGCATGGCATCACCCCCTCATCAGATGTTAAGCGAATGATTAGCCAACAGCTGGAGATGTCAACCACCATCAGCTCGGTAAAACCAGACCGTATTGAGTTCTTTTATAATAACGGAGAACGGAAGCGCGTACCTGTCAGATGGGCGGGCCGCATCATACCGGAACAGCTCTACTTCCTCTCACATGTACAGTACTGGCCCGACAGCGTGGATGTCTACACCTTTGAGGAGAAACTGGACAGCATCAATGTCATCTATACCGAACCGCTTAACTATGTGGGATTCCGTGACACACTGATGATTACCTGCAAGACATCCCACCCGAAAGATGTGAAGGTCGTCCCAGACCAGGTGCGTATCGGATTCTATACAGATGTCCTCACGGAAGAGAGTCTCGACGGTGTACCCATCCAAGCTATCAACATGCCTCCAGGGAAAGTGCTGCGTACGTTCCCGCCAAAGGTCAGGGTCCGTTTTGTCACGGGTGTCAGTCAGTTCCGCACATTACGCCCAGAGGATTTCACTGTGATTGCTGACTATCAGGAAATCATCCAACGCCCTTCTGACAAATGTAACATCTACTTAAAGGTGATACCGCACGGAATCAGCAAAGCGACTCTGGCAACCAAGCAAGTAGACTATCTGATAGAGGAACAGGAATGAAGATAGGAATCACGGGAGGCATCGGCTCTGGCAAAAGTTATGTTTGCAGACGCCTGACGGCACAATACGGCATTGTGGTATATGACTGTGACGCTGCCGCCAAACGCCTCATCCGCACCTCACCAGTCATCAGGCAGGAGCTCACGAAGCTTATCGGTGCCGACACCTATGTTGACGGGCAACTCAACAAAGCAGCTGTGGCACAATTCCTGCTGCAGAGTGAGGACAACGCCAAGGCTATCGACACCATTGTCCATCCTGCCGTCTTCCGCGACTTTCAGGAGAGTGGTATGACATGGATGGAGAGTGCTATCATGTATGAGTCGGGGATTTACCGACTGGTAGACAAGGTCATCGTCGTCACTGCCCCTTTAGAGATTCGTATCGACAGAGTGATGCAACGTGACCATATCACCCGTGAGAAGGTGCTGCAATGGATGCAGCGGCAACTGTCTCAGGAAGAAGTCATCAGCCGTGCCGACTACGAGATCATCAATGACGGTATCACCAATATCGACGAGCAATTAGAATACATTATTAAAAAAGAAAAGATATGAAACAGACAATTTTAGCTATCTCGGGGAAACCGGGACTCTACAAACTGGTATCACGTGCCAAGAACAGCCTCATCGTGGAGGCTCTTGACGGAACAGGTAAGCGCACACCTGCTTTCGGTACCGACCGTATCACATCCCTCGCTGACATCGCCATGTTCACAGAGACAGAGGATGTCCCCCTGATGAAGGTTCTCGCTTCCCTGCGTGACCTGGAGAAAGGAAAGAATGCCAGCCTCAACTACAAGAAGGCAACACCCAAGGAACTGCACGACTATTTCACGAAAGTCTTACCAGAATGGGACCAGGAGCGCGTTCACAACAGTGATATCAAGAAGCTCCTGCAGTGGTATGACATCCTCATCAATGCAGGCATCACAGACTTTGAAGAGGAGATGGCACCCACAGAGGGTGATAACGTTGACGACCGAAAGGAAGAATAATCAAAGAAAGGCACTTCGTGAAGTGCCTTTCTTTTTTTCTTAGAACCTTGGACGTCCGAAGCCACCGCCCCCACCAGGACGACCGCCAGGACCACCGAAGCCACCACCCCGGCGACCACCAGGTCCACCTTCATGTCCTCTCGGACCTCCATTCTTACCACCGAAGATATTCAGACGATAGATGACATGCAGCATCGCATAGTTGGTAATGGCATTATACTCCGTATCGCTGCGACGCATGGCATCCACCGTACGGCTGAATGTAGACTGCTGATGGAGGATGTCGTACATCTGAAGCGAGAGTGTCAGCGCATTTCCTCGCAGGAACGACTGTGACACCTGTGCGTTCCATATCAGCTCATTGGTATTCATCGATGCGTCGTTATAGCCACGGCGACTGTTCATATTCATGCTCGTCGACAGCTGCGTACCCCAAGGTGCCGTCAACTGAAGACTGCCACCATACGAGAATGTCCAGGTGTCGAGGTTGTTATTACTCTGCAACTCACTACGGGCATGCATATACTCCAGTGAGCCGTTCAGCTCCACCTCCAGCCAGTCGTTACGATAGCTGCCGGCAAGGCGCTCTCCGATTGTCGTCGTACGTGTTGTCGACTTCTGGGAATCCTCATTCCTGCTGACACTTACATATCCCACATTATTATTATACCGAAGCGTTGTAAACGTGTTGACATTGAAGTAACCCGCAGAGTCGATGGCTGTATTGAACATAAACATACCGAACGTGTTCCAGTTGCCGTTGATATTCTCCGGTCTGATGGTACTTCCACCCGACTGCTCGTTATACGTCACCATATTAGAGATAGAGTTACGGGTTGTCGAGAAATTGACGTGCGCCATGATACTCCGCTGGTGGTTCTGGATATAGTTATTATAGAACAGGCGGAAGTTCTGTGTGAACGAGGGCTTCAGTCCCGGGTTACCCTTCCGGATGTTCAGCGGGTCACTGTCATCCGTGATGTCCAACAAGTCACTCATTGACGGCTGACTGCTGTTGGCACGGTAGGTGAAGCGCAGCTGGCTCACCTTCGAGATCTTCCAGCGGAAGTCGGCTGTAGGTGCGAAGTTCGTCACCGTGCGTACCGTATCAGTATGCACACCCTGATAGTCCTGTGTGAAATGCGAGCGCTGCGGCAGCACCTGGAAGCCCACATTCAGATTATAAGCCTTACGGACGATGCGTAACATAATCTCCGCTGTATGGTTATAGTTACGATATTCTGAGAAACGGCTCAGTTTGTCATCCTTATAAGAATCATAAGGATAGCCGACCTGTCTCAGGTAGTCATCCCATCCGCGATACTGGGGCTCGATGCCGAAGAAGTCAATATACTTTTGGGTGTATAGATTGCTAAAATCATACGTAGCACGGTCACTTTTCCTATAGCTATACTGATACTGATAACTGAACTGCAGGTATGTCTGCCGGAAGATAGGCTCGCTATAGGTGGCACGGATGCCATAGTTCCAGTTTTTCGTCGGTGTCACCGCATAGCGGTTTGTCTGATGCGTAGAGTCCTCCCCATGCTGGTTCACCAATTGGAAATACTCCACCAGACTGTTAGTAAACGACTTATCCATGCCGTCTCCCACATTACCGGAGAAACGCAGGGTGACGTTCCTGCCACTGTTGTTCAGCCGACGGTTCAGTTGCAACCATCCCCCCATACTCTTCGAGTCGCTATAGGTGATGGAGTTACTGCGGTCCCTGTTTATCACGACATCCTTGTCAACGAGCGTTTCCAACGCACTATCGTCCAGCGGGTCCTTCACCCACCGGTATGGGTCATCATCCATCGTGAGGGAGACTCCCTCCGACAAGCCATCACTTGAGTTGTAATTGAACTGTGGGCGCATCATGATATTCGTCATCGAGTCAGGTGTCCATTCCAAGCGGAAACGGGCATCCCAACTGTTTGAGCGGGAGAGATTGCTGCGCAGACTATTTTTGAACGTAGACGAAGACCCCGTCATGAAATTCTCCGAAGAGGTGCGTACCACGGCATCCCCATCGCTATGGTTCCAGCGGATGCTGGCATCAAACTTCAAGCGGTCTTTCTTCTCGTAGTTCAGGTTGAAGCCCACCATCTTCGTTGCTGTCAGACCTTGTCTGCCGCCTCCGAAACGACCACCGCCGCCACCAGGGAATCCCATGTCGTTGACATTATTGGCACTCAGGGGGACAAATATCTTCAGGTCGGAGCTCTGCATACCGGCAAAGATACGTCCGCTATAACGGCGACGGGTTCCTGCTGCCAAGTCGGCATTCACCATATATCCTTTATTCATGCCGCGCTTGATGCCGAAGTCCAGCACCGTCTCCTCCTCACCATCATCAATACCACTGACACGGGCAAGGTCACTCTTCTGGTCATAAGCCTTCACCCGCTCCACGATAGACGTAGGCAGGTTCTTCATTGCCGTCTTGGTATCACCGGTCATAAACTCCTTACCGTCAATCAGGATTTTCTTCACCTCCTTACCATTGATGGTCACCTTACCAGCGTCATCCACCTGTGCGCCAGGCAGTTTACGCACCAGTTCCTCGATCACCGAGCCCTCCGGTGTACGGTATGCCGATGCATTATATACAAAGGTATCCTCCTTCAGTGTGACTTTCGAAGCCTGTCCTGTCACCGTAGCACCCTTCAGCATGATGGCATCGGGCTTGAGGTCTATCGTTCCCAGGGCGATATCCTTGTCGGCAGACACTTTGACGTTCTCGGTATATGGCTTAAAGCCCACACAGGTAACCTGCACGATATACGTCCCATTGGCTGGAGCTTTGATGCGGAAATTGCCGTTCAAGTCAGTCAACGAGCCTGTCACCATCACGCTATCCTGTTTTAACAGTCTCACTGTCGTCTGTGCCAATGGCTCTTGAGAGTCACTCTCCTGCACCTTACCTGTAATGTTCCGTTGCGCCATCACCTGTATGCCTGATACCGTCATGAGCAAAAGCAGTAAAATTTTCTTCATGTCATTTTGTTGATTATGCCTTTTGGACGCTCCCAAAAGACAAAAGTTTAACGATATGAATCAAAAAAAATGTATTCCCAACAATTATTCCGCACTTTTATAGAAGTATTTACAAATTTTATATTATATTTGCAACCGCAATGGAACAGCAGAAGGTCATATTCTCAGAAAACCTGCGGCAGACACTGGAACAAGCCGTAAGCGAAAGCGCTCACGACCGCTTGTTAGTACTTGTCGATGAGACCACACGTGACTGCTGCCTGCCGGTGGTCAGGGACTACGACTGCATGAAAGAGGCACAGGTCATCACCATCCAGGCGACAGACACGCACAAGACACTGGAGTCACTCGCCCATGTATGGAGTGAGATGCAACGGATGGGAGCTACCCGTCATTCCCTCATGATCAACCTCGGTGGGGGAATGGTGACCGACCTGGGTGGTTTTGCCGCCTCTACCTTTAAGCGCGGCATCTCCTTCATCAACATCCCCACCACCCTGCTCTCCATGGTAGACGCCAGCGTGGGCGGTAAGACAGGTATCAACTTCGGAGGACTGAAAAACGAGATCGGTGTCTTCAACAATGCCCACTGTGTCATCCTCGACACCACCTTTTTGCGAACCCTTGACCAAGAGAACATCCTCTCTGGCTATGCCGAGATGATCAAGCACGGACTCATCTCCGACGAGAAGACCTGGGCAGAACTGATGAATCAGGGCTTAGAGTTGAGAGTTGAGAGTATAGAGTTTGCTGCCGCTCTTGAGAAAAGTGTCGCCGTGAAACAGCGCATCGTCACGGAAGACCCTACAGAGAAAGGCATCCGCAAGGCTCTGAACCTCGGGCATACGGCAGGACACGCCTTCGAGTCGTACGCATTGGAACACCGTCCTATCCTCCACGGCTATGCGGTCGCCTACGGTCTGGTGGTGGAGCTCTATCTCTCCTGCATCAAGACAGGTTTCCCGCAGGACAAGATGCGCCAGACCATCAACTTCATCAAGGAGCATTATGGACGCATGACCATCACCTGTGATGACTATCCGCAACTGGTGGAACTCATGCACCACGACAAGAAGAACGTAGGCAACGATATCAACTTCACCCTGCTGGGCGGTATAGGAGACATCCGCATCAACCAGACGGTGACGGAGGAGGATATCAAGGAAGCATTAGACTTTTACAGGGAATACTGATCCCTGATTCAATACACTACTACCTATTTAGATTGCTAACAACCGAAGGCGGGACTCATCCGTGAGGACGTGTCCCGCTTATATTTTTCCCTGTTTTTCTTTGTAATTCAGAAATTTATATTATCTTTGCAATAAATTTTAAACTATAACCTCAAAACAATGAAAAGAATCTTAGTTACTGGAGGAGCCGGCTTCATTGGTTCCCATCTCTGTGAGCGACTCGTCAACGAAGGGCATGACGTAATCTGTATTGACAATTTCTATAGCGGTTCAAAGGAGAACGTATGGCACCTGATTGGCAAGCCTAACTTTGAGCTGGTGCGCCATGATGTCATCAACCCCTACTGGGCTGAGGTTGACGAGATCTATAACCTCGCCTGTCCTGCCTCGCCGATCTATTATCAGAACGACCCGATACAGACCACTAAGACCAGTTTCTTCGGAGCCTATCACATGCTGGGACTTGCCCGCCGCACGAAAGCTAAGATCCTACAGTCATCGACCAGTGAGGTCTATGGTGACCCTAACGTACATCCACAGCCAGAGAGCTACTGGGGTAATGTGAACCCCATCGGACTGCGTTCCTGTTATGATGAGGGAAAGCGTGTCGCTGAGACGCTGTTCTTCGACTACTACCGTCTGCACAAAGTGCGCAGCAAGGTTATCCGTATCTTCAACACCTATGGTCCGCGCATGGCAGTAAGCGACGGTCGTGTTGTCTCCAACTTCGTGGTGCAGGCACTGCGTGGTGAAGACCTCACCATCTATGGTGACGGACAGCAGACCCGTTCTTTCCAGTATGTGAGCGACCTGATTGAGGGAATGATCCGGATGATGGACACCCCCGACGACTTCACGGGACCTGTCAACCTGGGTAACCCCGGTGAGTTCACCATGCTGGAGCTGGCAGAGAAAGTTCTTCAGAAGATTGGTGGCAAGAGCAAGATAGTATACCGCCCCCTGCCCAGCGACGACCCGAAGATGCGCCGTCCTGATATCACGGTTGCCAAGCGGGAGTTAGGCTGGGAGCCCAAGATCACCTTGGACGAGGGTCTCGACCATATCATTGCCTATTTCCGCGACTATCTGTCTAAATAAATCTCTTGACAAAAGACACAGACGCTTCCTCTTACTTGTTACTTGAAAATCTGTAGTCCTGCGGTATTGATGTCACCAGAGCCCCGGGTGGTCTGGTTGAGCTTGCGTATAGTACCTGTCAGGGTGATATCCCCAGAGCCCACCAGGCGGCAGGAGACGGTGCCACATTGCTGATTTGCCACCTTGATGTCGCCAGAGCCTTTCAACTCCAGACTCGTTTCCTTGGCATTGCGCTGGTTGAGCTTCACATCACCGGAACCAACAAGTTCCACGGCAGAATACTGTGTCACGACATTCTTCAGCTCCACATCACCGGAACCGACAAGCGTCACTTTCACACGGTCGCAGATGATATCATAGAAGTCCACGTCACCAGAGCCTTTCACACTGATGTCAAGATTATCGGTATCGACATGCGACTTGCTCTCGAAATCACCGGAGCCCTGTACCTCCACCCCTATCAGGTCGGGGGAGGTGACATAGACCGTCACGTCATTATCTTTCAAGGACATGCTGCTAAAGAAACCACCCGACTTGACACTGACAACCAGACAGTTTCCGTCCATACGGGTCTGCACATTCTTCAGGACACTCTTTGGTGCCTTCACCTTGACCGACCAGGTCTTTCCTTGGGTGTACTTAATGTCAGGAGAGCCCTGCAGGCGGATACGCTCAAAACCCTTCAACGAACGGTTTTCCACTACTTTATCACTACCACTGAACGCATAGAGACGCATGCTGCATGTCACAATGAGGACAGCTAACACAAACCATAATAACTTTTTCATACGCTTATTCCTTTTTAATTGTTTCTACCCGTTAGACGAGGCTGCCGATGAAAAAGTTGCAGGGAACGGAGAAAAAAATCAGAAAGTGAAATGGAGCGTCATGCGGAGTCCGCTCTTATGCGCTGACGACAGGTCGTTGTAGTTCAGGCGGCGCACATACTCCACATGCAGGAAGCGGAAGATGTTATGAATGCCCACCGACACCTCCCAATAGGGGCGCTTGGGGTCCATGACATGGGAGTCTCCCGGAAATGCCATCAGCAGTGAGCTTCCTGCGTTCTGCGCCAGGAACGGGTTATTCTTGTCGGAGAGTCCTCCCCACAGCATCTTCACTCCTATATACTCCCTCCATTTCAGCCGCTTGAGCAAGGGAATGCGGTTGAAGAGCTTACCATTCAGGTCCCATGATACCATGGCTGAGACGAAGCGGTCGTTGAGGAACTCCATGTTATTGACCAGGCTGTACATATCCCGATGGAGGATATACGAGAGGTTTGCCTCCGGCATGCATAACAACGGATATGGAACCCGTGACCACTGCACGCCGCCTTTGACATAGACATCCAGTTTTCCCCAGCTGCTGAGCCAGATACGCTGCTTGACACTCAACTCACTGTACTGGTAGTTATACTCACCGCCCAAGAAGCCCTTGACACCCATGGTATGTCCCAGGGTAATGACGGGTGCCTCCCTATTCACCTTCCTTCGCCGTTGCTTGGTATTGATATAGAGTGCCCCGGGACTGTATTCCACTTCGGCATGCAGCTCAGTAGTCCGTATCCTGACGGAGGGAGAAGGGAGCTGGGAGTTGGGCGAATAGTCGCTTAAGGGGGTGAAGCGGAGGTTTCCACACGCCTCATTAGCCTCCGTCTTCATACTGACCATCGCCTTCAGTCCGAAATGCTCCTCCCACTCGAAGGTCAGCTGCTGACGGTTATAGAACATCATGGCATCGACCTTACTCCATTTGAAGGCGGTGAACACATTATCCTTATCCGTCGTCAGGAACTTATCCGAGGGAGCACACACGTCATAGGTCGACGAGAAAGTGAGGTTACGCTGCGGGAACTCCTTGGGAAGGTACTCCTTCTCGTTGAAGGAATAGGTCACCTCACCCTTGTAGTAGTTCTTATTGGACTTCCATCCTCGTGCCACATAGCCCTTCAGGAACCAGTGCTTGTTGAGGTTGGCGGTGGTCTGCGCACTCAGACGGGTACGCAGTCCGTCGATATAGTTGCTGGAGATAATCGTATTGATGGGACCGATATCCACCTTCGAGGGGTTGCCTGTCTCGACATAGTTCTCGATGAGTGCCTTCAGTCCTATCATGACATACTTGAAGCCCTTCATCTTCTCGAAGCTCTTGACGAAGTCCTTCATGGAAGCCTCACCTTTGGTCAGGTCCATGTGCCGGTAACGTGCCCAGAAGAGGTCGCTATGCGACAACGCCTCAGAGTCCCGGATATTCCGTTTTCCCTTGAACAACTGGTCGTCAAGCTGGTCGAAGGCATAGTCGGTCAGTCGCGTATTGCGGATGACAATCATCTTCTGCAGGAAGCTCAGTACCTCCATCTCCACCACCATATCGTCAACAGTCAGCACCCACTCGCCTGTCGGCAATTGAGAGAACTGCTGGACGACACGCAGGTTCTCCACGAAGTTGACACCACTCTGCCGGGGAATGGTGATGTCGCACCGCTTCACCTGATAGCTGGAGTCCTTGAGGATATAGATATCACCGCGGAAACCGAAGTCCTGCAGGTTATTAGGAAGGAAATGCAGGTGTATACAACTGTCCCGCTCAATCTGCAGGGTGTCCTCGATATAGAAACGGTAGAAGCTGATGGCTCCCCTGCCGATAGGTGACGTGAAGGGGCGGTGCAGCAGGCGCACCTGGTCATCGTAGATATTCACATCGGTAAAGATGTCCTTGAGCATCGTATTCATGATATCACCCGTCTGGAAGAGGTCACCGATTCCCGTGGAGTTCTGTCCCATGATGATATTCTTCTCGTCATGAGGATGACGGCGGTAGAACTTCTTCGTCACCGTCTCGTCGACGGAGACAGGCAGGATGAGTTTGTTGTTATAAGGACATGTCTCTATCTGGTCGTATATCCATTTCTTCTTACGGAAGACGGAGTGCTGCAGTTTCTCGGGGGTGATGTCATTACCGGCAAATGTCAGTTTCTGGTATTTGGTATACTGATAGTAGTCCTTATTGGAAAGGTCGGTGAGCTGTTTATGCGCAATGACCTTACGCATCAGTTCGACAGCGGGGTTGTTCTTACGGCTGTAGCGCTGACGCTTTGAGCGTACCGTCACGTTCTGCAACTGTTTGGTGTCGGGCTTCAACTGGATATCCAGCTTTACCGGGGTACGGTCAACAATCATAATGGTCTGGGGCACATAGCCTACGGCACTGAACGTCAGTGCCCACTCGACATGCTTCTGGATAACGTAACGACCGTCGATACCAGAGGCGACGGCGACGTTATGCCCCCGGTATGATACTGTCACAGAAGGGATGACCATCCGCGTCTCCGCATCGGTCACCACACCTGACAGCAACTGTGCCTGAGCAGACAGGCACAGGAACCAGAACAGCAATAGTATGTGGAGTCTTTTAATCTTGTTCATCTTATCATGGGATCTCTACCCAGAAGGTGGAGCCTTTTCCGAAGACGGAGGACACACCCACCTGACCGTCCAACGACTCGGCAAGACTTCGGCAGATACTCAGTCCCAGTCCGGTGCCGGCGACGAAGTCATCGACCTTCACGAAACGCTCAAAGAGGCGGTCGTTACACTTGTCGGCAGGAATACCTTTACCTGTGTCACGCACCCATACCCTGATGGTCTTCGGGGTCTTTTCATAGCCCAGGGTGACGGTTCCGGAAGACGTAAACTTCACGGCATTATTCGTATATTGGTTCAGAATCTCTTTCAGACGGTCACGGTCAGTATGGACCATGGTCTCCGCAGCTGCCTCATCCACCTTAATGGTCACCCCTTTGTCGGCAGCCACCGTCATATACTTATCTACCAGCTCACGCAACATGAGGGTCAACTCAAAGTCATCCTTGACAATAGCACCATCAGCACCTGCCTCCAACTTGGAGATATTCACCATATCGTCGAAAAGACGGAGCAGATGAGCATTGTTCTGCTTGATGAGTTTGATGAGCTCATTACGCTCCTCCTCACTCTGCGCCATGGGCAGGACATCACTGAAGCCCACAATGGCATTCAGCGGGGTACGCACCTCATGGGTGATATTCGCCAGGAAGGCTGACTTCAGACGGTCGCTCTCCTCTGCCTGGTTACGTGCCTCTATCAGCTCACGCTCTATCTCCTTCTGCTTGTCAATACGCATACTGGTACCTACGATGGTCAGGGGATTCCCGTCCATGTCATGCTTATCGACAGTGGCAAATGTCTCTTCCCAATAAAAAGGAGAACCGGGAGAAGCCTGCGCACGGTACTGCTGGTGATAGTCTTCATACTTTCCTGTCATCAGTCCTGTCAGCGCTTCCCTGACACGCTCACGGTCTTCCTCGTGAATGAGGTCGTAGGTCCCGACGACACCGGCACCTGCTTGCGGCACGAAAGAGTCCGCCCTCCCGCGGTAGTCGCTCTCATAGAAGAGTGTGCCATCAGCCACATCCAACCGCCAGGTAGACAGTTTCATGGCTTTCAGCACCAGCTCATACTCTATGCTATGCCGGTTCAGACTGGTCAGCTGCGCCAACTCCTCCTTCAATTGCCGATGCTTCCGCACCTGATAGTACAGGAACAGCGACATCAGCAAGATGACAGGTAATCCTATCACCCACACCATGACATCAGCCCTCAGCAGGAAACTGATATTTATTGAAAGAATGCTCAACGTATTCAGCATGATGATGCGTTTTGTTTTCGGATTGGTGGCAAAATTACACAAAAGATTCAGAATAATGAAATAAAATGGAATTAATTTTGTTTTTTGCGTACTTATTCGTATCTTTGCACCATATTTATATAAAACATTATGACACAAGATTTTGAACTTATCGCCAAGACCTTTATGGGACTTGAGCCCGTTTTGGCGAAAGAGCTGACGCAACTGGGCGCAGAGAACGTACAGATTGGACGACGTATGGTGTCCTTCATGGGTAACAAGGAAATGATGTACCGCGCCAATTTCCAGTTGCATACCGCCATCCGTATCCTTAAACCTATCAAGCATTTCAAAGCACTCTCCGCTGACGATGTCTACGAGGGTGTCAAGGCGGTGGACTGGACGAAATACCTGGACCTCGAGACGACCTTCGCCGTTGACTCGGTAGTATTCTCGGAGGAATTCCGTCACTCTAAGTTCGTCGCTTATAAAGTGAAGGACGCTATCGTCGACCAGTTCCGTGAGAAGACGGGAAAACGTCCGAATATCTCCATCACCAACCCAGACATCCGCCTGAATATCCATGTGGCGGAGGACAAGTGTACGCTATCGCTGGACTCCAGCGGTGAGTCACTGCATCGCCGTGGCTACCGTCAGGAATCGGTGGAGGCTCCGCTGAATGAGGTCCTTGCCGCAGGTATGATACTGATGACGGGATGGCATGGCGAGACGGACTTTATCGACCCGATGTGTGGCAGTGGAACACTGCTCATTGAGGCGGCTCTCATCGCCCGCAACATGGCACCCGGACTGTTCCGCAAGGAGTTCGCCTTCGAGAAATGGAAGGATTTCGACCGTGACCTTTTTGACACCATCTATAATGACGACTCACAGGAAAGGGAGTTTCACCATCATATCTACGGCTATGACGTGGATATCAAGGCTGTGAATACGGCACGCCTGAATGTGCGTGCTGCCGGTCTGACCAGCGACATCACTGTGGAGGAGCGTGACTTCAAGGACTTCACACAACCGAAGGAGAAGAGTATCATGGTAACCAACCCGCCCTACGGTGAGCGTATCTCTACACCTGACTTGCTCGGCACCTATAAGATGATCGGTGAGCGGCTGAAACACCAGTTTACGGGCAATGACGCTTGGATATTGAGTTACCGCGAAGAGTGTTTCGAACAGATTGGACTGAAACCGTCCATCAAGATTCCTGTATATAACGGCAGCCTGGAGTGTGAGTTCCGGAAATACCAGATGTTCGACGGGAAGATGCGTGTGTTCCGTGAGGAAGGGGGAACTGTGAAGACGGAGGAGGAGAAACGCCAGATGGCTGAAAAGCGCCGCTTCAGACAGAACCGGGAATTCAAGAAACGACTGGAGGAACAGGAAGAGAACGAAGAGGCGGACATCCGCAGTTTCAAGTTCCGCTCTTTGGAGAAGAAGACCAGGGAGCCGAGGGAATCCAGGGAGCCTAGGGACACTAGGGGTTCTAGGGATTCCAGGAGCTCTAGGGATTCTAGGGGGTCTAGGGATTCCAGGGGGAACAGGAATTTCAAGGGCAACCGTGACTTCGACCGGAAGGGACGCCATTTCGACAAGAAGAGGAGGTTTGACCATGATGAAGACTAAGATTATCCTCGTACTGCTGATTCTCTCTTGCCTGCCTATGGATGCCCAGAAAAAGCTCTTCACGCTGGAAGACCTTAACTTCGGAGGGACAAACTTCCGTCGCTTTCAACCTGAGAACCGCTGGTATACATGGTGGGGAGACCAATTGATGTACTTGGACGCAGAGGAGGGTGGTACCGTCGACCGCAATGGTCAGCAAAGGTCTCTCTTCTCACTGAATGACATTGGGAATGACTGCCATTCCGCTTATGATGCCAGCTACCCCTACCCCCATGAGACTGTCGTCCTGCTCAAGAACAGCAAGGAACGCATCCTTTACGACTGGAAAAAGAAAAAAATGGTATGGTCACAATGCTGTGAGGGGGAGAGTTTCGCTGACTGGCACAAGGCATCAAGGGCTGTCGCCTATGTCAAGAATTACCAACTTTATATCCGTGACGCACAAGACCAGGTGCATCAGCTGACTACTGACGGAAGCAGGGAAATAGTCTACGGACAGTCTGTACACCGCAATGAGTTTGGCATTGAGAAAGGAACATTCTGGAGTCCTGACGGGCAGCAGCTTGCCTTTTACCGTATGGACCAAAGTATGGTAACGGACTATCCGCAGGTGGCAATTGACACCCGTATCGCCTCTCATGAGCCTGACAAATACCCGATGGCGGGAATGACCTCGCATCAGGTAACCGTGGGTGTCTATAACATGAACACACAAAAGACCGTCTATCTGAAAACGGGCAATCCTACTGACCGTTATTTCACCAATATCTCCTGGAGTCCGGACAACAAGACTATTTATATGTTTGAGCTCAACCGTGACCAGAACGACTGCCGTCTGATCAGCTATAATGCCACAACAGGAGAGAAAACAGCTGAGCTCTATCGGGAGACCAGCGAGAAATACGTGGAGCCTTTGCACCCTATCCTCTTCCTGCCCTGGGACGAGGAGAAATTTATCATGCAGAGCCAGAGGGACGGGTATAACCACCTTTATTTATATAATAAGGAGGGGAAACTGTTAAAGCAGCTCACCGACGGAGAGTATGTCGTACTGGATGTATTAGGATTCAATGAGAAACAAAAGAGCGTCATCATAGCTGCCAACAAGTATCATCCACTCCACCGGTGGCTGTACAGTGTCAGCCTGAAAAATGGCAAGATGACGGAGATTGTGAAAGCTGACGGGGTTCACCATGGCACACTCTCTGCCTCTGGCACCTACCTCATAGACAAATGGAGCAATCCCTCCACACCCCGCAACATAGACTTTATAGAGACCGGAACGGGAAAGACATCACGACTATTTACCGCCGAGGATCCATGGAAAGACTACCAGCAACCGATCTTCGAATGTGGCAGTTTGAAAGCGGCTGATGGCGTGACGGACCTCTATTACCGCATGGTGAAGCCTTATGACTTCGATGCTTCCAAGAAATATCCTACCGTCGTCTATGTGTATGGCGGACCACATGCCCATAACGTCGATGCCTCATGGCATTGGAGCAGCCGTTCATGGGAGACGTATATGGCACAGAAAGGATATGTGCTTTTCATCCTCGACAACAGAGGAAGCGAGAACCGTGGGCGTGATTTTGAGCAGGTGACTTTCCGTCAACTGGGACAGGTTGAGATGCTGGACCAGATGAAGGGTGTCGACTATCTGCGCACCCTCCCCTATGTCGATATGGACAGACTGGGTGTTCACGGCTGGTCGTTCGGGGGCTTCATGACCATCTCCCTGATGACAAACTATCCTGATGTCTTCAAGGTGGGAGTGGCTGGCGGTCCTGTCATCGACTGGAAATGGTATGAGGTGATGTATGGTGAGCGGTATATGGACACACCAGAGAAGAATCCGGAAGGGTATGAGAAGACCAGTTTGCTTTCCAAGGCAAAGAACCTAAAGGGTAAGCTCCAGATTATCACTGGCTATAATGACAATACCGTCGTCCCACAACATTGTCTGTCATTCCTCAAAGCATGTATTGACGCAGGTACACAACCTGATTTCTTTGTATACCCTAACGAACTGCATAACATGCGGGGACATACCAGTGTCCATCTGCATGAGCGTATTACCCAATATTTTGAGGACTACCTTAAGTAGTTGAGAGTTGAGAGTTGAGAGTTTAGAGTTTAGAGTTTAGAGATAGAAATGATGAAAGAAGAACAAATCCTCGTCCGCATTACAGGGCAAGACCGCCCGGGACTGACAGCCAGTGTCATGGGTATTCTGGCAAAGTATGATGCGCAGATATTGGATATCGGACAGGCGGACATCCACTCTACGCTGTCTTTAGGCATCCTTATCCGCATGGATGAGATGAACTCTGGACTGGCTATGAAGGAACTGCTGTTCAAAGCCACTGAGCTGGGAGTGAACATCGGCTTCTCGCCCATCAGCGATGACGAGTACGAAGACTGGGTGGGGCATCAGGGCAAGAACCGCTATATCCTCATGGTGATGGGACGGCAGCTGGAGGCGCGTCAGATAGAGGCTGCCACACGTATCATCGCCGATCAGGGACTGAACATTGACTCCATCCTGCGTCTGACCGGGCGTAAGAGCATCAAGCAACTCGACAAGCACACACGTGCCTGCATCCAGTTCTCCCTCCGTGGTGAACCCGTCAACAGGCAGGAGATGCAGTCGAAACTCATGAAATTGTCCGCAGAGATGGGCATCGACTTCTCGTTCCAGCGTGACGACATGTTCCGGCGCATGCGCCGCCTCATCTGTTTTGATATGGACTCCACACTGATACAGACGGAGTGTATTGACGAACTGGCAGAACGGAATGGTGTGGGTGCCGAGGTACGTGCCATCACCGAGAGTGCCATGCGTGGTGAGATAGACTTCAAAGAGAGCTTTACCCGCAGAGTGGCACTATTGAAAGGACTGGACGTGAGTGTCATGAAGGACATCGCCGAGCACTTACCCATCACAGAGGGTGTCGACCGACTGATGTCCATCCTGAAGACCTGCGGCTACAAGATTGCCATCCTCAGTGGTGGATTCACCTATTTCGGGGAGTATCTGCAGCGCAAATACGGCATCGACTATGTCTATGCCAACGAACTGGAGATTGGCGAGGACGGCAAACTGACTGGACATTATGTGGGAGAGATTGTCGACGGACACCGGAAGGCGGAATTGCTGAAGCTCATCGCACAGGTGGAGAAAGTCAACCTCGCCCAGACCATTGCCGTAGGTGACGGTGCTAACGACCTGCCCATGATCAGTGAGGCAGGACTGGGCATCGCCTTCCATGCCAAGCCACGTGTCATTGCCAACGCAGAGCAGAGCATCAACACCATCGGACTGGACGGCGTGCTATATTTCCTCGGCTTCAAGGACTCTTATTTAGGTGAACAGGGAAAACTGTAGAAAGGTAGAAAAGTAAAAAACATAAAGACGATGAAGATATTATTATTAGGCAGCGGCGGACGAGAGCATGCCCTCGCCTGGAAAATTGCTCAGAGTGAGAAATGTGAGAAACTGTTTATCGCCCCAGGTAATGCGGGAACCAGCAACTGCGGTGAGAACGTTGCCATGAAGGCGGATGACTTCGAGGCAGTGAAGAACTTCTGCGTGGAGAGACACATCGACATGGTGGTCGTTGGTCCGGAAGACCCGCTGGTAAAGGGTATCTACGACGACATGAAGGCTGACGCTCGCACCAAGGACATTCCTGTCATCGGTCCCACAAAGGCTGGTGCGGTATTGGAGGGGTCCAAGGATTTCGCCAAGGCATTCATGCAGCGCCACCATATCCCCACGGCACGCTATGAGACTTTCGACGGAGAGCATCTGCAGGAAGGACTTGCCTTCCTGGAGACGCTGGAGGCTCCCTACGTCCTCAAGGCTGACGGTCTCTGTGCCGGCAAAGGAGTGCTGATACTCCCCACCCTTGACGAGGCAAAGAAAGAGCTGAAGGAGATGCTGGGCGGTATGTTCGGCAATGCCTCCTCACGTGTGGTCATCGAGGAGTTCCTCAGCGGTATCGAGTGCTCTGTCTTCGTATTGACTGACGGTGACCACTACAAGATACTGCCAGAGGCAAAGGACTACAAGCGTATCGGAGAACATGACACGGGCTTGAACACCGGTGGTATGGGCTCTGTCAGTCCTGTACCCTTCGCCACCAAGGAATGGATGCAGAAGGTGGAGGACCGTATCATCCGTCCTACTGTCGAGGGACTGAAGGAAGAAGGTATCCTGTACAAGGGATTCATCTTCTTCGGACTCATCAACGTCAAAGGCGAGCCGATGGTCATTGAGTATAACTGCCGCATGGGCGACCCGGAGACAGAGAGTGTGATGCTGCGCCTGAAGAGTGATATCGTCGACCTCTTTGAAGGGGTGGCAGCAGGCGACCTTGACCAGCGCCCCATCGAGTTTGACGAGCGTGCGGCAGTCTGTGTCATGCTGGTCAGCGGTGGTTATCCCCAGGAATACAAGAAAGGCTATGCCATCAGCGGTATTGAGAACGTGGAGGGCAGCATCGTCTTTCATGCCGGTACAGCCATGAAGGACGGACAGGTGGTCACCAATGGCGGACGTGTCATTGCCGTCTCCTCTTATGGAAAAGACAAAGCCGAGGCACTTCAGAAATCCTTCGAGGAGGCACAGAAGATACAGTTTACCGACAAGTATTTCCGTCGTGACATCGGTGCAGACCTATAATGAAGCGACTACAGAACAAGGTATCGGACAGTAAGCTGTCACTCCCCATCACCTCTGTCTATGCGATAGGGGTATGGGTTCTTGCAGGACTGATACAGGAGGCTTGGTGGATTCAGTTTGGCTGTTTCGCCCTCTCTGTCTACCTGATGGCTGTGCTGAACAACAGCAACGCACTCATCAGGATTCATTCCCGTATGGTCTCCTGCTCGTTCATCATGCTCACCTGTACCGCTTGTTTCCTGTTTGCCTCGCTGCATGAGGCAGTCTGCACCATGCTGATGGCAGCAACGTATGTCGTATTATTTCAAACCTATCAGGACAAAGAAGCCCCTGGGCTGACCTTCTACAGTTTCCTGCTGTTGGGACTGTCCAGTCTTGTCGATATCCAAATCATCTGTCTGCTACCCTTTCTCTGGTTGCTGATGCTCACCAACCTGCAGTCGCTCTCCTGGCGTAATTTCTTTGCCTCCCTGTTAGGTGTCACCCTCCCCTATTGGTTTGCCTTGGGATGGTCCGCTTATCAGTCAGACTTCACCTTATGGGCAGACCATTTCGCTTCGCTGGTAACCTTCCAGACACCCTTCGACTTCTCAGGACTCGATACACATCATGTCGTGACCCTGTGTTTCGTCACCGTCCTTGCCATCTTTGGGACATTACACTATTGGCGAGCCAGCTATCTCGACAAGATACGTAACCGCATGCTCTATGGATTCTTCATCAGGATGCACCTGTTCCTGCTACTGCTGTTTTTCCTGCAGCCCCAGCGCTACGACCTGCTCCTCCGCCTGATGATATTGAACACAGCCCCCCTCGTCGCCCATTTCATCGCACTCACACAGCAGCGAGTGACCAACATCATCTTCTGCGTGATCACCCTCGCCGCCTTATTCCTCACCATCTATAACTTATGGATGTAGTCATTTCCCTCCTGATCAGCTATGGCTACTGGGGCATGCTGCTCACCGCCTTCATTGCCGGCTCCTTCTTCCCGTTCTCCAGCGAGGCGGTGATGATGGGACTACTGGCTGCCGGCTTAGACCCCTGGGGACTGATTATCTACGGCACCATCGGTAATGTGGCAGGTGGTATGTTCAACTACACGGTAGGGCACATGGGAAAACTGGAGTGGATAGAGAAATACCTGCATGTCAGCAAGGAGAAACTCAACCAGGCGACCCGTTTCATGGGAGGACGAGGGGCATGGATGGGTTTCTTTGCCTTCATCCCCGTCTTAGGCAGTGCCATCACCATCGTCTTAGGACTGATGCGCGCCAACATCCCTGTCTCCATCACGAGTATGGCGATAGGCAAGTTTCTGCGCTATGTCCTGCTTATCTATGGAGCACAACTCTTCATCTAACCCCTTAAACGTTAAAAAAAAACAAGGGGGCACTAATTCTCAACTTTCCGTTCTCCTTTCTCAATGAAAACAACTATCTTTGCAAGTTGGAATTAAACGACACATTAGATAATGAAACAATTTAGACTGGTAGACAATATCCTGGGATGGGGCAGTTTCCTGATTGCCGCCTTCGTATATTGTTCTACGATTGAGCCGACAGCATCGTTCTGGGACTGTCCTGAATTTATCTCCACTGGTTATAAACTGGAAATCGGTCACCCACCCGGTGCACCTTTCTTCATGCTCACAGCCAATCTCTTCTCACAGTTTACCAGCGACCCCTCACAGGTGGCACGGATGGTGAACATGATGAGTGCGTTGCTATCGGCAGCCACCATTCTGTTCCTTTTCTGGACCATCTCACATCTGGTGCGCCGTCTGCTCATCAGGGACTGGAGCGAGCTGACCCTCTGGAAGATGATTGCCATCGAGGGCTCTGCCATGGTAGGTGCGTTGATATACACCTTCAGTGACACCTTTTGGTTCTCAGCAGTAGAAGGTGAGGTATATGCCTATTCCTCCGCTTTCACCGCTGTCGTATTCTGGCTGATACTCAAATGGGAGGACCATGCTGACGAGCCTCATAGTGACCGTTGGCTGATACTGATCATGTACATGACGGGACTGAGCATCGGCGTACACCTGCTCAACCTGCTGTGTCTGCCAGCTATTGTCCTGGTATATTACTATCGTAAGTTCCCGCAGCGCATCCCACGCCAAGACCTCTATGGGTCATTGATTGCCCTGGGCATCTCCATCGTCATCCTCGCCGCAGTACTCTATGGTGTCGTCCCTGGCATCGTACAGGTTGGCGGATGGTTCGAGCTGTTGTTCGTCAACGTCCTCGGCTGTCCTTTCAACACCGGTGAGATTATCTATATCTTCCTGTTGATAGCCATCACCATCTGGGCGATTTACGAGACCCACCGTGATGTCAGCCAGAAGAAGCAGAACATCGCCTTCCTCCTGTCTGTCGCCATGCTGGGTATTCCGTTCTACGGTCATGGCTGGTCAGCGGTCATCATCGGCATCGTGGTACTTGCCGTTTTATGGTTTGTGCTCCAGTACAAGAAGGGAAAAGACCTGCTGGTCACTGCCCGCATCAAGAACACGTCACTGCTCTGTATGCTGATGCTGATGATCGGTTACTCATCCTATGCGCTGATTGTGATACGCTCTTCTGCCAACCCGCCGATGGACCAGAACTCTCCGGAGGATATTTTCACGCTCGGTGAGTACCTGGGACGTGAGCAGTATGGTCAGCGCCCTCTGTTCTATGGACAGGCATACACCTCACAGGTGGCTTTGGAGAAAGACGGTGAATACTGTCGTCCCATCACGAAGAAGGGGGCTCCTGTATGGCAACGGAAGGAGAAAGCCTCTTCCGACGAGAAAGATGAATACTTTGTTGTTCGTCACAAGGACGAATACCAATATGCCCAGAACATGTTCTTCCCCCGTATGTACAGCTCTGCCCACGCTGCTGCCTACGAGAGTTGGATGGGCGGAACGATTGACGGTCATGAGGAGATGTACGACCGCTGCGGTGAGATGGTGAGCGTGAAAGTTCCCAGTCAGATAGAGAACATCCGTTTCTTCCTCTCTTACCAGTGTAACTTCATGTACTGGCGTTACTTCATGTGGAATTTCGCCGGTCGTCAGAATGACATCCAGGGAAATGGTGAGTTGGAGCATGGCAACTGGCTCAGTGGATTCGACTGGTTTGACAACATGCGACTGGGTGACCAGGACACATTGCCTGACGAGTTGAAGAACAACAAGGGGCATAACGTGTTCTACTGCCTGCCACTGCTCTTAGGACTCATCGGACTCTTCTGGCAGTCATGGTATACCCGCAAAAACCGTATCGTGGTGGACGGCAAGGAACAGACAGAGACAGAACCCGTTGGCATCCGCCAGTTCTGGGTTGTCTTCTTCCTGTTCTTCATGACAGGATTGGCGATTGTCATCTATCTGAACCAGACCCCCATGCAGCCTCGTGAGCGTGACTATGCGTATGCAGGCTCTTTCTACGCCTTCGCCATCTGGTGTGGCATGGGTGTTGCCGCCTTAATTGACCTGCTGCAGCGCAAGGTGAAAGTGAATCCTGTCGCTATAGGTACTATAGTTACTATAGTTACCATATTAGTTCCTATCCAGATGGCATCCCAGACATGGGACGACCACGATCGCTCAGGACGTTATACTTGCCGTGATTTCGGGCAGAACTACCTGATGTCCCTGCAGGATGAGGGCAATCCTATCATCTTCACCAATGGCGATAACGACACTTTCCCACTGTGGTACAACCAGGACGTGGAAGGTGTGCGCACCGACGCACGTGTCTGCAACCTGTCATATCTGCAGACAGACTGGTATATCGACCAGATGCGCCGTCCTGCCTATGACTCCCCGTCAGTACCTATCTCATGGAGCCGTCTGGAATACTGCTCAGGAACGAATGAGTATGTGTCTATCGACCCTGAGATGAAACAGGCTGTACTTGACTTCTACGCAGAGGACCCGGAGACGGCAAAGAAACAGTTTGGCGACGATCCCTTCGAACTGAAGAACATCCTGAAATACTGGGTACGCTCGAAGAACCCTGACCTGCACGTCATTCCTACTGATGTCATCTATATGACCATCGACAAGGAGGCTGTCCGCAAGAGCGGTATGATGATGGCAACCGACTCCATCCCTGACCGCATGACCATCTCCCTGAAAGGTAAGAGTGCCCTCTACAAAGGCGACCTGATGATTCTCGAAATGCTCTCGCAGTGTAACTGGGAGCGTCCCATCTACGTGGCTGTCTCAGTAGGTGATGAGAACTACATCAACCTGGGTGACAACACCATTACCGAAGGTCTTGTCTACCGCATCACTCCGTTCACCACGAACAAGGAGGGAGCCAAGAATTTCGATACCAAGCGTACCTATGATAATGTGATGCACCGCTTCAAGTTTGGCGGAGCCAGCACAAAGGGTGTCTACCTCGATGAGACAGTGATGCGCATGTGCTACACCCACCGCCGCATCATGGCACGTCTCGCCACGCAACTCGTCAGTGAGGGTGATGACAAGAAAGCCGCAGAGGTACTACGTTATACGGAGAAGGTGCTTCCTGCCTATAATATCCCGCACAGCTACACCTCTGGCTCCCTTGACATGGCTCGTGCATGGGCTGCCATGGGGAACAACAAAGAGGCGATGAATCTGATTGACCAGTTGTGGAAGAACTCCACACAGTATGTCACCTGGTATGTCAACCTGGACAGCCAGCAGTTCGCCCTCTCTGAGGACAGTTGCTACATGCACATCTACATCCTCAACCAACTGCTGCAACTCGGTTCTACCATCGACGAGCAGTGGGGCAGCAAGAAGGAGGCTGTGCTCAGCAAGATGCTGGATGCCTTCCAGGCAAAAGGCGGGCGGTTAGGAGCAGAAAACTAAGTATATGTTTATCGAGCAACCAGCTATATGGTTGCGCTGGTTATATCCCAGGGCAACGTGGAGAATGGATCGTCATGAGAAGGCTGTATACCTGACCTTCGATGACGGTCCCATCCCCGAAGCCACCCCCTTTATCCTCGACACCTTGAAGCATTATGGCATCAAGGCGACGTTCTTCATGGTCGGCGATAACGTGCGAAAATACCCGGAACTACACCAACGGGTGGTTGACGAGGGACACCGCATTGGCAACCACACCCATAACCATATCAGCGGGTTCCGTCATAGCATCCGCGAATACAGCTATAACGTGGAGAAAGCCAATGCCTATCTGCATACTGACCTGGTACGCCCCCCTCATGGATGGATGCGTCTGGAACAATATGCATGGCTGAGCAGGAAATTCCGCATTGTCATGTGGGACCTCGTGACACGTGACTATTCCAAATGGATGACGGCAGAGGATGTGCTCAACAACGTGAAGCGCTATGCGCGCAATGGGAGCATCATCACCTTCCACGACTCCCTCAAGTCAATAGACAAACTAAAAACTGCCCTGCCCCTCGCCATTGAATGGCTACAGGAGCAGGGCTATGCTTTTAAGGTTTTCACTTAACGACAACCTTCTTACCATTCTGGATGAAGACACCCTTGCCGGGATTGTCAACACGCTGACCGCTCATGTTATACCAGACAGCCTCGCCATTCTTGCCGAGCTTCACGATGTTAAGTGCATCTTTGCGTCACTTTTTTCTGAAAAAAAATCTTTTTTACGCAGATATTTGTCTGAACCAAGAATTATGACTAACTTTGCACGATGTTTGACTAATCTGAAAACAAATAAAGTACTATGACAACATTATCTATTCTCATTATCGTCGCTTTCGTGATAGGTTATGCGTGCATTGCCCTCGAGAGTCTGACAAGAGTCAACAAGGCAGCTATTGCCCTGCTGATGTGCGTGGTCTGCTGGACGTTGCTGATGATGAACCCCGGCTCGTTCTACCCCAACATCGCAGGCAGCGAGGTAGTCCACCATATCGCGGAGGTCATCGAGCACCATTTAGGTGACGCCGCAGGCACCCTGTTCTTCCTGATGGGTGCCATGACGATTGTGGAGATTGTCGACTCCAATGGTGGTTTCAACTTCGTCCGTGACGCCCTGAAGACCCGCTCCAAGCGTAAACTGCTGTGGCGTGTCGCCTTCATGACCTTCTTCCTGTCTGCCATCCTCGACAACCTCACCACGTCCATCGTGATGATCATGGTGCTTCGCAAACTGGTACAGTCACGAAGTGAGCGTATGCTTTATGCGGCACTCATCATCATCTCCGCCAACTCCGGCGGAGCATTCTCCCCGATTGGCGACGTGACCACCATCATGCTGTGGATCAAGGGAGTTATCACCACACAGGGGGTACTCACAGAGATATTCATCCCCTCACTGGTATCCATGCTGATTCCCGCCGCCATCATCAGCCTGCAGTTGAAAGGGAAGTTCGACAAGGAGCAGAACCTGCCGAAATCAACGGCAAGCCAGTTTACCAAGATGCAGCGTGACATCATCTTCTGGCTGGGTGTCGGCGGTCTCATCTTCGTCCCCATCTTCAAGACCATCACCCACCTGCCTCCGTTCATGGGCATCCTGCTCGTGCTGGGTATTCTGTGGACCACCACGGAGATCTTCCACTACGGCACCGACGAGGATGACACAATGGCAAAGCGTGTAAGTGATATCATGTCCAAGATAGACCTCTCCACCATCATGTTCTTCCTCGGTATCCTGATGGCTGTCGCCGTCCTGCAGGAGATTGGGGTGCTGACAGCTATGGGTGAGGGACTTAACGAGGCATTCTCCGGTAACTACTACCTCATCAACGGTATCATCGGTGTACTCTCGTCCATCGTCGACAACGTACCCCTCGTTGCCGGGTGTATGGGTATGTACCCTGTTGCCGAGGCTGGCCCTATGGCTGTCGACGGCATCTTCTGGCAGTTGCTCGCCTACTGTGCCGGTGTCGGTGGCTCCATGCTGATTATCGGCTCTGCTGCCGGTGTCGTCGTCATGGGCTTGGAAAAGATCACCTTCGGATGGTACCTGAAGCATATCTCATGGATCGCCTTCGTAGGTTATCTCTGTGGTATTCTCATCTACTGGATAGAGCGCACCCTGTTCTTCTAACGGACGGTGCCGCTCGCGCGCGTGTTGTTTTTTATTTTTTTTAAAAAAACTTTAATAGCCCCCCTTATAGGGGGGCTATATTTATTTTAAAATATCACTAGTGTCCACTAAAAAATAGCGGAGATGTTTGTAAATTACTTAAATATAGAGTTTTAGAGCAGAAAATTGACGGTGACGATTTGAATTGACTA
>OMWH01000018.1 GCA_900314755.1 uncultured Prevotellaceae bacterium | reverse complement strand
AGATTTGCCCCAGGAGAAGCGTGGCGAAATCGCATTGACCTATATCTATGGTATTGGTCGAAGTAGTTCAGCAAAGATTTTGGACAAGGCCGGCGTGAGTCGTGACCTGAAAGTCAGTGAATGGAGTGACGATCAGGCAGCTAAGATCCGTGAAATTATCGGCGCTGAATTCAAGGTAGAAGGTGATCTCCGCAGTGAGATCCAGTTGAATATCAAGCGACTGATGGATATTGGTTGCTATCGTGGTGTACGTCATCGCCACGGTCTTCCCGTTCGTGGTCAGAGCACCAAGAACAATGCCCGTACACGTAAGGGTAAGAAGAAGACTGTTGCAAACAAGAAGAAGGCCACGAAGTAATTTTTAAGTTTAACGTTTATAGTTTAGAGTTTAAAGATTATGGCAAAGAAAACAGTCACTTCAAAGAAGAGAAACGTGAAGGTAAATGCCTTAGGTCAGCTTCACGTACACAGTTCTTTCAATAATATTATCGTTACTTTGGCAAATGACGAGGGTCAGGTTATCTCTTGGTCTTCAGCCGGTAAGATGGGTTTCCGTGGTTCTAAGAAGAACACGCCATATGCTGCTCAGATGGCAGCAGAGGATTGCGCAAAAGTTGCTTTCGACCTTGGTCTTCGCAAGGTAAAGGCTTATGTGAAGGGTCCCGGTAACGGTCGTGAGTCAGCTATCCGTGCCGTGCATGGCGCAGGTATTGAGGTTATCGAGATTATCGATGCTACACCACTGCCACACAACGGATGTCGTCCTCCAAAGCGTCGTAGAGTTTAGTTTTTTATCAGAATATTCGGAATACTTAGAATACTCAGAAATTATTTTTTAGAATTATGGCAAGATATATTGGACCGAAATCAAAAATTGCACGTCGATTTGGTGATCCCATTTTCGGCGCAGACAAAGTTTTGTCCCGTAGGAACTTCCCCCCGGGACAGCATGGCAATAACCGTCGTCGTAAGATGTCGGAGTATGCAGTCATGCTGGCAGAGAAGCAGAAAGCCAAGTACACCTATGGTGTTCTTGAGCGCCAGTTCCGTAATATGTTTGAAAAGGCAGCCAAGGCAGAGGGTATTACCGGTGAGGTATTGCTTCAGAACTTGGAGAGCCGTCTCGACAATGTAGTGTTCCGTATGGGTGTTGCTCCCACACGTGCTGCCGCCCGTCAGTTGGTTGGTCACAAGCACATTACTGTCGACGGTGCTGTTGTTAACATTCCCTCTTTCTCCGTTAAGCCTGGCATGATTGTCGCTGTACGTGAGAAGTCAAAGTCATTGGAGGTTATCGAGGCAGCGCTTGCAGGTTTCAACCACAGCAAGTATCCTTGGATTGAGTGGGACGATCAGACCAAGAGCAGGAGCAGTTAATCGTTGAGTTGTACTCTAAATAATCATTAAATTAATGGCGATATTAGCATTTCAAAAACCTGATAAAGTCGTAATGTTGGAGGCTGATGACAAGTTCGGCAAGTTCGAATTTCGTCCTCTTGAGCCCGGTTTCGGTGTGACCATTGGTAACGCCCTCCGCCGCATTCTTCTTTCATCACTTGAGGGTTATGCTATCAACACGATCCGTATCAGTGGTGTTGAGCATGAGTTCTCATCAGTACCTGGTGTAAAGGAAGACGTGACCAACATGATTAAAGCCGGTGATATAGGCAAGTATCTGACTGGATTTGAAGTGTTAAATCCCGATTTGGTGATTTGTCATTTAGATTCCAAAGCTTCGATGCAGATTGATATTACCATTAACAAAGGTCGTGGCTACGTTCCCGCAGACGAGAACCGTGAGTTCTGCACCGATGTCAATGTATTAGCAATCGACTCCATCTACACCCCGATTCGTAATGTGAAATACTCAGTAGAGCCGTATCGTGTTGAGCAGAAGACCGACTACGACAAGCTGGTACTGGAGATTACGACGGATGGTTCCATTCACCCGAAGGACGCGCTGAAGGAAGCCGCCAAGATCCTTATCTATCACTTCATGCTCTTCTCTGACGAGAAGATCACCCTCGAGAACACTGAAAGCGAGGGCAACCAGGAGTTTGATGAGGAGGTACTGCACATGCGTCAGTTGCTCAAGACCAAGTTGGTTGACATGAACCTCTCTGTTCGTGCCCTCAACTGTCTGAAGGCAGCCGATGTAGAGACCCTTGGTGATCTCGTACAGTACAACAAGACCGACCTCTTGAAGTTCCGTAATTTCGGTAAGAAATCGCTCACTGAGCTTGATGATTTGCTCGAGAGTCTGAATCTGTCGTTTGGAACCGATATTACAAAGTATAAATTAGACAAGGAGTAGTTCTGATTGACAATGTTGAATTGACAATTGAGAATTTGTCCGCTTAAGAAAAACGAAAAATGAGACACGGAAAGAAATTCAATCATCTGGGCCGTACTGCTGATCACCGTCACGCTATGCTTGCCAACATGGCAAAGGCACTCAAGAAGTATGTTGAGCCACTGATCACACGCTCAAAAGACGATAGTACCAATTCACGTCGTGTAGTATTCAGCTACCTGCAGAACAAGGAGGCTCTGAAAGAGCTCTTCGGGGTTATTGCACAGAAGGTAGGTGACCGTCCTGGTGGCTACACCCGCATTATCAAGCTGGGTTCTCGTCTGGGTGACGGTGCTGACATGGCATTCATCGAGTTGGTAGACTTCGATGAGAACATGCTGAAGACTCCAAAGGCAGAGGCTAAGAAGACTCGTCGTTCACGCAAGTCATCTGCTGCTAAGGCTGAGGCTCCTGCAGAGGAGGCTCCAAAGGCAGAGGAAGCTCCCGTAGAGGAGGCTCCAAAGGCTGAGGAGGCTGCTGAGGCACCTGCTGCTGAAGAGGCAAAAGCAGAGTAAATCTTTAGAATTAGATAGAGTGGGGTGTTGCCGCATGGCAACGCCCCATTTTTTATGTCCTTATTTACTCTGGAATTTCTTTAAATTCCGATAGAAAGAGCTGATGGAGGCGAAGCCTGAGCGGATGGCGATGTCGTGTATCTGCATGTCAGGGTGTGCCTTCATCATCTGTTCGGCATGTGCGATGCGCTGGCGGTTGATGAACTCGTTGAACGAGGTTCCCATCTGTTGGTTGATTGCCTGATAGATATACGTACGGTTGGTATTCATCATCTTCGCCAGGTCCTCCAGTTTCAGGTTAGGTTGTAAGTATATCTTCTCCTTCATCACCGTCTCCTTGATGCGCTCAGCGAGTGATATGGCAACCGGTTCACTGACCTTCTCCACCTGTCTGATGGCTTCCATGTCACGCTCCAGGTCGACGATGGAGAAGTGGCGGTGCAGTCCCAGGAAGCCGATGGCGAAGAGCAGTACCGAGAAGGAGACAGACGGGATGGCAAGCAACCAGCAGACATCGGTGAAGCGGTTACGACCAACCAGGATGGAGATGGTAGCCATCAGGCAAGCCGCCAGTACCAGGTAAAGGATAGACTGGATGTTGCGCATCGACTTGTCGTCGGTGTCGGCGTAGAAACGTTCAATGGCATGGTCGTACGGTCGTATATGGCGTGTGCCCACGACGGCAGTGGCGATCACCTGCACCACAAAGACACATTTGCAGACATTCTGGAACCGCGCATGCCACAAGGGCAGCCCGCTCAGCTGGTCTATCTCGTTATGATACAGGTAATGGTCGATGAACTGTTGCGCCTGCGTGTCATCCATCACCGCATACAGGGTGCCGTTGGTGACGAGAGCCAGTGCGGCAGGCAGCAGCAGCCACAGCCATGTCCGTTTCCATGTCGTGGTGAGCCTTATAATATAAATAAGGTATAGAGGATAGACGGAGAGGTTGGTGGTGACGTAGATGGTGTCCATCAGCGGTGCCAGGTGTACGGCATGGTTGAAGAACATATAATGCCCTGCATAGAGTACCGTTGCCGTCACCATGAATACCAGCAAGGTGCGCTGTTCCCTTAGTTGGGTATTGTTCCACTCGAGGGCAATGAGTACCGAGAAGAGGGCACACGTCATCAATGGCAAGGATGTGATCAGGTTATATAGCATATCACTGGCAAAAATAAACCTTATTTACGATATATGCAACTTTTTCCGTGGAAAAGTTTTTGCCGATAGCCCAAAATGCAGATTTTGTGAAAATGAGAACACGTTTTGTGAATACGGGAAGTCCCCTATGAGAATAATCAGTATCTTTGTGATGTTGAAGAGTTGCCATCTTCCTGCCTTACGGCAAAAAACCAAATTATTCACATATAAAACTTACGATTATGAAAAAACTATTCCTTTCCATCATCGCATTAGCCACTTCAACGGTGGGCTATGCACAAGTTACAGAACAGTTGACTGCAACCTTGCAGAGTGGAACAGCAACCAAGGTGTTCTATGGTAATGACGGTTTAAAGACTGCCATAGCAGAGGCAGCGGCTAATGATATTATTACCCTGTCGTCTGGTGTATTTAACAACCCCGGTGCCGTTGATAAAGCTGTCAAGATATATGGTTCAGGCTTTGAGGATGATGCCGCCACAGGTGTAAAACTGACAAAAATAGAAGGTACGCTGACCTTGCAGAATGAGGCAAACTTAGTGGACGGCTTCGGTATTGAAGGCGTGTGGGTTAATGGTGATATCAACGCAGGTGGTACTACAGCCCTCAATAATCTGAAGGTCGTGAAATGTCGCTTTAACAGCATTGTTTTCCGGGCAGAGTCGTCTCAGGTTATCCTTCGTCAATGTTACATTTCCGGTAATGTTACTCAGGAAAATACAGCCAAAGTTACAGGACTGATGATACAGAATTGCTATATCAACGGAGAAATCGGCAGAGGTTTTAACACAGAGAGCGGTATTATGGTGGACCACTGTATTCTTACCGCAGGAACTGCATATTATTCTGATTACTACCATGGTCCATGGTATTACACCAATACTGTTATTAATCGTTTTATCACAGCTGGTGGCGTGTGCTACAATTGTATCGGTGCTCAAAGCTTTATCGAGAGAAGTGGTACTTATGCTAATTGCTATTATGACTACACGAATTGGGCGACTTTGTTTGGTGACGAGCAGAACAATTTGGACTACCTGAAGGGAACGGAGCCTCGTTCATTCACGATTGCCGATACGTATATGGGCAATGATGGCACAGTGGTTGGATTGCATGGCGGTACTTACGGTTGGGATAAGATTCCATCCACCCCACGCATCATCAGTAGTACTATTGACAGTAAGACATCTGCGGATGGAAAGCTGAAAGTGAATATCAAGGCAGTGGCACGTCCTGTTACTGAGTAAGCAACAACCATATCTATTGCTTATGAAAAAACGTGTGATTCCCATAGGTATGACTATGCTTTTGTCATGCTGGTGCCTCTTGATGACAGCACAGGTGACTGTCAACAAGTGCGAATACTGGTTTGACTATGCATACGACAGCCGCACTCCCATATCCATAACGGATGGAAACTGGGTGCAGCAACTTGATGTAGGGACGCTGCAACCAGGCTTGCATGTTATGGCTTACCATGTGGGAACGAGTGACGGCAGATGGTCGCCTGTACTTGTTAAGAACATCCTGGTGCCACAGCCTTCTTCATTGGAAGAGAATGTTCTGAAGACCTACGAGTACTGGGTAGACCATGATTTCGAGCATAAGGTAAGCGGTGATGTGGCAGCCAGCGGTATCATTGACCTGAATATTGATTTCAGTGCCTTGTCTCCGGGCTTGCATAACATTGCATTCCGTGTGTTGGATGCCAATGGACATGCCAGCAGCATTATCGTGAAGAACTTCCTGGTTCCCAATCCTTCCTCATTGGAAGAGAATGTTCTGAAGACCTATGAGTACTGGGTAGACCATGATTTCGAGCATAAGGTAAGCGGTGATGTGGCAGCCAGCGGTATTATTGACCTGAATATTGATTTCAGTGCCTTGTCTCCGGGCTTGCATAACATTGCATTCCGTGTGTTGGATGCCAATGGACATGCCAGCAGTATTATCGTGAAGAACTTCCTGGTTCCCAATCCTTCCTCATTGGAAGAGAATGTTCTGAAGACCTACGAGTACTGGGTAGACCATGATTTCGAGCATAAGGTAAGCGGTGAGGTGGCAGCCAGCGGTATCATTGACCTGGATATTGATTTCAGTGCCTTGTCTCCGGGCTTGCATAACATTGCATTCCGTGTGTTGGATGCCAATGGACATGCCAGCAGTATCATTGTGAAGAACTTCTTGGTTCCAGAACCTTTGTCGATGGCAGAGAACGGACTCTCGAAGTATCGGTATTGGATTGATCGTGATGTGGCTAATATGGTGGAGGTTGATGCACCTGTTGACGGAATTATCAGTTTCGATGTTGACGCGTCTGCCTTAAGTGAAGGACCGCATGAGTTGACCTATCAGGTAATTGACAAGGTTGGTCATGTGTCAGCTACCTCATCGCACCATTTCCTCAAAGAAACGATTCAGGGCGACGGCAAACTCATTGCTATCGACTACTGGTTCAATGACGAGCCACGCCAGCGTATCACCATCGATCCGGCGGAGAGTGTCGACAAGAGCGACATCGTCATCCCGATGGATGGTGTGAAGCCACGCACCATCTCTGAGGAATACACCTTCGACGCTACGACGAAAACGGTGAAGACCACCGAGACCATCACCGTGGGCATCCAGGTGTTCAACGACGGTGGGGTAGGCTCCGAGGCTGTCGTGCATACCCTGGAGAACATGACATTCACGGTGACCCCGTTGTTTGAGGCGCTCACCGATGGTGATACCAGCACCAAGGACGCTCCTAAGGGCGGTCAGATGCAGGGCTTCAGCTATACCGGTGCCGTGGGTGATGTCATCTACTGGGACATCACCGGTGAGACGGTGAGCATGGACTTCTATGATGCGGAGGGTAATCCCATCACTCCGGTGACGGAGAATATTGAAGGAAAGGATGTGCTCGCCATCGAGTTGACGACGACAGCCGTCTATCTGCTGACCTATGGTGCCACGGCAGACGGTGAGATTACCGTCCAGCTCACGAAGAAGGTAGCTGACGGTATCAGAAAGGTGGTAACGACAGTCAAGCCTGTGAACGTCTACACACTTGGTGGTGTGCTGGTACGTCGTGGTGCCACCACGCTCGACGGCTTGTCAGACGGTGTCTATATCATCAATGGCAAGAAGGTGTATGTCAGGCGTAAGAGATAGCCATCATCCCCATACAACTCTGAGGAAAAGGATATATATAATAGATGATGGCGGGGGCGACGTGATGTCGCCCCTTTTTTATACTCTCAACTCTCACCTCTCAACCCCCAATAGGGAATCCCCTAAGCGATTTTCGGGAAATACCCCTTGCCGTTTTGAGGAAAATCCGTATCTTTGCATCGTGAACATTAAAACAGAGAGCGATATGAAGAAGATCGGAATATGCGTTATTGGTGCTGCTCTCATGATGAGCAGCTGCGGAACCTACACAGGAACGGGCGCCTATGCAGGTGGTACTATCGGTGCCGTCCTCGGCTCTGCCATCGGTGGTATCTCCGGTGGCTGGCGTGGCAGTGACATCGGTACGATTGTCGGTATGGCGGGAGGTGCTGCCGTGGGTGCTGCCATCGGTGCCGCCGCCGACCAGAAGCGGCAGGAGGAGATAGAGGGCTACCACCGTCGCATGGAGCAGCGTCAGCGCCAGTATGACCGCAACGATGACTATGATGACGACGACTATAAATACCGCCGTAGCACCCAGTCGTCTGACGACAGCGGCTTCGATGCCACCCATAGTGGTGACGACCGTATTGACATCGGTATTGAGGGACCGAAGGGAGAGAAGGTGAAGACACAGACCGATGCTCCAGAGAAGACCATCCATATCGGTGCCGCTAAGACACCCGCTGACCGTCCCGAGCGCATCATCATCCGCAATGCGCGCTTCGTCGATCAGGACCATGACGGTATCCTGAAGGCAGGGGAGCAGTGTCAGATATCCTTCGAGATCATGAACTACACCCGTCATACCCTCTATGACGTGCAGCCGATGGTCAATGATGTGACGGGTAATAAGAACCTGCATATCTCTCCCAACCTCCGTGTGGAGAGCATCGCCCCCAACAATGGCGTGCGCTATACCGCCACCATCCTTGCCGACAAGAAGCTGAAGGATGGTGTGGCAAAGATACAGGTCGGTGCCACCGTCAACAACCGTGATGTTGATGCCGGTAGCCACGAAATCACCATCGTCACCAGACGCAAATAACCAATAGGACAGACGAAGCCCCGGCCTCCTGCCTGCGAAGGTGCCGCCTTCGGGGGCAGGAGGTCGGGGCTTCGACCCTCGGAGGCGGCACCTTCAAAGGCTGGAGGTGCCGCCTCCTTAAAGTCTATACGATACCCTGTGCGAGCATAGCCTTTGCCACCTTCATGAAGCCTGCCACGTTGGCACCTTTCACGTAGTTGACATAGTTGCCCTCTTTACCGTATTTTACACACTGGTCGTGGATGCCCGACATGATCTGGTGCAGTTTCTGGTCTACTTCCTCACCCGTCCAGGCGATACGCATCGAGTTCTGCGTCATCTCCAGACCGGAGGTGGCGACACCACCCGCATTGACAGCCTTGCCCGGAGCGAAGAGCTGACCGGCAGCGATGAACTTATTGACGGCATCAGCCGTGCATCCCATGTTGCTGACCTCAGCGACACACAGCGGCTTGTTGGCAAGAATCTTGTCGGCATCGTCACCGTTCAGCTCGTTCTGCGTAGCACAAGGCAGGTAGATGTCCGCTTTCTGCTCCCATGGTTTCTTACCCTCGAAGAACTGGCTGCCCGGGAACTCGTCGGCATACGGCTGGCAGATGTCATTGCCTGAGGCACGCAGCTCCAGCAGGTACGCTATCTTCTCGTCGTCGAGACCGGCAGGGTCGTAGATATAGCCGTCAGGACCACTGATGGTGATGACCTTTGCCCCCAGCTCGGTAGCCTTCTTGGCGGCACCCCATGCCACATTGCCGAAACCAGAGAGGGCGACGGTCTTGCCCTTGATGTCCAGTCCGTGGGTCTCCATCATCTGATGGACGAAATACAGGGCACCATAGCCCGTAGCCTCTGGGCGCAGGATGCTGCCGCCCCATTCCAGACCCTTGCCCGTCAGGGTAGCGCCATGGAACTGACTGGTCAGTTTCTTATACATACCGAAGAGGTAGCCTATCTCACGACCGCCGACACCGATATCACCGGCAGGTACGTCGACATCGGGACCGATGACCTTATACAGCTCACACATGAAAGCCTGGCAGAAGCGCATGATCTCCGCATCGCTCTTGCCACGTGGCGAGAAGTCACTGCCACCCTTGCCACCACCCATCGGCAGGGTCGTCAGCGCATTCTTGAAGGTCTGCTCGAAACCGAGGAACTTCAGGATGCTCAGGTTCACGGAGGCATGGAAGCGCAGACCGCCCTTGTACGGACCGATGGCACTGTTGAACTGCACACGGTAGCCGATGTTCACCTGTACCTCGCCCTTGTCGTCGACCCAGGGCACACGGAAGGTGATGATGCGCTCCGGTTCCACGATGCGCTCCACGATTTTTGCCTTCTCAAACTCAGGATGCTGGTTATATACGTCTTTGATAGACTCCAGTACTTCACGTACAGCCTGTAAGTACTCTACTTCTCCCGGATGCTTCTTCTCCAGGTCTTGCATGATTTTCTCAACGTTCATAGCTTTAAGGTTTTTATCGTTAAACTTACATTTTGTTATATTGGTAATGCAAAAATAGGGAATTTTCTTGAAACTTCCAAGAAAATTCCCTATTATTTTCGCTTAAAGTTTACAATTTGTTAATTTTCGGGTTATAGCACATGTAATGTTCCCAGGAAATAGAGCAGGATGTAACCCATTGCCATGCTGATGATACCCATGATGAGTCCGATCTTCGACATATCCTTCTGCTGTACCAGGTTGGTGGCATAGGCAAGGGCGTTCGGTGGGGTGGAGATGGGCAGTACCATGGCACTGGAGGCAGCTATGGCAACACCGATCAGGACGGTCGGTGTACCGCCGATGGCATCCAGCTTGTCACCCATGGCGGCACAGACGACGGCAAGGATAGGCATCAGCAGTGCCGCCGTCGCTGAGTTGCTGATGAAGTTGGAGAGGAGATAGCAGATCAGTCCCGACAGCAACAGGATGAGCAGGGGAGAGAACTCACCGAAGGGAATGCTCTTCACCGCATTGGCTGCAAGTCCGGAGGCGTTCAGTCCGTAGCCCAGTGCGAAACCGCCAGCCACCATCCAGATGACACTCCAGTTGATCTGCTCCAGGTCGCGCTTGTTGATGACACCCGTCAGGGCGAACACCATGAACGGTACTAGGGCGACGGTGTATGAGTTGATGCCTGTCACGGCATCCAGCAGCCAGAGAGCCACCGTCAGGAAGAACGTCACGATGACGATATAGGTATGCTTGTCTTTCTTCATCTCCCCCTCGATCTCCAGTTCTACCGTTTTCTGGCTGAAGGGGAAGAGGGTCTTCAGCAGGTACCATCCCAGGAACAGGAGGATGATGACCAATGGAGTCATGAACATCATCCACTCGCCGAAGCCCAGTTGCATGTTCAGACCCTCCGGGTCGTTGAGGTATTTCAGGGCGATGGTGTTGGGAGGTGTGCCGATGGGTGTTCCCATACCCCCGAGGTTGGCGGCAACGGGGATAGACAGTGCCATGGCGATACGTCCCTTACCCTCGGGAGGCAGTTGGCGGAACACCGGTGTCAGGAAGGTCAGCATCATCGCCGCCGTCGCCGTGTTCGACACGAACATCGAGAACAGACCCGTGATGAGGATAAAGCCCAGCAGCACGTTGTCACTCTTGTTGCCGAAGGGTTTGAGCAGCACCTTTGCCAGTTGTGCGTCCAGTCCCGTCTTCGTCGCTGCGATGGCAAGGATGAAACCACCGATGAACAGCATGATGACCGGGTCGGCGAAGGTCGCCATCACCGATTTGTAAGACAGCAGGGTGCCCACCTCGTCAGGGTCACACATCCATTTGACACCACTGTCCGAGGTGAAGAGCAGCATCAGTCCGATAATCGCCACGGAGGTAGCCCATGAGGAGACGACCTCCAGGATCCACATCAGGGTGGCGAAGGCGAAGATGGCGATGATACGCTGTTGTACGGTGGTCAGTCCCTCAATGCCGAACCACTCCGACGGCATGTTCCAGAGGAACAGCGTCACGATGAGTACGACGATTGCCTGTGTTGTTTTCTTAAAGGCGCCACTCGGATGGAAGCGCCTGCCCATACGCATCTTGTGGTACGCATCCACAAGTTCGTAGCCTTTGTAAATGTGAAACATACTTCTTTACTTATTAAGATGGTTGATAATGATTAAATCTTGTCCAGTGCCTGCTTGATGTCGTCGAGGATATCCTCCACGTCCTCGATGCCTACCGACAGGCGGATCAGGTCGGGAGCCACGCCAGCCTCGCGCAACTGCTCGTCGCTGAGCTGGCGGTGGGTATGACTGGCAGGATGCAGCACACAGGTGCGGGCATCGGCGACATGCGTCACGATATTGATCATCTGCAGCGAGTCCATCCACTTGATGGCAGTCTCACGGTCACCCTTCAGTCCGAAGGCGATGACACCGCATGAGCCGTTCGGCAGGTATTTCTGTCCGAGCTCATAGTACTGGTCGTCCTTCAGTCCGCAGTAGTGTACCCACGCTACCTTCGGACAGTCGTGCAGGAACTCAGCGACACGCTGGGCGTTCTTGCAGTGCTGTGCCATGCGCAGGTGCAGTGTCTGCAGTCCGATGTTCAGAAGGAAGGAGTTCTGGGGAGCAGGGATGCTGCCCAGGTCACGCATCAGCTGCGCCACCAGTTTGGTGGTATAGCCCATCTTGCCGAACGCCTTCACGTAGGTCAGTCCGTGGTACGACTCGTCAGGAGTACACAGACCTGGGAATTTCTCCGCATATTTCATCCAGTCGAAGTTACCGCTGTCCACCACGGCACCCCCCACCTGTGTGGCGAAGCCGTCCATGTATTTCGTGGTGGAGTGCGTCACGATGTCAGCACCCCATTCGAAGGGACGGCAGTTGATAGGTGTCGCAAACGTGTTGTCGATAATCAGGGGCACGCCGTTCTGATGGGCGATGCGTGCGAAGCGCTCGATGTCCAGCACGGCACAACCGGGGTTGGTGATGGTCTCTCCGAACATCGCCTTGGTATTCGGACGGAAGGCAGCCTGTATCTCCTCGTCACTCGCCTCAGGGGAGACGAACGTACACTCGATGCCCAGTTTCTTAAGTGTCACACCGAAGAGGTTGAAGGTACCACCGTAGATCTCGTTGGAAGTCACGAAATGGTCGCCTGCCTCACAGATATTAAACAGAGCGTAGAAGTTGGCAGCCTGTCCCGAGGAAGTCAGCACTGCGCCGACACCACCCTCCAGTGCCGCTATCTTAGCAGCCACCGCGTCGTTGGTGGGGTTCTGCAGACGGGTATAGAAATACCCCTCCTTCTTCAGGTCAAACAACTGTGCCATCTCGTCAGAGTCATCATACTTAAACGTCGTACTCTGAATGATCGGCAACTCGATAGGTTCTCCGTTCTTCGCTTTGTAACCAGCCTGCACACAAAGTGAGCCAAGTCGTAATTTCTTCTCCATAAATACTACTCATTCAAATTTTGGTGCAAAATTACGAAATAATTGTGAAACAGAGTTCTGGAAAATGAAAAAAATGCAGAAAGATAAAGGAACCGGACTATGACAGACCGGTTCCTTTTCATGATTATCTTATAAGGAAGATTTCTATTCTTTGAACGTGACTTGCTTCAGTTTATAGCCAAAGCCCACGATAAGCATGCCATCACGCTCGTCTACTAGTGTCTTGCAAGCCTCCGTATAGGTGAACTCAAAAGGATTGGGAGTGTCAGCAGTGACATCGAACTGATTGACCAAGTCGTCGGCTGGCGTGTCGCCCCACCATGGGGTAGTGATACGCATGGCGTGGTATTCCGCATCGATGATATCGAAGTACAGACAGACGGTGGCGCCTACAGGAACGTTAGCCATCTCCTCAGGGGTGATCTTCACATTGGCATCACCCCAGTTGATGTCTACGCCCCCTTCCCACAGAGATGTCTCAGCAGGTGCAACACCCTCTACAGCGACCACCTTGGTCACTTTATAGCCAAAGCCCACGATAAGCATGCCATCACGCTCGTCTACCAGTGCCTTGCAAGCCTCCGTATAGGTGAACTCAAAGGGGTTGGGAGTGTCAGCCGTGATATCGAACTGATTGACCAAGTCGTCGGCTGACGTGTCGCCCCACCATGGAGTAGTGATACGCATGGCGTGGTATTCCGCATCGATCATCTCATACTCCAGACGAATTGTAGCGCCTACAGGAACGTTAGCCATCTCCTCAGGAGTGATCTTCACATTGGCATCACCCCAGTTGATGTCTACGCTACCTTCCCAGAGTACGGTCTCTTTGACACCTGGATCAGGATACGTGTCATTACTTACAGTGAACAGTCCGCATCCAAAGCTCTCGCCGTTTGCATTCACTATCGTTACCATGTATTCTCCCTCGGGCATGTCAGGCACGGTGAAGGTGAGTTTGTCATTGGCAAAAGAGACGTTAGAAGCTTCCGTCTCGCCTATGATAACTCTTGTCACACTGGTCGTATTGATGCAGTCAATCGTCTTTGTGGTTCCTATGGTGAGCCATCGTGATTTGGGATCGCTTGCCAACTCCGGGTCACCTTCTGCCGGTGTTACTTTGACATGAATGGTACGTGAGGTGGTTTTTCCTTTGGTAGTGGTTGCTACTATCTTTAGTACATGATCACCTACAGGCAGTGTCTGGTCGATGACGGTACCTTCTGCGATCAGGACATCATTCAGCAGCCATGTCACAGTAGTATATTGGATAGGGGTGACCTTGATCTCAATGTTCAACTTGGTCTTGCGGTCCAGCGTTTTGTCACTCAAGTCAGTATTCAGGATACGGGGATCGTCGTTCTCCGTAACGGTGAAGTAGGGGTCGTCGTTGGAAGAGCATGCTGATAAGGCAGTAGCACCTGCCACAGCGAGACACATGGCAAGAAACATGGTCATAACTTTCCATCCCTTGTGCTGGTATTGTTTCATATTCTTATTCATATTGTTCTTATGCTTTTATCCGTTAATTATCTTAGTTGACATAACCCTTACCGAAAGGAGGAGTGAAGGTGGGCTGTACATGCAAATCACCGGTGTCCCACCAAAGGTGTTTATGCCAGTTGTCTTTACCCCCCATGCGTTCAATAGCTTCATTGTAATGGATATTGTTGTACTGGTCTTCCAGTTCAGGATATTTCAGACGCGTTGGCATGGAAAGGTCGGGGTCATCATAGACAAAGCCATCGCTGGGGAATGTGGCGAGACGTGTTCTGTCAAGCACGGTAGGATAGTCAGAGCGGCGCATGTTTGCCCACGCCTCAGAGGGATTCATCAGGTGTAGAATCCACGCCTGCGTATTGATTGTCTCCTTAGGGTTGGTGCCCAGAGGGTTGTTATGGATGAAAAGATTGATTTCGTCTTCAGTAATCTTGTTGGAGGTAAGGTAGTAATCGTTGAGCATTTCCATTGATGCGCGAACACCAGCCTCATAATAGCTGTCAGCATTTCCGCTTACAGACCATCCCAGGGTCTTTGCCTCTGCCAGGAGGAACTGTACCTCTGCTGATGTTATCAGGATGCCAGGACATGACGGCATCTCGAAGTCGATGTTCAGGCAGGGGCGGGTGGCACGGGCACGATAGTCACTGTTGTCGTAGACGTTGGCATCCATGGCGGCCCATTTTGCCAGTGTCGGAATATCCGCAGTCGTGATAACATCCATCCAGTTGTCATACCAGGCGGCACCGGGGTTACAGGGTTCCTCGCCTTTCCCTCTGTTGGCGAAGTATGCCAATACTTCGTCTGTCAGGTCGATGTTCTGCTCTTTGTCGGGTTTAATTTGACTTCGCTTGATGTTGTAGTAGTGGCGGCAAATGCGATAGAGACGAGGGTCACCGGTATTCTGGAGCTGATAGAACAAAGTCGAGCTGACGAATGTTGGAGAAGACGGATCCTGTCCGTAAAGGATCTCACTCAAAGCATTGGTACGGAAGTCGTACTCTGTAGCACCGTCATAGAAGGTATATGGTGAGTCTGAGTAGACAATATAGGCATCATCGTCGGCTGTGGCAATATAGCCACTGGCATTGTTCATAGCTTTCTCAAACTCCTGCTGGGCCTTGGTGGGGTTGACATCAGAGATACGCATGGCATATCGCATGCGGAGGGAGTTGGCATATTTCTTCCACTTGGCTACCTCGCCACCCATACTGGTCACGTCGCCCGTGATGCGGTCCGTGCCTGTACCGAGTTGCTGTTCGCAGGCTTCCAGTTCGGTAAAGAACCAGTCGTAGAGTTCTTCAACAGTGTCGTATTTGGGTGTAGCGATACCTTCGATAAAGCCAAGACCTGCTTCAGAACAGGGAACATCACCGTAAGTGTCTGCCAGAACAGAGGTGAGGAAGACGCGATGGATGCGAAGGGCTGCATTCAAGTTGGTTCTATCTTCAGAGTTGTGGATGGCATCTACGAGGTTCTTGATAGACACTTCATAGTAACGGTCCCAGATACGGCGTGAGATATCATCCTCGAAATGTACGGCACCCGCATAGTTTGTGACATTCCAGCCACCGGCAAAATGCTGTGTGAATCCCGTGATATAGTTACGATAGGTGTCCATCAGGCTGAAGTCACCGTATGTCTGCAGCAAGGCTGTGGTCAACTGGGCGTTGGGGTCAAGCTTTGACACCTTTGAGTCGTCGGTGTTCAGTTCTTCCATGTAGCTGTCGCTGCAGGAAGTCAGGCAAAGACCGGCTGTAAGTACTGCAAAAAATATCTTTTTCATATATTATCTTCTTATCAACTTAAAACTTAATATTAACGTTTATACCATAGCTACGACGTGAGGGTAGTGAGCCATACTCCAGTCCTAGACCAGAAGTGTTATATCCTGAGTCAGGGTCAATATTTGGAATCCTCTTCCAAATGATGAACGGGTTACGTGCTACGAATGATACGCTGAGGCTCTTGACAAACTTACCCAGCAATTTCTCCGGGAAAGTATAGCCAAAGGTGATCTCACGACACTTGATATAGGAATTGTCGTAGACGAAAGGACTCTGCACATTGTTGGCAATAGCTTTCCAGTAGGTCTCAGGGTTCACAGGCACATCATTCGGACGATAGGTGCCGTCACCATTGGCGATAACACCTGGAGCGATGAATCCCTCGCAGTTGCCAGCTGCGCGCCATTCCCCGTCTGTCATGCCAGCAGCCTCACGGGCTTCCTCAGAGGCATACCAAGCGTCACGACCTTCCAGTGTCTGGATTGCCTTACCGGTCTTGTAAGCTGAATTCATTGACATGGAATAGAGGTCGGCACCAACTTTCACGTCAAAACCGGCAGAAAGACGGAAATTCTTATAGGTAAAGGTAGAGTAGAAACCACCTGTCCAGTCCCATGAGGAGTTACCGATAGTCTTTATCTTCTGGTCTACTTCTGGTAATCCAGTCTCTGCATTGATAATCACCTGTCCGTCGGGAGCACGCAAGAAGTCTTTACCACGGATTGCTCCATAATCCTCTCCAACTTTCGCACCCACGCTGACACCACACCATGTTGCTTTTGCTAGTTCGAAATAGTCCATACCCTCAACGAGTGATTTCACTTTGTTGATGTTCTTTGAGAAGTTGACACCTGCGTCCCATGCGAAATCCTTTATCTGCAACACACGTCCATTGAGTGCGACTTCAACACCTTTGTTCTCAATCTCGCCGGCATTAATCAGTCGGTAAGAATATCCTGACGTTGTCGTTGATGCTAGACCGATAATCTGGTCTTTTGACAATTGGTTATAGTAGGTGAAGTCCAAGCCGAGTCGTCCGTGGAAGAATTTCATCTCCAATCCAATTTCAAAGCTATTGGTGCGTGTCGGCTTCAGGTCTTTGTTCGGTTGTGTACTATTGTTGATCATACCAATCGTATAACCCGCATAACTGTATTTTCCCGTGGCGTAGTTCAATGCCAGTTGATAGGGATCTGTATCACTACCTACCTGCGCCCATGATGCGCGGATCTTACCGTAGTTGATTAAGCTCTTGTTTTTGATGAATTCAGAAAAGACGACACTTCCGGATATGGAGGGATATACATATATATTATTACTAATAGGTAATGTTGATGATTTGTCACCACGTAAGGTCGCCTCCAGGTAATAGGTGTGTTTGTAACCGACACTGGCACTACCGAAGATAGAGTTGATCTGCTTCTTATAGATGTCCTCACGAACGTTCTGCTCCTGGTAATTCATGATATTGATGACATCGCTCATCTGCTGGTTTATACCAGTGCTTGTGGTGGTATGGTTGTTAACCTTGAAGATATTGCCTCCTAATGTGGCATTGATATCGAAGTCACCAAACTGGTTGTTATACAGGGCTAACAGCTCTGCATTCAGCGTCTTATTGTTGAACGACTGGTTGGTCAGTTTTCCGCCGGGAGTGCCAGGGGTTGTCTTGGCAATGTAATCCTCGAATTTCATGAAGTTCATGTCCGTACCAATTGTAGCTTGAAGTTTGAAATGGTCAGTGACGTTCCAAATAGCCTTGGCAGTCAGACGGAAGACATCCTTGGCAGTGGTGTTTTTGTTTTTATAAAGGTCCCAGTATGGATTCTTGTTATACTGGTCATTACCATTCCAGTTAGCATACTCACCATCATCCGTCTGGTAGGTTTGTAGCCATGCTTGGTTATAGGTGCCTGCCAGTGTCATGAGGTTCTTTCCGACATTACTTTGTGAATCACCAAGGGCAGGGCGGTTCTTTACGTCCTCGCGTGTGTAGTTGGCGGTGAAATCGAAGTCGACAGGTCCCGCGGAAGTAGTGACACGGAGGTTGAAGTTATCGCGGCTCATCCTTGTGTTAGGGAGAATGTCACGGTTACGCATGTCGGTAACAGAGAAACGAACACCGGTCTTCCCTGAGTTTACAGATAGGATGGCTGAGTTCTGAGTGGTGAAACCTGTGCGGAAGAATCCGTCGGCATTGTTGGGATACATCTTGAATTCACGTTCTATGCCATCGAAGTACTTGTAGATGAAACCGTCGGCTTTCGGACCCCAACTGGAGTTGGTGCCCGATGTACTTGATGTGGGAAGTTTTCCTCCATAGCCCATACCATATACCTGCTGAATATCATCCCATTTTGCCAGCTGCGTGTCAATAGTAAAAGAACCATTATATTCGACGCTGATTCTGTCTTTCTCAGCTTTCTTGGTGGTTATAAGAATGACACCATGCGAGGCGCGACTGCCATAAAGAGCAGACGCCGCCGGTCCTTTCAACACGGTCATGTTCTCGATATCGTCGGGGTTAATGGCAGAAATGCCATCTCCCAGGTCATAGCCGCCTGCCTCTCCTGCACTTCCGAAGTTCGTGTTGTCCAAGGGTACGCCATCAATGACATATAACGGCTGGTTGTTACCCGTCATCTCCGTATTACCACGAAGCAGTACACGAGTAGAGCCGGAAGCACCGCCTGCAGTGTTTTGTACGACAAGACCGGCGACCTTACCAGAAAGTGAGTTGATGACATTGGTCTCTTTTGCCTTTGTCAATTCTTCTCCTTTTACCTCAGAAACACCGTATCCGAGAGCCTTACGCTCACGTTTGATACCGAGGGCTGTGACTACCACCTCATTCAGTGCGGTACTTTCTTCCTCCATCACAATCTTCATATTGTGGGAAGCCTTGACGGTCACCTCCCTATATCCTACATAAGAAAAGACAAGTTCGGTGCCGATAGCCACGTCTAACTTGAAGTTACCGTCCATGTCGGTGATGGTACCTTGGCTACCGCCTTTTACCCTTACACTGGCTCCTATGATAGGTTCCTTGCCATCTGTCACAGAACCAGTTACTTTTGCTGCTTGTTGCACCACTTGCGAAACTGTGGTATTGGAAGCAGACATAGATTGTATGGCTGATGGCAGCACAATGGCGCATACAGTCAAACAAGTTGTTTTCCAATTGTTTTGTCTCATAATGATATATTATTAATTGTTTTTTTGCATAACTCCTTTTATAATCCAGTCAGCCTTGATTTTCATACCCCTCTCACGGTCGAAAATACCGAATTTCTCCATTCCGCTGCCGAATGCGTTGTTGTCCCAGATGAATGTGGAGAAACCACGTTTGCGAGCTTCTGCAACGAAAGTCGTACAATAGTAGGTCATATTCTCATGGATGATGTCCATCTGCCCACTCTTGTAATGGTCTGTCACGCCCCATTCTCCAATGACGATGCCTAAATCTTTGGCTCCCCAGGTGTTGGTGACCTTGTCAAAGAAATCAGTCATCGATTTCTCATTGCTGGGAGACACCTCACCATACTGTTTGTAAGGCTCTCCCCAGAAATAATACTTGCATTCGCCGGCATAGTCCCATGGGTTGTAATAGTGAAACTCAACACTCATGAAGTTATTGCCATTACCTTCTATATCAGTAGGGATGATAAACTCATTGTTGTTGATACCGAAATCTGGATTACATACGTAAGTTTGTACGATGAGGTGACGCTTCGCATTATTTCCGCCAGTAGCGCGGACAATATCTATAAATGTCTGATTATAGGCATTCTGAACATCCAGATTCTCTGCAGTGGGTTTGCCCCAGTTGTCTTTTACATGTACCTCATTAGTACCAGCAAAAGCCAAGCGATAGTCATAAGAAGCGAATTCGCTGGCGATATTAAACCATAATAATGCCAACTTCTGACAATTCTCTTCTTTGTATTGTTGGAAAGGTCGTCCTTCCAGCCATTTGTCATGGTGTGTGTTGATGATAACCTTCAGATCATAGTCCAGGCACCAGTCTACCACTTCTTTGATACGCTTCATCCATGCCTTGTCAATACTCATTGCCTGAGCGTTGCTGATGTGGCATTGCCAGCGTATAGGAATGCGGATGGCGTTGAAGCCCGCATCTTTGACAGCCTTGATTACTTTCTTTGTCACGACAGGATTACCCCATGCGGTTTCTGCTTTGATAGATAATTCAGGGTTGCCAATAGCCATTGACTCTCCATCTTGTCCTGGAGCGGAACATTCGAACTGATTGCCGAGGTTCCATCCCACCACACCTTTGTTCCATTGCTTGGCTGTTATCTGTGCCATACAGTATATGGTGTTGGCAAAGGTGAGCATTCCGATAATGATAACTCGTAAAAAAAGGAATTTAGTTCTGGTTCTCATTTTTTTAATTATTTAAAATTCGTGCTGCAAAGGTAGTATAAGGAGAAAGAAGCTTGGTTTGAAGGCGTACAAAAAAGGTTTCAAAACTATAAAATGTCAGTTTTGAAACCTTTTCTGATAGAAATTATACCTGTCTTCAGCAGTATTTAGAGGGAGAGACACCGAAATATTTCTTGAATACCGTACTGAAATATTTGGGGTTGTCAAAGCCGGCAAGGATAGCAGTCTCTGTGACAGGATGTCCACCTCTGAGTAAGGCAGCGGCTCTCTCCAGTCGGATGACACGGATAAAATCCTGTGGGGATTTTCCGGTATATGACTTCAGTTTCAGATAGAAAAGAGTACGGCTCATTGCCATCTCACGGCATAATTGATCTATATTGAATTCGGAATCAGACAAGTTGCTTGCCACTATCTTCGTCACCTCATCAATGAACTCGGTTCCTTCACTGTCCTGTTGTTCTATTTCTTCATCTTCATGCGTCCAGCGCTTGTCGGTATTGGCATTGATATTGGGGTTGTTAATGACTAATCGCATGTATTTAGTATGTAACTCATACACTTTCCATGCACCATAGAATGCAAGTCCTATCAGACAGATATAGACTATCCACATCCACCAAGAGTTCCACCAAGGCTGTCCAATAACAATTGTCAGTTTCTGTTCATCGAGTGTTGCGTTACAGGTGCGACTCACACTACGCAGATAAAGTTCATGAGTGCCTGATTCTAAATTGGTGAAACGGATATACTGCTGCTCTGTAGGCTGGCTCCATTCCCCGTCTCCCACTTTGTATTGGTATACGATGTCGAATTGATGCCGAAGGTTGATGCACTCGTAATGTAAATCAAAAGTACGTTCGTTATATCCAAGTCGTAATACCTTACTGTCAGTTCCAAAGATATGTAACTTAGCAGTATAGTTGATTTTTTGGATATTATCAGGATTAAGGATTAGAGCACCTGAAGAAGTGCCATATAATATATGTTTGTTTTGTAAACTTACGACAGCCCTGGCAGAATATTCCCGTTCAATACCGTAGCAGTGGTTCACGCAATAAATGGTGGCAGGTTCATCTTGTGAAACGAACGCTAGTCCCTTGTCTGTTGCAATGAGTATACGTTGGTTACTGTCTTTGATAATACTATTGACTGTGTTTGAGGGCAATCCATTCGCTTTGGTGAGTTGTCGACTTCTACGGGTATCTAAGTTGTAGACATATACACCGCCTCCGTCTGTGCCTATCCATAGCTCTTTTTCGTCATTGACAAATAATGTAAGGATGAATTTATTGACATCATCAGGATTAATAGCATAGTTCAATTCAGTGGTATTCCCCGTCTCGGGTGAGATTACCTTGATGCCATTGGCTGTACCCACAGCAATCTTGCCGTTAGGTAGCTGTATGATGTCCTGAACATTTTTAATGGGGTAGTAATGAGTGCTAGAACCGTTTTTCTCTACTAACGCACCATCCAGGCAACCCATCCAAAGGTTGTTTTTCTTGTCGAAGAGCAGTTTGTACACATGATTGTCTTTCAATACTCCGTTTTCTTTTGTATAAAGTTGGTGTAATTGCCCATTCTCATTAATTTCAAAAACCCCTTTTCCATAGGTGGCTGCCAACATGGTTCCTGATGGTGTTACACAAAGACTAAGAACGACGGCTCCACGGCAGACGTTCCTCCATTGTTTAGTGATAGGATTATGCAGACTGATACCATTGTCTGTACCCATTACAAGCATTCCGTCAGGAAACTGTGCGACACAATTCACATGGTCGTTGAGTAAAGATTGCTGGTTGTCGCGAATATGCTGGAACATAGCTGGCGTACTTCCTACAGGTCGTGCGATGTCTATGCCACCAGAATATGACCCGATAATGATATTACCCCATAAATCCCGGATGATGGCATATATTCCATTTCCGTGAAGCACTCCCTGGCTACTCTCATTGGCGTCAAAGAGCAGGGAACTCTCATACTCCCCAGAAGAGTTGGGAAGTCTATTGACTTGAAAGACACCCAGTCCGTCAACACCTATCAACATCGTTTGGTCGTTGTATGGAGTGATACATCGTACAGGATTAGGAATGGCGGTACCTGTCTGTATGTCGTTAGTCAGGGCATTTCCTGTTTCTAGTGTGAGAACATGTACTCCATTTGAGAAACCACCTAACCATACCTTATGATGCTTTGTGTCATAATAGCCACTTTCAATTTGATGGGGAAGTATGGAACGTAACTGCATATTCTCACGGGGGAGTGTTCTTTTCCCTAAAAGGCAGTTTAGCACGCCCTCTCTGGTACACAACAGCATACCGTCCTTTGTCTCTATCACGGTGTTTGTATAGACGTTTTTGTAAATGGGAACAAGTTTTTTGTCATGTAGGAAAAAAGTGCCCTCTCTCATTGCCAGCCATAGCCCTTGCTCAGTGACTAAAATGTCATTTACTAATACGTCACCTTTAAAGGATCTGGATATATCCATATAGAGTTGGAACTTATCCTCGTGTTTGTCGTATGAAAATATTCCTCCCTTATTATCAAAAGCTATTAATTCTGCATTCTTTCCTTTGGTCAGTTTGGTGATACGTCCGGCAAAGTTGCTGAACATGTTCAAATCCCCCATCTGATAATGTTTGACATTGACACCGTTATAGCGTTCCGCACCATCTTTTGTCGACCACCATACAGCGCCATCTTCAGCCTGTAAAATGGAATATATTCGTTGACTGCCTAGTCCGTCTGTCTGTCCAAGGTGTGAATAGGTGAAGTCTTGCACACTTAGTGCTTGGACATGAATGAGGCAGGTCGTCAGGAAGACGAACATGAAATGACATACTTTTATAAGATAACTGTTCATTACTAAATATTATTGCTGCGACAAAGTTACGAAATAATTATGAACTATGAACTTTTTTCCGTAACTTTGCCATAAAAATGGCGAAGTTACTACAACTCGGCATAAAAATAAATGAATTTGTTTTGTTCTGCTCTCGTTTTTCCGTAACTTTGTCCGCATAATTGTGAATCCTTATGAAGAGAAGTATTCTTATCACCGTTCTGATGGTTATGATGTGGTGGCTTGCGGTTCCATGCGCTCATGGAGAGGCACCCAGTCCCGACAGTGCCCGCATGGAGATAGAACGCAATGCCCGAATCAAGGACTCGCTCTACAACAAGACCTTTGGAGAAGCACAGGCGAAGTATGATGCAGCGATGGGTAACGACCGGTTGCAAGAGGAGAACCATGAGGTGAGCCGCTCACGTATCTATATTATCATAATAGGTTTCATGCTGCTGGCTGTTGCTGTCGTTTTGGTGGTGCGCCAGCGCCGGCTGATAGCCCTGCAAAAGCAGCGCCTCAGCAAAGAGGCTAGGACCCTTGAGGAACTGCAGTTGCATGGTGAGCGTCAGCAACAGGACGGCACTGGAGATAACGGCGCTCATGAACTGTCGGAGCAGGACAGGCAGTTCCTTACAAAGTCGTTAGCCGTCATTACCGAACAGATAGAGTCCAACCGTGTCAATGTGGATGAACTCGCCGCTGCATTGGCAATGAGTACCTCACAGTTCCGTAGGCGACTTTCTGCCATTACCGGGGATACGCCACAGGGCTACATCACGAAAATACGCATGCAGAAGGCACGCCACCTGCTGGATACCGTCCCCGACATGACTATGCTTGACATTGCCAATAGTTGCGGCTATGAGGATCAGTCATCGTTCACCCGTGCCTTCAAGCGCTTCTTTGGTGTTACCCCGAGTGATTATCTCACCAAACTGATACTTCTCATCCTTCTCTGTACTGCAACTATAGCTGTGGGTGCAGCACCTGCCAAGCAGCCTGTCAACCGGCAGGAGGCAATGCGTCTCTATGAGGCGAGTGGGCGCTATTATGAAGAGCAGCTTTATGACAGTGCCGTCATCGTGGGCGAGCAGGCACTGCCCATGCTTCGCCAGCTGGGAATGACTGACGAGATAGCCGATGAACTGAGCATCCTTGCCGTGTGTACCTCGCGGCAGTCTGACTACCATAAGGCGTTGCGCTATGCCAAGGAGTGTAACGCCATGGACCGTGCCAGTGGTGACAAGGAGATGATCTCCTCGTCGCTCAACACCATCGGTGCCATCTATGTGGATGCCAAGCAGCCTCAGGAAGGACTGAAGTACATCCTTGAGGCACTCCAGCTTGCCGAAGAGATCAACCATCGTGCCCGTATTGCCATGTATTGTGGGGCTGCAGCAGAGACAGAGCTCTCCATGAGCCACTTTGACGCTGCCCGGCGTTATATCGAGCGTGCCATACAACTGGAGCGTGAGGACGGGCGGCAGATGAAACTGCGTGTGCGTCTTGCCCAGAAGGCAGCCATCCTGTTGGGGATGAAGCAACACCGGGAGGCATTGGCGATCTTCGATACCATCATCCCCTTCTTCCGTAAGGAGGGCAACCGCCAGTCGCTCGCCATATCGCTCAACAAGGTGGGACATACGCTACTCTCCATGAGCCGGGACCCAGGATGTGGCGATGCGGAGAAACACCGTCTGGAGCGTCGTGCCGTGCCCTATCTGCGTGAAGCTGTCAGCCTGTGTCACGAGATGGGCAATCCCTATAATGAGATGCATGCCCGTGACGGACTCTATCAGGCGCTATGGACCATCAATCCCGACAGTGCCCGACTGGAACTGGAACGCTTCGACCTGCTGAAGGATTCGCTCTACAACAACGGAGCTGCCGACCTGCTGGCTCGCTACAATGCCGAGTTTGGCAATACCCGTCTGGCGGAGGAGAACTCCGACGTCCACCGTTCCCGTACCATCATACTGATAGTATGCATCGCATTGCTGGCTGCCGCCGCCGCAGTGGTGATGATGCTGCGCCGCCAATCATCACTTCAGCGTCGCCGACTCAGCGAAGTATCCATGACCCTCGACGAGTTACGCCAGCGATACGAGAACGATCGTGCCAACCGACAGCAGGAACTCTCTGCCCGTGACAAGGACTTCCTGACCCGCACCATGAACCTCATAGCCGAGCAGATAGAGACCAGCAGTGTCAATGTGGATGCGCTTGCCTCGCAGATGGCAATGAGTACCACCCAGTTCCGTAACCGCCTGAAAGCAATCACCGGTGAGACCCCGCAGGGCTACATCACGAATATCCGCATGCAGAAGGCGCGCCAGCTACTTGATCATGTCGAGCCGCAGGTCACCATCTTAGACATTGCCCTCGCTTGCAGCTATGAAGACCAGGGTGCCTTCACCCGAGCCTTCAAACGGTTTTATGGTGTTACGCCTACTGACTATTTAGCCCGAAATGAGGAAAAAGGGCTCAAAACGCGTTGAAATGGTGCATTTTGGAAGATTCTGCACAATTTTCTGCGCATTCTGCTGAAGATTGTGCCTTGTTTTTACCGTAACTTTGCAAAAAATTGCGAAACGTCAATGGACCAGAAGTCACCGAACACTCAACCAAACCGCAGGCATCAGGCAGCCAGTAGCTATACTGAGGATCAAGCCAGGCTCCTGTTTACCATACGTGATATGGTGAAAGCGGAGGTGACACGACAGTTAAAGGAAATAATCAACCAACTACATCAATAAATAATATGAATTAATTACAACCGATTATGAGACATTCTATCAAGACAACAATGATGGTGCTCGTCGCCATGTTCGCATTCAGTACGGCGGCTGACGCACAGTTTTCTATCAATCTTAACAAGGCACGTAAGGCACTCGGCATTAAGACGAAGAAGGAGAAAGCGATGGATGCGCTCAAACCCACAATCCCTCAACCGGATAAGAAAGGGAAACCTGTCACCATCAAATGGATGAATAAGAAGGTGGGAGAATGGGACCCTGCGACTCTCATGTTAGTATTCAACGACACCTATGATGAAAGCGCTGGCGAGTATGCCAGTCAGCATATCACCTTCATGCTCGACCCTGCTACAGGTAAGTGGACGAATATTGCAGGTAGACCGGCAGGACAGATGAGCAATGACGGAACGCTGGAAACACCAAATCTGGGCACTATCAAGTTCAATCCTAAGACAAACGAGGTCTCGATGGATGGCGAAGTGATTGGTTCTGCTACCATCAATGAAGCCTCCTGTTATGGCACTACTTTCAGCTCGTTCGACGGCTATGTCAGTCCGTTACTCGTGGCATACACCACCTTTGGAGTCATGGTTTCCAAAGACCAAATCGGGAAATTTAAGTTATTGCAACAACAGGCTAAAGCCGAAGCTGCAGCCCGTGCCGCGAAAGAGCGCGAACTGGCTGCCGCCAGGGCTGCAAGCAGCTCTAGAGTTTCTAGTAGTTCTAGTAATTCTAGTAGTTCTAGTAATTCTAGCAGTTCTAGTAGCTCTAGCAGCAAGCAGTCGATTGAGTTGTATCGCAGTGGCAGTCGGTTTGGCGAAATCCGCCCGAATGGTGACATTTATATCAGTGGCTCCCGTGTCGGAGAGGCACGTTCTAATGGTGATATCTATGTCAATGGTAGCAACAGGGGAGAAGTCCGCTCGAACGGTGATGTCTATAAGAGTGGCAGACGTGTCGGTGAGATTCGGTCGAATGGTGAAATTTATTTGGATGGCAGGCGTGTCGGTGAGGTTCGTTCCAATGGTGATGTCTATTTGGACGGCAGGTGTGTCGGCAATGCACGCAACATGACATCGTCCGACGTCAAGACGGTTGCCGCCATCTATTTCTTCAATTTCTTCTAAGTATTTAATAACCATTAAAATAAGACGTATGAAAAAAACTATTTTGACTCTCATGTTGGCAATGGCAGCGATGTTGTCATTGCAGGCACAGACCATTACGGGAAACTGGATAACTCACGTTATTGACGAGGAGTCGGAAGAGACGGTGACCTATATCCTTGTGTTCGGAGGTAACCGGATGAAACAGGCAATGGTAGCAGAGGCACCTTTGGAGGGAGTAGGTAATGTTTCATTATATTTCACAGTTCCTGCGCAGGAATATACGCCAGGATCGGGTTTCCTCAACTTCCACTTCGACCCCTCTCAGACAGAAATGCTTTTATATAGCATAGACTTTATCAACGAGCTAAAGGCTGCTGTCAAGGATAATCCGGAGAAGGAGAAGCAGTTGCAGGAAATCGTATTCAACGCTTTCGATAAGAATAAACAGCAGATGGCGCAGGAAGGACTGCTGAGTGGCAAGTATACCGTTGTCTCGGCAACGGACACCAAACTGGTCCTGAAAGACCCAGAAGGTGAGTCGATGACGTTTAAGCGTCCAGAATAATGAAAGACATACAAAAACGTTTTAGAAGATGAAAAAGGTACTTTTATTAGTAGTGATCTTTGCATGCTGTACGATGACAATGTCGGCACAGGACGGTATCAAAGTGGGATTTCAGGGAGCTGCTCCCGACATCATGGATTTCGCATGGTCGTGGACTTCAATCTGGGATAATCAAGAAAATACTCCGGACGAGTCAGCGGCAGCACTTCGGCGGTCGCTGGAATGTTATCGCAAGGGCGAGGCTCAGCCCGATGGCTTCACGATTACCGTCGACAAGAAGGCTGGCTATATCCTGGTGCAGTCGAAGCACGACGGATTCACGAACAAGTGGGAGATGTGCTACTGGAACATGGCAGATAAGAAACATAAGTTGTTTGCGCTGTGTGTAGAGTTGTCGGAAAATGGCAAGCGCATGAACCCTGGGCAATTCGACGGTCTGTTGTTCTACCGCTACGACAATGCCACGAAGCAGATGCAGTACACTGATATGGGTATTGAGGTGAAGTACTTCAATATCTCGTATGCCCTGCCCCGTCTTGGCAAGGACATCATCGTGACGCATTGGAGTGAGAACGGTCGAGAGAAGTGGCAGACGACCTTGAAATGGAATGGTCACGGGTTCTCGACCCCCGATGAGGTAGATTATTCGTCGGGTTCTACATATAACCAAGACTTGCGCAAATTGGTAAATGGTAAATAATAATCAAGCATAATAAAAATAACGATGATGAAAAAGTTTTTTTTATTAGCAATGATTTTTGCGTACTGTACGCAGACTATGGTGGCTCAGACCATCACCGAGGGTTCACGCTGGTGGAATGGCGAGAGACTCTATACAGCCCATGTTGATGGGGCAGGCAATATCACGATGGACGGGGAAAGTGAAAGTATGGGAGGCGACACGTTTATCCTGATGAAGGAGGGCGATGGTCATTATACCCTTAATGCTGGTAATAAACAAGGCTGGCTGTTCGTTCGTGGAGAGGTAGGTTGGCGGGTGGATTATGTCCGTCAGGGACGACAGGACTTTCTGGCAGTCCGCAATCCGCATGGTGATGCCGTCGGTATCTTCGTATGGACTCCAGAGGATCTGGATGGATGTCTGACGCATCAGAAGGAACTGGAGGCGAAGGAGGTCAGTTGGGTGTTGCAGCACTCGTTGCTCGACGCTCACTATCTGGGCTGTTTCTCAAAACCCCAGTTGCGGCTGATGCGCAACGAGATTCTGGCACGACACGGTTGGAGATTCCAGTCGAAGGATCTGCGGGAGCATTTCGGCAAGCAGCCCTGGTATAAACCCGTAGCCGACAACAACCGCATTAAGTTGAACTCCATAGAGACCATCAATCTGCAACTCCTGAAGTATGAGGAGTCGTTAGACGACCGGGAGCGTGTGAGATATGATCGTGCAGAGGCAGCACCAGAAATGGCAGAGGCCGTGGATGGTGTTATCACCGTCACTACCGAGGAGCAGTTTATCAATGCCCTTGGCAACAACCGCACGGTACAGATTGGTGCCGACGTGCATCTGAACCTTTCGCGTATACTCGAACAAGAGGATAAGTTTGCCGGAGTGCCTGGACGTGCGTGGGCTACTATCGCCAAGAAGGATATCAGCAATAAACCAATCATCGTCAGCGAGTCGTGCAACGACGGACAGCAGCTGACACTCAAACACTTCGAAGGACTCACAATTCGCGGTGAGCGCAATTCCAGTATCGAGGTGGATCCGCGCTATGCTTTCTGTCTGAACTTCTACGATTGTTTTGATTGCCGGGTGGAGAATCTGACTATCGGGCATACGGAATACGGCTATTGTGACGGGGGCGTGATAGGCTTCGAGGGAGGTCGGAACAATATTATCTCAGACTGCGACCTCTATGGCTGTGGCACATTCGGTATTGTAGGACGTAGTTTGGGGAATGCGTGGGTGAAACGCACCAAAATCCATCACTGCACATACGGTATCATGGATCTCTATGATTGCTGGAACCTGACGTTTGAAGATTGCGACTTCTTCAGTAACAAGGAAACCCCACTGATTAGCAATGGCAGCGGTTTGAATACCACGTTTCGTGGTTGCCGTATCTATGACAACTGGGCTGAAGGGAAACTGTTTTCGACCAACGAACCCATCCGTCTCTTTGGTTGTGAGATTCATCATCCCAGGATTGGCGACATAGATAGTCTCGTGACCGACAACCATTGCCTCATTGACGGTATGTCCCCCGTCATACCTCCCAGAACAAAACCCATCGGTCCCGATGTGGATTAAGTTTTTTCGCTTGTTCCCTTTTATCAGCAGAATTAGGTTCGCTTTTTTGTTTTGTTCGCATATTTTCCGTAACTTTGCATCCAGAAGCAAATAAGTATGGAAGAGACCAACAAAATACCTAACGAGTGGAATCAGTTTTATCTGAAGGATGTGTCGTTCGTCAACCTGATGACACGACGCATCTTCAATATCCTGATTGTTGCCAACCCCTATGATGCGTTCATGCTGGAGGACGACGGGCGCATCGACGAGAAGCTGTTTGACGAGTATATGGAACTGGGACTGCGCTATCCACCAACGTTTACGCAGGTGAGTACCACCAAGGAGGCGGAGGAGGTGCTGAAGACGACCGATATCGACCTGATTATCTGTATGCCGGGTAATGCCGATAATGACGCCTTTGCCGTGGCACGTGACGTGAAGCAGTCGGCACCGCAGATTCCCTGTGTCGTACTGACCCCCTTCTCACATGGTATCACCAAGCGTATCGAGCACGAGGATATGTCCATCTTCGACTATGTGTTCTGCTGGTTGGGGAATACCAACCTCATCCTCTCCATCATCAAACTGATAGAGGACAAGATGAATATCGAGCACGACATCAAGGAGGCAGGTGTGCAGATGATACTGCTGGTGGAGGATAACATCCGCTTCTATAGCTCCGTACTGCCTAACCTCTATAACTATATCCTCGCCCAGTCGAAGAATTTTTCTACCGAGGCACTCAATCCCCATGCTGCCGCACAGCGTAAGAGAGGGCGTCCCAAGGTGGTGCTTGCCACCAACTTTGAGGAGGCGATGCACTGGTATGAGAAATATCACGATAACGTGCTGGGTGTTATCAGTGATACCCGTTTCCCGATGAAGACGACGGCAGGCAGACTGTCACACGTGGAGGAAGGCGATGCTGAGGCTGGTCTGAAACTGCTGCGTGAGATCCGTAAGCGTGACGAGTATGTGCCGCTGATCCTGCAGAGCAGTGAGATTGCCAATAAGGAGAAGGCAGAGGCAGAGGGTTTTGACTTCGTCGACAAGAACTCGAAGAAGATGAATGTCGACCTGCGCCATATCATTGAGGAGCACATGGGCTTCGGCGACTTTATCTTCCGTGACCCCGTGACCCGTGAGGAAATCATGCGCGTGTCGTCATTGAAGGAGTTGCAGGATAATATCTTCAAGATTCCCAATGACTCCATGCTCTACCATATCTCCCGTAACCACATGAGCCGTTGGCTGTGTGCCCGTGCCATCTTCCCCGTCTCCGCCTTCCTGAAGACGGTGACGTGGCATAAGCTGCAGGATGTCGATGCCCACCGGCAGATCATCTTCGATGCCATCGTGCAATACCGTCGGATGAAGAACATCGGTGTCGTCGCCGTCTTCGACCGTCTGAAGTTCGACCGTTATGCCCACTTCGCCCGTATCGGTGAGGGCTCACTGGGAGGAAAAGGACGTGGTCTCGCCTTCCTCGATAATATCATCAAGCGTCATGTGGAACTCAACCAGTTTGAGAATGCGACGGTGTCAATCCCTAAGACCGTGGTGCTCTGTACTGACTTCTTCGATGAGTTCATGGACAGGAACAATCTGTGGGGCGTCGCCCTGAGTGATGCCTCCGACGAAGAGATCCTGCAGCACTTCCTCCGGGCACAGTTGCCAGACTCCCTGATAGCCGACTTCTTCACCTTCTTCGATGCGGTGAAGTCGCCAATCGCCGTCCGCTCAAGCTCATTGCTGGAGGACAGCCACTACCAGCCCTTCGCAGGAATCTACAGTACCTATATGATACCCTATCTGGAGGATAAGTATGAGATGCTGCGGATGCTCGCCTGTGCCATCAAGGGTGTCTATGCCTCCGTGTATTACAAGGACTCCAAGGCATATATGACAGCGACCTCCAACGTCATCGACCAGGAGAAGATGGCAGTCATCCTGCAGGAGGTGGTGGGACATCAGTATGGTGACCATTACTATCCCACCTTCAGCGGTGTGCTGCGCTCCCTGAACTACTATCCTATCGGTGACGAGACGGCAGAGGAGGGTATTGCCTCCCTGGCACTCGGATTAGGCAAATATATCGTGGATGGTGGACAGACCCTGCGGGTGTCGCCCTATCATCCTACTCAGGTGCTGCAGACCTCCGAGATGGATACGGCACTCAAAGAGACACAGACCCGTTTCTATGCCTTGGATATGTCGCATGTAGGTGATGACTTCAAGGTGGATGACGGTTTCAATATCAAGAGCCTGCGGGTGAAAGAGGCGGACAAGGACGGTTCCCTGAACGGTATCGCCTCCACCTACGATCCCTATGACCAGATTATCCGGGATGGTATCTATGAGGGTGGCAGGAAGGTCATCTCCTTCTGCGGGGTGTTGCAACAGGGTATCTTCCCGTTGCCGGAGATCCTGCAGATGGCACAGAAGTATGGTTCCGAGGAGATGCGCCGACCGGTGGAGATAGAGTTCGCTTGTAACCTGAACAGTACGACGAAGGGTACGACGGGCGACTTCTACCTGTTGCAGATACGTCCTATCGTCGATTCCAAGCAAGTGCTGGACGAAGACCTTGCCGCCATTCCCGACGAGCAGTGTCTGTTACGCTCCCATAACTCCCTGGGACACGGTATCTCCGAGGATGTGGTCGATGTAGTGTATGTCAAGACTGATGACGACTTCACCGCCGCCAACAACCCCTATATCGCTGATGAGATAGAACAGATCAACCGTAAGTTCCTGGATGCTGACAAGAACTACGTACTCATCGGTCCCGGGCGCTGGGGCAGCAGTGACTACTGGCTGGGCATCCCCGTGAAATGGCCCCATATCTCCGCAGCCCGTGTCATCGTGGAGGCAGGACTGAAGAACTACCATGTAGACCCCTCGCAGGGTACTCACTTCTTCCAGAACCTCACCTCCTTCGGGGTAGGGTACTTCACCATCAACACCTATACGGGTGACGGAGTCCTCCAGCGGGACGTGCTGGATGCCATGCCTGCGGTGGAAGAGACCAAATTTGTGCGTCATGTCCGTTTCGACCGTCCTTTGAAGATCATGATGGACGGAAAGAAACAGCATGGTGTGGTGCTACTGCCTGGAACTTGAAACCTGAAACTTGAAACCTGAAACGAATGTAATATGAATCTCCATTTGACTGATACCATTCAGATGCCTGACCACCAGTTGCGGCGGCAGGTTATAGCGTTATGTAATAAGACGGGGAAACCCTTGTTGAAATTGTCGACGAAAGACTATGAGGACAACGGACTGGGTGACCTCGTGAAACGGTTCGACGGAAAAGCAGGACTGGTGAACATCGAGGTGTTCAACGAGTTACAGCATACCATTACGGGATGGCCCGGCGGCAAACCGGATGTGGATGACAGTAACCGTCCGGAACGAGCCCGTCCCTATCCTAAGCGCATTATCGTATTCTCACCTCATCCCGATGATGATGTCATCTCGATGGGAGGTACCATCCGCCGGCTGATGCAGCAGGGACATGATGTGCATATCGCTTACGAGACGAGTGGCAACATTGCCGTTGCTGATGAGGAAGTACGTCTCTACATGCACTTTATCAACGGGTTCAACCAACTCTTTGCCAACGGTTCTGATGAGGTCATCAAGATCCGCTATCAGGAGATTATGAACTACCTGCGGCAGAAGAAGGAAGGAGACCTCGACAATCAGAGTATCCTTACGGTCAAAGGATTGATTCGCCGGGGGGAGGCTCGTAATGCCTGCACCTATAACCATATTGCCAAAGACCATATTCATTTTCTGGACCTTCCCTTCTATGAGAGCGGAAAGATAGAGAAGTTGCCTGTCACGGAGAAGGATGTGCAGATTGTCCAGCAACTGATAGCGGAGATCATGCCCCATCAGATTTATGTGGCTGCTGATCTTGCCGATCCGCATGGGACCCATCGGAAATGCACGGATGTTGTCCTTGCTGCCATTCATGAAGAGATGATGTCGGGTGGCGGATGGCTGGACGACTGCAGGGTATGGATGTACCGTGGTGCCTGGGCAGAATGGGACATCGCTGATATTGAGATGTGTGTGCCGATGAGTCCGGAGGAACTGTTGGAGAAACGTAATGCCATCCTCCGTCATCAGAGTCAGATGGAGGGTGCTCCGTTTATGGGGGACGACCAGCGTCTGTTCTGGCAGCGGGCGCAGGACCGTAACCGTGAGACGGCGAAGCGCTATGATGAGTTAGGTCTTGCCTGTTATGAGGCGATGGAGGCTTTTGTGGAATATAAATTATGAGGAAATGAGAAAAGTCTGTGTTTTACTAATTTTCTTTTTTACCCTTTTGCAGGTAAGTGCTGCCGACTATCAGGTGGTTCCTCTGCCGCAAAGTATACAGCACCAGGAAGGTGCCCCGTTTATGATTGATGAGACCGTCAGGATAGTGGCAGGTGCTGACCTGCAAAGGGAGGCTGTCTTCTTGCGTGATTATGTGGAGGAACTTCTTTCGAGAAAGTTGGACATTGTCTCCAAGCCACGGAAAGGGGAACGTCATATCTTCCTTGTCGTCTCTTCCAAGGTCAAGCATCCGGAAGGATATACCTTATTCGTTAATAAAGACAAGATAACGATCGAAGGTGGTTCAGACGCAGGTGTGTTCTATGGTATCCAGACACTTCGCAAATCCCTTGTTGCAAACAATGCACTGAGTCCTGTCATTATCCATGACGCACCCCGTTTCTCCTGGCGTGGCATGCATCTGGACTGTTCCCGTCATTTCTTTCCTGTCTCTTTCGTGAAGAAATACATCGACCTCCTTGCCCTTCATCAGATGAATGTGTTTCATTGGCATCTGACGGATGACCAGGGATGGCGTATTGAGATCAAGAAATGGCAGAAACTCATCACGGTGGGCTCTCGTCGTACAGGAACGATTATCGGTACCAATTCCGATATCGATGACGAGACACCATACGGAGGCTATTACACCCAAGATGAGGCTCGTGAGATTGTGACATACGCCAAGGAGCGTCATATCACCGTTGTGCCGGAGATAGACATGCCGGGACACATGCTTGCCGCCCTTGCCAGCTATCCGGAACTGGGGTGTACGGGAGGTCCCTATCAGGTGGGGCATTACTGGGGAGTCTATAAGGATGTGCTCTGTGTGGGTAATGAGAAGGTCTATCAGTTTGTGGAGGATGTGCTGACGGAGATCATGGACATCTTCCCTTCGGAGGTCATCCATATCGGAGGTGACGAGACACCTACGGAGAAATGGGAGCAATGTGCGAAATGTCAGTCTCTCGCTTTGGGAGGTCATACGCTGCAAGGCTATTTCACCCAGCGTGTCTTTAACTTCCTGACAGCCCATCACCGTCGTGCCTTAGGATGGGATGAGTTGTTGGAGAACAAAGCACCGCAGGATGCGATGATCATGTCTTGGCGGGGGACGGAGCCTGGTGGCAAGGCGGCAGAGATGGGGCATGACGTGGTGATGGCACCTACCACCCATTGTTATTTTGATTATCAGCAGGTGAAGGATGTGTTGTTTGAGCCCAGTCGCTGCGGGGGCTATATCCCTATTGAGAAAGTGTATAGTCTCGACCCGGCTCCCGACAGTCTTTCCGCTGCCGCCAAGAAACATATCCTGGGTGTCCAGGCAAACCTGTGGTCAGAATACATGACCAATGAGCGTATCGTAGAGTATCAGGCACTGCCCCGTATGTCAGCCCTTGCCGAAGTGCAATGGACACAACCGTCACGGAAGAACTATGACGATTTTGTCATCCGGCTGACCCGTATGACGGAGTTATACGACAAATACCATTACCGCTATTGCAAGCATCTGTGGCCTGAGCGGCAGATGCCCAGTCGTTGGCAATTCTGATACCTATTGTCCGCCAAGATGTGAGAAATACTCGATGATGTCCTCCCACGTCTTGAAAGTGTCGGAACCATATTCAAGGAGGGTCGCCAACGACCCCTCCATCTTCTCCTGTTGAGAGGAGACTATCAGATAGTCGCCATAGAGCAACTCACGGCGTGGCGTGAAGATGGTGTGCTGCCAGGCAGGAACATTTATGTATTCAGAGAGCCATGCTATCTCTGTCCATCCTCCTTTAAATGGTGGTGGAGCCACAAAGAACACCTCATAATGCTCTATCAGCAGCCGGACGGCTTTCTGTACGGAAGAGGCGGGTTTCTGATAGGCATCCATCATCGTCTCTATACCTATATATATAATCGGACGCTGCCGGTGCTCCTGCTTGTCATCTATCCAGCGGATGACAGGGACGACGGAGTGCATGTAGCTCTTGTCGTCCATCCGGTGCTCACCATGGAAGTTGGTGGCTTGCGAGTAGTGTTGACAAAAGATACCCATCGTGTCTACCAAGTCGTCCTTGTCACCGAAGAGTCCGTAGACCCGCCGCTCATCCTCAGGGGTAAGACCGACGAACCGCTGCTCCGACACCTCCCGGTATGCCTTGACGAGAGCCTTGTCGACATAGAACTCCTGCACGCCATCCTGTCGCGGGTTTTGAAACTGCTGGGTGCCCGTCATGCCGTGTGTCCTCATCGTCTCCGCAATCTCCAGGGCGGGGTTGATGCAGATGCGGTCAAAGCCACGCAGCTGTTCCGCATACATACCTCCCATCGACGTGCCGATGATGAGGTCAGGTTTCTCCGTCTCACAGGTATGGTGTAGCAAAGCAATCGCCTCATGAGGGTCAACGGGTAAGTCGGGGGCGATGACTCTGGCGTTGGGCATCACCTCACGCAGTCTTGTCACTGTTCCTGACTGACCGCTACTGCCAAAACCATGGCAATACAAAACGGTCTTGCCTTTCATCAGTTCCGGGAATTGCTTGATATAGGGATTTTCCATAAAAGTGTATTTGATTTTTGCAAAGGTAGCAAAAAACAAGCAAAACAGATGAATATATTGGAGAAAATTATGTAAATTTGCAGCAGAAATGATGAAAAGGATTAAATTTATCACCCAGACCTTGTCAATACGGATAAGTCTGAAGATTGTATTGGCAGTAGCAACCCTGTTAGCAGTGGCACTTTTCATCATGTTTCATTTTTCCCGTAAGACACTGAGGAAGGATGCCCGGCTGAAGGCGGAGCAGACGTTGGAGTGTACTGTCCGGCAGGCGGATAATGTCCTGTTGAGTGTGGAGCAGACGGCAGGGAATATCTATTGGAACCTGTTGAGTCATCTCAACCAACCAGAACGTATGTTCCTTTATAGCCGGGAGGTCGTGGAGAGCAATCCTTTCGTGGCTGGTTGCGCTATCGCCTTCGAACCCTATTATTATCAAGAGCGTGGGCAGTATTTCATGGCGTATGTCCATCATGTGAATAAGAATAAGCTGGAGACGGTCACCTCAGAGATTATCCAGGCAGAGACTTTCGGAAATGTTCCATATCCGGAACAGATATGGTATAGTGAACCAATAGAGAAAGGACGGCCCTGTTGGATTAATCCTTTGAAGAATGACAAAACAGAGGGAGAGGCGATCATCACTTTCAGCATGCCCATCTATGCACCGGGAGGAAAGATTGTCGGAGTGCTTGCCGTTGACTTGTCGCTGAGTCTGTTGTCTGACATTGTGTTGTCAGCAAAACCGTCCCCCAACTCTTATGCTGTCATGTTAGGAAGTGACGGGTCATATATCGTTCATCCCGATAGTGCGGTGGTCATGCACGAGACCGTCTTCTCGATGGACAGATACCAGACAAATGCGGAGTTGAAGGCTGTTGGGGATGCGATGATGGCTGGTGAGACGGGGTATAAGCATTTCCGTCAGGACGGCATAGACAATTATGTGTTCTATAAGCCCTTCCAGCGGGCAGAAGTACCGGGGCGTGCCTTGGAGAAGACAGGGTGGAGCATCGGTATCGTCTATCCGGAGGATGATATCTTTGGGGAGTATAATCAGTTGCTGTATCTGGTCGTCGCCATAGCCCTTATAGGACTACTTCTTTTACTGGTGAGTTGTCAGATGTTCACCCACCATCGGTTACTCCCTTTAAGGATGCTCACCCAGTCGGCACAGCGTATAGCAGAGGGGCATTATGACGATCTGATTCCTGACAGTCACCAACAGGACGAGGTGGGTCGTTTGCAGGATCATTTCCAGCAGATGCAGCAGGCTCTTTCAGAGCATGTCGGGGAAATGGAGCGGTTGACATCTGAGTTGCAGTCCCGTGGTGAGATGTTGTCAGCGACTTATGATAAGGTGAAGGATGCCGACCGTGTGAAGACCACGTTCCTGCATCACATGACTAATCAGATGGTAGTGCCTGTCAGCAGTATAGAGTCGAATGTCAAGAAGTTAAGTGAACATCTTCAGGACGATCATCAAGAGGAGGTCAGTCAGCTGGTCGGTGATATTGAGAAGAAAGGTAAGTTGGTGATGGATTTGCTCAATGACTTGCTTAATGTGTCACAAGGAAAAGAAAAGGAGTAGAAGATGAGAAGCCTGTTTCGTCATATCCGCCATTCGCTGTCAATGAAACTCAGTTTCGGGATATTGCTGCTGACCGTACTCGTCTTCGTAGTGTCATTAGGTATCCTTTTCGTCGAGTCACGCCATCATATTAAACAAGAGGCGGTAGAGCTTGCCACCAGTATCCTCAATACGTCAGAGCAACGGATGAGGCGTTATCTGAATACGGTGGAGACTGCAACGGATGCCACGGAATGGCTTGTGTTGGAGAACATGCATCCAGACTCTTTGCTTGCCTTCTCAAACCGCGTAGTTATGTTGAATGGCAATGTCAATGGATGCTCTATTACCACGGAACCTTATCTGTTCCCCAAGTATGGTAAATATTTCTCCGCTTACTCTGTTCGTCAAGGAGACAGCGTAGTCACAGTTCGTGAGGAAGAGTATGAGTATTTTGAGAAAGTATGGTATAAGACCCCCAAAGAGTTGGGAAAGCCCTGTTGGGTGGATCCTTTTGATGACTATAATCCAGGTACGCTTTCCGCAAAGGGCATGATAGCCTCTTATTGTAAACCACTGTATGATGGCGATGGTCGTTTCCTGGGAGTCATCTCCTCGGACCTGTCATTACATTTGCTCGCTGAGGCAATCTCTAAGGAGAAACCTTATCCGAACGCTTATTTCATGTTGCTTGGAGAGGACGGACGTTATTATGTGCATCCCGATACCACACGTCTTTCCAATCAGACCATCTTCAGTGATATTGACGCCCGCCGACAGGCAGACATCATTGCTTTGGGACATGAGATGACTTCTGGTCATAAAGGCTCTATGGTGGTTCAGGTGAATGGGAAGCCCTGTCTGGTATGCTATGGTCCCGTAACTGGTACGAAATGGAGTCTTGCCCTGGTATGTCCGGAAAGCGACATTCTTCGTAGCTACTACCAGTTGTCCAATATCGTTGTCGTACTTATTATTATCGGTTTAATATTGATTACGTGGTTCTGTCGCAAGATAGTAGCGGATGCTATCCGCCCGTTGAACAGACTCGTTGAGCAGACCCGGCGTCTGGCTGCGGGTAATTATGATGAGGAGATCAGACATTCTTCCAGGCAGGATGCCGTAGGAAGGTTGCAGAATAGTTTCATTGCCATGCAGGACTCCCTGAAACGGCATGTCGGTGATATCCAGAAAATGAATGACGAGATGGCACAGCGTAATGAGGAACTTCAGCGTGCCAGTCTGTTGGTAGAGAAGTCAGACCGTCAGAAAACAGTGTTCATCCAGAATATGACACATCAGATACGGACACCACTCAATATTATCATGGGCTTTGCGCAGGTTCTCCGTGATGATGTAGGGGATATGCCGGCAGAGGAGGTCAGTAAGATGACTGCCATGATGGAGCATAATGCCATGACGCTTAACCGTATGGTGCTGATGCTCTATGACAGTTCCGATACGGGTATCTCAGAGGAGATGAATAGTCAAGAGTACGAATATGTCTCATGTAACGAGGTGGCTCGTGATTGTATCGAAAGTATTCGTCTCTATTTCCCTTACCTTCCCATTGCATTTGAGACAGAGCTTCCAGATACCCTGTGTATCCATACGAACCGGCTCTATCTGATGCGGAGTCTGCGGGAAATCCTTTATAACTCTGCGAAATATTCCGACGGACAGCATGTCTCTTTGCATGTCTCTGCGACAGACACCCTTGTACGCTTTGTCTTTGAGGACACTGGTCCAGGTATTGATGAGAGTTATTTTGGTGAGATGTTTGTGCCGTTTACCAAGGTGAATGACTTGTCGGAGGGATTAGGGTTAGGACTCCCTCTGTCCAAGCGGCATATCATCAACTTGGGAGGTAATCTGACACTGGATCCCCATTACCATGGAGGCTGTCGTTTCATCGTAGAGTTACCCCTTGCACATCCAGTTACTACCGAAAAACAATGATTTTGCCGATTTTACTTGCAAGTGTGAAATAAATTTACTACTTTTGCGTTTAAATGTTATACGTTTTTAATCACTTAAACTAAAAAGGTTATGAAAAAGTATTTAGCAGAAATGGTAGGCACATTCGTGCTGACATTCTTGGGATGTGGTGCTGCTGTCAGCCTGAATTGTGGCGTGGACACTGCGTCAGTAGTAGGAACGGCAATCGCCTTCGGTCTCTCTGTAGTAGCCATGGCATACGCTATCGGCGGTATCTCTGGTTGCCATATCAACCCCGCTATCACCCTTGGTGTTTTCCTGAGCGGTCGTATGAACTCAAAGGACTGTGGCATGTACATGATCTTCCAGGTCATCGGTGCTATCATCGCAGCCGCCTTGCTTGCTTTCCTTGTTTCCACTGATCCAGGTCTCGCTCGTGGAACAGCGACAGGTGCCAACGCATGTGCCTCAGAGAATGTGCTGAACGGTTTATGTGCTGAGATTGTGCTCACCTTTATTTTCGTACTCGTTGTATTGGGAGCTACCGCTAAGACAAACGGTGCTACCAACAACTTCGCAGGACTTGCCATCGGTCTCGCCCTGATCCTGATTCACTTGGTAGGCATCAACTATACAGGTACATCTGTTAACCCAGCCCGTTCTATCGGTCCTGCACTCTTCGAGGGTGGTAAGGCTCTTGCTCAGCTCTGGGTATTCATCGTAGGTCCTTTCATCGGTGGTGCGCTTGCCGCCTGTGTCTGGAAGCTTATCGATACTGAGGAGAAGTAAAAGAATCCTTTTATATCATACTAATCATCCCGATAAACACCCCGTTTATCGGGATAATTGTTTTATTTACACCTCTATATTTTATCCACTCTTTTTTGTTGTCCACTTTTTCGTAAGTTGCTTATTCTCTGTTTGTTGTGATTTTTATGGGGCTGTTTTTATCCACTTTTTCAACCGCTTTCCAATTTTCACCTTATTATTTTAAATAACTTTGCAGCGGAAATCGTTCAAGAGACGAAATCGGGTGGATAAAATCACTAACCAAAAAACAATAAAACATTAACGTATGAAAAAAAGCAAGTTTTTATTCCTGTTACTGTCATTCGTCATGATGTCAGCAACTGCTCTTGCCCAGAAGCGTACCTATACGGGCGTGGTCGTCGACGACCAGAATGAGCCTGTCATTGGTGCTTCTGTTGTTCAGAAAGGTACCTCTAACGGTACGATAACTGATTATGATGGAAACTTCTCGGTTTCCGTAGAGTCAGGGGCAACTCTGGTAATCTCTTACATTGGTTATGTCACACAGGAGGTGAAAGCGGCGGACAACCTCCGTATTGTCCTGAAGACAGACCAGCAACTGCTCGATGAGGTCGTTGTCATCGGTTATGGTGTTCAAAAGAAGAGCGTCGTAACAGCCTCTATTGCCAAGGTGAGTGCTGAGGACTTGGAAGGAAAGTCACGTCTTCGTGCGGATGATGCCCTGAAAGGTCTTGCTGCTGGCGTGAACGTCACCTCTGCCTCTGGACAGCCGGGCTCAAAGTCAATGATTCGTGTTCGTGGTATTGGTACCATCAATAACTCCGATCCTCTTTATATTATAGATGGTATGCCGACAGACCAAAATGGTTTGGAGTCAGTTAATCCATACGATATTGAGTCTATTGAGGTGTTGAAAGATGCTGCCTCTGGTGCTATCTATGGAGCCCGTGCCGCCAACGGTGTCATCTTAGTGACTACCAAGAAGGGTAAGATGGGCAAGGCAAGCATCAACTATAATTTCTCCTATGGCTGGCAGAGTGCCTGGAAGAAGCGTGACGTGACCAGTGCCACCGACTATGCTATCCTTCAGAACGAGGCGAAGGTGAATGGTGGAAAGGCTCCTGTCTACATGGATCCCTACAACCTCGTAGATGTCAACGGTGAAAAGGTAAAGGGCTTTGGAACCAACTGGCAGAACCTGCTGTTCAATGACAATGCCCCCATTATGCAGCACGACCTCTCCATCAGCGGTGCTTCGGAGAAAGTGAATTATTATCTCTCGCTGGGCTACTTTACACAGGATGGTATCGTGGGAGGCAACTATGGTCAGTCGAACTACGACCGTCTGACCATACGCTCGAATAACAATATCAATCTTTTCGATGACAGTAAAGAGCGCAGTTTCCTTAACAAACTTGACATTGGAGCCAATCTCTCTTATATGCGTGTCCATAATACAGGTATTGACGCTAACTCCACATGGGGCTCCCCGCTGGGATCGGCACTCTATCTGTCACCTATCCTTCCCCTTACAATGAAGGGAGAGGCAGGTCAGCGCCTGATCAACCAGTATCCACAGTATGACTTGTATACTGATGCGAATGGTGATCCCTACACCATCCCTGGCAATATCGGTTCCTATGCTGAGCAGAACAACCCCATTGCCCTGATGCAGCGGAATCCGCAGAAGAACTGGTCGCACAAGTTCATGCCTAAGTTCTCCCTCGACCTGCAGTTGTGGGACAACCTGAAATACCACTTCACCTGGAGTGCAGAACTGTCGTTCTGGGGTTATGACGCTGCTGTCAAGGAGAAGTACTATTTCTCTGGTAATAACAATGCCGACCATACCTCTGCCACCTCTTACAAAGGTAATAACTCTACCTGGCAGATAGAGAATACCCTGACTTATGACAAACAGTTCGGCAAGCATTCTATCGCTGTCGTGCTGGGACAGTCGGCATCAAAGTTCAAGGGTGATGAACTGGGTGGCTCTCACTGGAACCTCATCAACCCGAACAAACCATCCATCAACTATACTACAGGTGGTGACTTGGAGATATCCACAGATGCTGATGGCGTGATTACAGGTGCGAAGAGTCTTGTCGGTGCATGGGGAGGACCCTACTATGAGCATAAGGTTGCCTCTCTCTTCGGACGACTGAGCTACAACTACGACGAGCGTTACATGTTCCAGGCTACCGTACGCCGTGACGGTTCCAGCCGCTTCGGTACTAATAAGAAATGGGGTACCTTCCCCTCCGTCTCCTTGGGTTGGAACGTGATGAACGAGAAATTCATGGAGAAGACCCGCAACTGGCTGACTAACATGAAAGTGCGCTTCAGCTGGGGTAAGAACGGTAACGATAATATCCCCGACTTCTACTATACCACCAGTTCTACGACAGGTGGCAGCAGCAACTACTATTTCGGTAAGGCAGGCACCATGGTCTATGGTTCTAAGTCCGACCACCTCGCCAACGAGGACCTGAAATGGGAGGAGAGTGAGCAGACCGACTTCGGACTGGACTTCGGCTTCTTCAACAATGCCCTGACCTTCACCGTTGACTACTTCATCAAGAAGACGAACGGTATGATTATCGAGATGCCTATCCCCAGCTATGTCGGTGAGGCAAAGCCATGGGCTAACGTCGGTGATATGACCAACTCCGGCGTAGAGTTTGAGTTAGGCTATAAGTGGCATATCGCTGATGCTCATTTCGCTATCAAGGGCAACGCTTCATATCTGAAAAACAAACTGAACAATCTGGGTAACGACACAGGCTTCCTGAACTGGGGTATCAGTCAGTTCAGCGATGGTGGCACCCGTGCAGAGAATGGTCAGCCTTTCCCCTTCTTCTATGGTTATAAGACGAATGGTGTCTTCCAGAACATGGCGGAGGTGAATGCCTATACCAATAAGGATGGTGGACTCATCATGCCGGATGCACGTCCTGGTGACATGCGCTTCGTGGATACCAATGGCGACGGTAAGATTTCCAGCGAGGACCGTACCAATATCGGTAACGGTACTCCTGCCTGGACTTTCGGCTTCAATCTCAATGCGGAATGGAAAGGGTTTGACTTAGGACTCTTCCTGCAGGGTGTCAGTGGTGTGGATGTGTTCGATGCCACCTACCGTCAGGATGTCGCTTCCGGTAACTATCCCACATGGATGCTGGGACGTTGGACGGGTGAGGGTACCTCTAACCGTGTACCTATCTTAAAAGACGGCGACAGCAATAACTGGGTGGTCAGCGACCTTTATGTACAGGACGGCTCTTACCTGCGCCTGAAGAATATCACACTGGGTTATACGCTGCCCCGTAAACTCACTCAGCGGTTGAACATCAGCCGTCTCCGTTTCTATGTGATGGCAGAGAACCTGGTGACATGGACCAAGTACTGGGGCTTCGATCCAGAAATTGGTACCAGCAGTACTTCTCTTGGTGTTGACTATGGCGTTTACCCACAGGCTCGTATATGGACTGTCGGATTCAATATCTCACTTTAAAACAACAAAGACAATGAATAAGCATATAACTATATTCGCAGGTGCAGTGGCTACACTGCTGATGTTAGGCTCATGTAGCAAGGATTTCCTGGAAATCAAGAAGACGGACGGTGAGCCTTTGGAAGAATACTATACGGATGACGAAACCCTCAATGAGGCGCTGACCTCCGCCTATGCCCCTCTGCACTGGCCCGACTGGGATAATGTCGCCTATAACGACCTGACCGTGGACGCGGAGATCCTGGGTGATGACTTCTGGGTAGGTGGTCGTGACAATACCGATAACCTGCACTGGCATAAGTTGTTTAACTTCGAGGCTGATGGTAACAACACCCTTTCCACCTTGTGGGGTGACTTCTACAGCGGTATCAAGCGTTGTAATGACGTGATCAAATACTGCTCATGGGGTGGGGGAACGGCAGCGAACCGTCGCTCTTACGAGATGCAGGCACGTTTGCTTCGTGTGTACTATTATAATATCTTGTGGCACTACTATGGCAATGTTCCTTTCTATCTGGAGAACCTGTCGTTGCCATATACAGCACCACAGATAACTGCTGATGAGATATACAACCAGCTGCTGCCGGAGCTGGAGGAGATTATCGCCTCCAAAGTGCTGCCTCTCCGGTGGGAGGCTGCCGAGGCAGGTCGTGTGTCACAGGCGATGGCATATATGCTCTATGCCGAGATGGTGATGTACCAGAAGGATACTGCTCGTTATCCGAGGGCACTTACCTATATGAAGGAGCTGATAGCCTCTCCTGACTATTCACTGAATCCTAACTTCGCCAACCTGTGGGAAGAGAGCGGTGAGTGGTGCTCTGAGTCTATCTTTGAGATAAACTACAATGATGACCAGGCACAGCGCGACTGGGGTGCCGCAGCCCTGAATGCCGGTGGCAGTGTGTTGCCCACACTGATCTCTCCTAACCAGTGGCCGGGTGGCGACGGTTGGAATACCGGTGAGGACGGCTGGGGATTCCTGCCTGTCCGTCTGGAGACCTATAATATGTATGAGGAAGGTGACGTGCGCCGTGACGCTACCATCTGGGATGTCCGTGGCTATACCTATACCGAGCGATACCAGGACACCCATCTCTGGCTGGGGAAATACCGTCCCTATTCAGACAACAACAAGGACTGTCCGACCTCCAAGAACCTGAACTACAACAATAACAAACGCATCTACCGCTATGCAGAGACCCTGTTGAATGCTGCCGAGCTGTTGCTCGCTACAGGTGGCAGTTCCGCAGAGGCGTTGAAATACCTCAACGAGGTACGTACCCGTGCCGGCTTGACAGGCTATGATTCCGCTACACTTGACAATATCCTGAACGAGCGTCACCTGGAGTTCTGTGGTGAGGGCAAGCGTTATTTCGACCTCGTCCGTACTGACAAGGCTGCTACCGTACTCGTACCAGACAAGTATGGCTACCGTACTAACAGTTGGACACCCAGCAAGAAGCACATCCCATTGGCACAGAGTGAGCTTGATGCTGATCCTACCTTGAAACAAAATGAATATTAATATCCTATAACTAAAGACACGTTTATATATGAAAAAGTTATTTCAATATATTGGCTGCGCACTGCTCACAGGACTTGCCTTGACAGCCTGCTCCCCTGACAGCTTTGACGGTGCCGACCAGACGAAGATACCGACCGTTGCCGGTCAGGACTTCACCTTGGAAGTAGACCAAGAGGTGAACCAGATCAGGGTGAGCTATCCTGAGACGGCTGGAACCTATCCTATCTGGATCTTTAACGGGGCAACCTATTCAACTCTCAACAATGCCGGTTGGTCGAATGCGGAGCGTGGTACCTATACTGTAGAGATGAAACTGGGTAACCGCAATGGTATTTCTCAAGGTACTGTCAAGAAGACATTCACCTTCAATGAGACGAAAGCGAACTACACCAGTCTGCTCAACCGCATTTCCGGCAAAGAGTGGCGTATTGACAATGCTGAGCCTGCCCATCTTGCCTGTGGTCCTTATGGAGGTGACGGCACGGGCTGGTGGAATGCCGCTGCCGATGAGAAGAAAGACTTCGGTGTGTATGACGACCGTATCAGTTTCACCGTCGAGAGTAACAAGGGTGGCTCATTCACCTATAACCCGGGTGCTGATGGTCTGACCTATATCAATATCGGTTGTACGAAGTGGGACAATGGTGGCGCTACCGCCGACTTCGATATGCCCAACCAGATACAGACCAGTACTTTCGAATTCAAGCGTGGACCATGGACAGATGCCGAGGGACAGGTTATAGATGTCGACTACCTTGTGCTGGCTCCTAACACCTTCTTCCCCTATATCTCTGCAGACTCACAGTATGAGAACCCCCGTTTCCGCATCGAGACACTGACAGCCTCGAAGATGGTACTTGTCTATGAGAATGAGGCTGGAGGTATCTCCTGGCGTTTCATCCTTACCAGCAAGGAGGGTGAGAAGAAGTTTGAGGGCTTCGATGCCAATAGTCAGTATAATATGTGGAAAGGTATCACCCCGACCATGGAGTTCTGGTATGCACCGGGATGGGCACAGATTGCCGATCCAGAGTTTACCGACGCAGGCAACGACTATACCATCGTATTGCCGCAGGCAACCACTGACCAGTGGCAGGCACAGGTGAAGTTCCATACCGACCTGACGACCTCCGCCGCCAACAACTACGACTTCTCTGCTATCTTGAATAGTGACAAGGACCTGAATGGTGCTACTGTGAAACTGGTACTGGATGGTGACGACGGTGTGTTCTATTTCACTGACCGCATCGACCTGAAAGCTGGTGAGGACTATATCTTCTGGAAGAGCGATATGCCGGGTATTGATATGAGCAAGGTGATGCTCGTCCTTGACTTCGGTGGCTGTCAGGAGAATACGACGGTCAATGTTCGTAACATCGTGCTGAAGAACCATGCTGACGATGATGGTACTATCCTGCCGACAGATGGTCCTGACACCCCAGGCGCAGTAATTTGGGTGGATGTCAACTCAGCGGATAACCTCGGAGCGGACTTCAATAAGATAGGAACGATGCAGTTCTGGTGGGCTGATGGCGGTTGGAGCAAGATCGGTGACCCTCAGTTCTCTTATAACAATGGGGTATACACCATAGTAGCTACGGAGAATGGTGGCTCTGAGTGGCAGGCGCAGAATTCTATCCACAATGCTTCTGTTAATATCGAGGCTGGTCAGCTCTATGACATCCGTGTCAAGATGGAGGCAAGTGCTGACTTGGGACGCTATACCTTCAAGGTATGCGATGAGAATGATGATGATAACACCTTAGTATATAATGGTAGTCTGTCACTTGTGGCTGGTGAGCAATATGTGGAGTTCGTCGGTGTGAAAGCCCAGACGAATGGTGAGGATACCGGATTCCAGACTGCTAAGCTGTTTATCGACTTAGGTGGTGCTCCCGTAGGCTTTGAGCTGAGTTTGAGCGAGATCATCATCCAGAAACATAATGAGAATGGTGTTGCTGGCGTTAGCCTGAACTACGATGACTCGGATAACCTGTGGAAAGCAGTGGATGATGGTAGTAAGTTCGATGGCTTTGGCTATTATTTCGCAGATGACGGCTGGCAGGGTATAGCATTTGCAGAGGCTACACATAGCGGTAATGCCTATGAGATTACGCTCCCCCAGGGACTGGGTGGCAGCCAGTGGCAGGGTCAGTTCCATATCGACACGAAACTGACAGCCAGTGCCGGCAAGCAGTATGCCTTCCAGTTGGAGATGGAGGTAGAGCAGGATTGTCCGCAGGTGACCTTCAAACTGACGGATGCCGGTGACACGAACTTCTTCTTTGAGGAGCGTGTGGATGTGTCTGCCGACGAGCCGTTCGTCTTCACCAGAACGGGAGTTACCCTGAAAGAAGAAAAGGATGCGTCAGCCATTCGTATGTTCTTCGACTTCGGCGGCTCTCCTGCTGGCACGAAAGTGAAGATCAGTAAGATTATTTTCAAGGAGATGTAATAGGTTATAAGTAAAATTAGGAACAATGAAGAAAATGTTTATATATTCGATACTCATGGCATGCAGCGGATTGTTTGCCAGTTGTAGCGGGGATACCTACAGTTATTCCGGGGAGGCAGCACCTAATGCCACCATCACTGTGAATCAGGAGAACATCTCGGTCTCTGACGCAGGTGGAACATATACCCTGCAGGTGCAGGCCAGTGGTAAGGAATGGAACGCCTACTCTAATGAGGAATGGATCAAGGTCGCAGCAGAGAATACTGCCGCTCAGTCTGGTACCGTCACTGTGACGGTACCAGAGAACGGCACGGCAAAAGCCTTGGAGGGCTCTGTGGTCATCATGTCTGGTACGGCACGTAAGTATATCTCTGTCAAGCAGGAAGCATCCAAGAACGCCTATTCTGCACCAGAGGGTTATGAGCTGGTGTGGAACGACGAGTTTGAGGATGGTACCGAGTTGAATCCTGATAACTGGAAACATGAGGTGCAGAATGCCGGATGGGTGAATGATGAGTTGCAGAACTATGTCAATCACCTGACTCCAGCAGGAGCGAAGGTCACCGAGATCAAGGATGGCAAACTGCGCATCACTTGTCTGAAGGAGGATGGCAAGATCTACTCTGGTCGTGTCTATGCCAAAGTCACGGAGGGTTGGACCTATGGCTATATCGAGGCGAGCATCAAACTGCCGAAGGGTAAGGGCACATGGCCTGCATTCTGGATGATGCCTGTCAATTTCAAGAGTTGGCCTGCTGATGGTGAGATTGATATCATGGAAGAGGTAGGCGGTCATGCCAACTATGTGTCGAGCAGTCTGCATGCCAATGCCCATGTCCACTCCAATGGTACGCAGGTGACTCATGAGATGTACCTGGAGGGTGCGGAGGATGACTTCCATACCTATGCCATCCTGTGGACACATGACAATATCACCACTTATGTGGATGGTCAGGTGCAGCTGAGCTATGACAACAAGGGACTGGGACGTGACGACTGGCCCTATGACGATCCGTTCTATGTCATCTTCAACCTCGCATGGGGTGGCTCATGGGGTGGCACTTATGGTATCGATGAGAGCGCGCTGCCTTGCACCATGGAGATAGATTACATCCGTGTTTTCCAGAAATAAGTAAAGAGAAATGACTAAAAAGATACTGACCTTAACCTTTATGCTGTGTGGGGTTGCCGCAGGAGCGGCAGCCCAGACACAGCCCATCTACCTCGATGAGTCACGTGGCATAGAGGAGCGGGTAGAGGATGCTCTCAAACGGATGACCCTTGACGAGAAGATTGCCGTGATCCATGCGCAGTCGAAATTCTCGTCGGCTGGTGTCAAGCGGCTGGGCTTCCCTGACTTGTGGACGGATGACGGACCGCATGGCGTGCGTCCGGACGTGCTGTGGGATGAGTGGGAACAGGCAGGACAGACCAATGACTCGTGTGTCGCCTTCCCCGCACTAACCTGTCTTGCCGCCACGTGGAACCCGTCTCTTGCCCGTCTCTATGGGGAGAGTCTGGGTGAGGAGGCACTGTACCGCAATAAGCATGTGATACTGGGACCTGGTGTGAATATCTACCGCACCCCGTTGAATGGTCGTAACTTTGAGTATATGGGCGAGGACCCTTGGCTTGCCTCCCGTATGGTGGTTCCGTATGTCCAGGGACTGCAGTCGAAGGGTGTCGCAGCCTGTGTGAAACATTATGCGCTGAATAACGACGAGAACTACCGCCATCAGGTGAATGTCATCGTCAGTGACCGTGCGCTCCGTGAGATCTACCTGCCAGCCTTCGAGGCTGCTGTCAAGGAGGGAAAGGCATGGAGCATCATGGGCGCTTATAACCTCTATAAGAACCAACACAATTGTCATAATGATATCCTGCTGAACAAGATATTAAAGCAGGAGTGGGGTTTCGACGGTGCCGTTATCAGTGACTGGGGTGGAGCACACTCTACCGAGGAGGCAATCACCAATGGTCTTGACTTGGAGTTCGGCACATGGACGGACGGTCTGACCATGGGTGCCACCAATGCGTATGATAACTATTATCTCGCCAATGCCTACAAGCGTCTCATTAAGGAGGGTAAGTTTACAACCCGCGAGTTGGACGAGAAGGTGCGCCGGGTGCTGCGTCTGATGTTCCGTACCAATATGAACCGCCAGCGACCCTATGGCTCGATGTGCTCCGAGGCACATTATGCTGCTGCCCGTAAGATTGCGGGAGAGGGTGTCGTGCTGCTGAAGAACGACCGTAACATTCTGCCTATTCCCACTGGGGCTCGAATCCTGGTGGTGGGTGAGAATGCCATCAAGATGATGACCGTGGGTGGCGGTTCCTCCTCGTTGAAGGTACAGCGTGAGATATTGCCGCTGGATGGTATGAGGGAGCGTTTCCAGCATGTCGACTATGCCCGTGGCTATGTGGGCGATACAGTTCAAAGTTACAATGGTGTCACCGTAGGTCGCTCGCTCTATGACCTGCGCACCCCGGAAGCGCTGATTGCCGAGGCTGTCGAGAAAGCGAAGTCGGCAGATTATGTAGTCGTCTTCGGTGGACTGAACAAAGCGGACTATCAGGACTGTGAGGGACACGACCGTAAGGAGTATGGCTTGCCCTACGGACAGGACGCTTTGGTTGAGGCTCTTGCGGCAGTCAATAAGAACGTGGTGTATGTCAATATCTCGGGTAATGCCGTCGCCATGCCGTGGATGAATAAGGTTCCTGCCGTTTTGCAGGGATGGTTCATCGGCTCCGAGGCGGGACATGCCCTTGCCGATGTGCTCAGCGGTGATGTCAACCCCAGCGGGAAACTCCCTTACACCTGGTATCAGCGTCTGGAGGACACGGGTGCCCATGCGTTGAACGCCTTCCCTGGTGTGTGGCGGTCTGACCGTCAGATCATTGACGAGGAATACAAAGAGGGTATCTTTGTGGGTTACCGGTGGGCGGATATGAAACGTGTCAAACCTTTGTTCGCTTTTGGTCACGGACTCTCCTACACCTCTTTTGAGATAGGAAAGGTGACGGCAGACAAGCAGGTCGTGAAAGGCGATGAGACGATATCCTTTACCGTCTCTGTCAGGAACACGGGGAAGAAAGCGGGTGCCGAAACCGTCCAGCTGTATGTGACAGACCAGAAGAGTACCCTGCCACGACCCTTGAAGGAGCTGAAAGCGTTCCAGAAAGTCTTCCTGCAGCCGGGCGAGAGTAGGGAGGTGACCCTGACACTGGACAAACGCTCGCTGAGTTTCTTTGACGACCGTCTCCAGCAATGGGTTGCCGAGGATGGTGAGTTCGAGGCGAGAATAGGAAATTCATCTGGCAACATCATCAGAAAGTTGCCGTTCCGGTTTATAAATGATTAGTAGTTAGTTAATAGTTGCAAAAGGGCTTTTTGCTAAGAGAGTGTGTGCGGGAGCATGCGCTCTCTTTGTGATATAAGAGATGACGATTCGTAAAAAAAAGAGAAGAAAGTGAGTCGTTGTTCTCTTTTTTTCGTATCTTTGCCGTCATAATACCTAACAGAGACATTTGGATATGATGCGATATGGACTTATCGCCCTTTTGCTGGCATTTGTGATGCCGGCATCGGCAGTTGAGAGGAATCTGGAGAAATTGTATCGTCAGATAGATGATGCTATCAGCCACTCTCCCGAGTATGTGGCAGCCTATGAGAATAAGATCAAAGAGGCAAAGGATGCCTATGCCCGTGAGTGGTCAAGTGAGAAGAGGTTGGGGCAGATCTTGCAGATATTCGATTTGTATAAGGCATACAATAACGACTCGGCATTGTCTTATATACAGCAATATATTAACCAGGCGGAGAAACTGGGACATACCCAACTCGCCTATCAGGGAAAGGTCAGACAGGCGTTCCAGTGTTCTACGGTGGGACTGTATACCGAGTCCATTGGCATCCTCAGGTCACTCGACAGTCACCAGTTGGATAAGGAGACATTGCCCGACTATTATATGGCATGTATGCATGTCTGTGGCGAACTGAGCTATTACACGCGTCTGCCATCAGCCCATGACGAGTATGAGCAGATGCGTAATGAGTACCGTGACTCTTTGTTTATGACTGCCAATCCTGCCAGTGAGGACTATTTGCGGAGCTATGAGGTCATGCTCACCGAAGAGCGGAAGTTTGAGGATGCGCTGAAGGTTAACGACCAGCGGATGAAGCTGGTGAAGGAGAACTCCCGTGAATATGCTATCGTCAGCTACTATCGTTATATCATCTACCAGCAGCTGAACAAGCTCTCAGAGGCAAAATATTGGCTGGCTCAGTCAGCCCTCAGTGATGTCAGGTATGCGGTGATGGACCAGGCTGCATTATTGTCTTTAGCGGAGATTCTGAACGGGGAAGGTCAGTTGGAGCGCAGTTATAAATACATCCGTTTCACATGGGAAAGTAACAACCGGTTTAACACCCGCATGAGGTCATGGCAGATATCTCCTATTCTGACGGTCATTGAGAATAACTACCAGAAGGAGATGGAACGCAACCGGCAGGTGCTTGTCGGCAGTGTCGTGGTCGTGAGTGTCCTCGCCCTGCTGCTCATTGGTGTCCTCTTCTTCCTGCACAGGCGGAACAAACAGCTTGCCTTGGCACGGAATGCCCTGCATGACACCAATGACAAACTTGCTTCCCTGAATGAGGAACTGCAGCAGTCCAACAACCAGTTGTCGGCAACCAATGAGCAGTTTGCCGTCCTTAACTCCAAACTGAAGGAGGCAAACAGTGTGAAGGATGAGTATATCGGACGCTTTCTCTCCCTTTGTGCGCAGTATGTCGACAAACTCGACAACTACCGGAAGATGGTGAATAAGAAGATGAAGAACAAGGAACTGGACGAGCTCTTCCGTATCTCGAAGTCCACGGAGCTGAAAGAGCAGGAGATAGAGGAGCTGAACCAGAACTTCGACTCCGTGTTCCTGCACCTGTTCCCCAATTTCATTGACGACTTCAACGCCCTCCTGTTACCCGAGGCACAGATTCATCCCAAGGAGGAGAACCGCCTGACAACGGACTTGCGTATCTTCGCCCTCATCCGTCTGGGCATCGAGGACTCCTCGAAAATCGCTGAGTTCCTGCACTATAGCGTCAATACGGTCTATAACTACCGTGCCCGCATCAAGAACGGTGCCGTTGGCAACCGTGAGGCTTTTGAGCGGCAGGTGAAGGAGTTAGGTATGCCACGATAGCGCAAAATGTAAAATGCAGTTGGCATTTTGCGGATTGCTGATGGCATGTTTTGTTAATCAATGAAAAAAAACAGTCATACGGACTTAAAAACTATGAACTGTGAACTATGAACTATGAACTTTTTCGTACCTTTGCACGAGAAAATTTATAAATATTATTTTTAAAATAAATACAATTATGGTAAATTACAAGGATTTGGGTCTCGTTAATACCCGCGAGATGTTCAAGAAGGCAGTAGCTGGTGGCTATGCTATCCCCGCTTTTAACTTCAACACAATGGAGCAGATGCAGGCTATCGTACAGGCTGCCGTTGAGACAAAGTCACCTGTTATCATGCAGGTTTCCAAGGGTGCTCGTAACTATGCTAACGCTACTATCCTCCGCTACATGGCTGAGGGTGCTGTGGCTTATGCTAAGGAGCTGGGTTGTGAGAAACCAGAGATCGTGCTTCACCTTGACCACGGTGACAGCTTCGAGCTCTGCAAGGACTGTATCGACATGGGCTTCTCTTCAGTGATGTACGACGGTTCTTCACTGCCTTACGAGGAGAACATCAAGATCTCTCGTCAGGTTGTAGAGTATGCACACAAGTATGACGTTACCGTAGAGTGTGAGCTCGGTGTCCTCGCTGGTGTTGAGGATGAGGTTGCCTCTGAGGTAAGCCACTACACCAAGCCCGAGGAGGTGATTGACTTCGCTACCCGCACAGGCTGCGACTCTCTTGCTATCTCCATCGGTACTTCTCATGGTGCTTATAAGTTCAAGCCCGAGCAGTGCACACGTGACCCGAAGACCGGTAAG
>OMWH01000006.1 GCA_900314755.1 uncultured Prevotellaceae bacterium | reverse complement strand
GAACAGTAAGAAAAGTGAAATAAGTGAAATAAATAAGTGAAGAATAAATTTTATATTATATATATATTATATATAATATATATATAATATAAAGCACATATGTAGTATAAAATGAAAAACTTTACTGTTCTCTGTTCTCTGTTCGCACGATCCCCAATCTGTTGTCAAATATTGCAGCACCCCGTAAGAAACGTCTCCTATAGGCTAAAGGAATATCTCCCGTGCCCCACGGCAGATATTGGAGTGAGGCATGGGAGATATTAGAGTGAAGCAAAGGAGATATTGGAGTGAAAATAGCCCCTATTCGTTAACTTGTATTAACAATAATTCTTCATTTTATTAACATATTTTTACGCGATTTTTCCTCCAAACTATTGACATCGCATGTTAAATGTAGTACCTTTTGTTCTCTACTTCCCAAAAGGCAGCTGACATTAACAGCTCAGAAGATGGATGCTACCAATGAATAAAGGTAGCTGCCGAAACTGATGAGTGCCCATATCATCAGGGCTATGAGCAAGAGCAAGACAACAAGGGCTATGGCTGACTGCCACGCTCGCTGGTTCACTTGTTTGATCATCACTTCATCACCGTCAACAAAACCCTGAACCATCTGCATGTTCTGGATATTGGCACGGTGGAAGATGTCGATGATGTCACCAACGAAGAATGGTATCAAGCCCATCAGTACGTCACGAAGGGCGTTATTGAGAATAGCCAGTGTCAGCGGTACGCTTTTGATGACACGGGCAGAGAAATAAACAAACGGCACGGCACTGAGCAGTGCTATGGCATCACCCCAGCCCGGGATAACTCCGATGAGCGCATCCAGATAATAGCGGTCCATATAACGGGTCAAGCCCTCCATCGTCTGATAGGCTTTGTTTTCCATCAGACGCTTGCGCTGCAATTGCCGTTTCTCGTCTTTGTTCATCTGATTATATGATTTCTTTGCCAAATAGCGACAGGTCCAGCTTTGCCGGTCGAGTCACAAATTCTCTTAAATTATTTCGCAAAGGTAGCCATTATTACTCAAAATTTAGTAATTTTGCTCACATTATTAGCATTCTTTATCTCTAATAAGAAAGAATTACGGCTATGAGAATTTTGACTTTCATTGTCACATTATTACTGACAGTAGTGGCAACAGCACAAGAAAACCTGCAAAAGCAGGCAAGCGGTAAGAACATAAAGAAAACCTTCACGACGGTAAAGGAGAATCCGATAACCAGTGTGAAGAACCAGTATCGCAGTGGCACCTGTTGGGCTTACGCCACACTGGGGTATCTGGAGAGTGAGATCCTGCGCAAGACGGGCAAAACCTACGACTTGTGTGAGATGTTCGTGGTCAACCGTGACTATATGGACTGTGCCACCCATTATGTCCGTATGCACGGCTACAGCCAAATTTCCGAGGGTGGCTCTTGCGACGATGTGGTGGACGTGATACGCCGATATGGTATCTGCCCTGAGACGGCGATGCCCGCACCTGGTTCCCTGACAGGTGACTCGCTTGCCAACTTCAAGGTTTTCTTCCCGCAGTTGGAGCGTACGGTGAGGGCAGCCGTCAGGGAGGACGCTAAAGAGCCGTTGCCTCATTGGAAGGACAGTGTGCTGGCTGTCATCGAGCGATTCGTAGGCAGGTGCCCTGAGTCGTTTGTGTATGAGGGAAAGACATACACTCCGACATCATTCGCCGAGAGTCTGGGACTCACCCCCGACGACTACGTCAGCCTGACCAGTTATACGCATCACCCCTTCAACGAGTCTTTTGTCATCGAGGCTCCCTATAAATGGCGACTGAAGCCCAGTTACAACATCCCCATCGAAGACCTGATGGATGTGCTCGACAAGGCATTGGACGCAGGCTATACCGTGGCTTGGGGTGGTGACGTGACTGGCGACTTCACACGGACGGGACTTGCCACGCTGCCCGACGGTATCGTACCCACACAACAGATGCGACAAGAGCAATGGGACGACTGGCGGTTCACCTACGACCACGTGATGCTTGTCTACGGAAAAGCTGTCGACGAGCAGGGAAAACCCTACTATATGGTGAAGAACTCATGGGGCAAGAGCGGTCAATATCAGGGTATCTGGTATATGTCACGCGACTTCATGAAGTTGAACACCGTTTATCTGTTCCTGAACCGCCATGCACTACCCGACAACCTAGGAGGTGGAAAATAGAATAAGGCAAAGCCGCCATGGAGCGTCAATGGCTCCGTTATAGCATATTTTCTAATTGCTCTACTGCTTTTGTTATATCCTCCAGAAACCTGCTGTGGTCACGGAGGAAGTCAGTGCGTCCATCGGATATTGTGTCATACAATTCCTGTCTCATATCATCAACATAAGAAGCAATGGCATACTCGATGTCATCCTTCTGCCAGTCGAGTGAAGAATGGATATATACGTTCCACTTCTGATGCAGGAAACAGTATGCCGTCTCTATGCTGTCACGGGTTATCATTCATCGTAGCCTATGGGTCTGAACTGCTTCTGCCTCTCACTCCAGACGAAGCCTTTGCCGAGCAGGTACTCCTTGATATCCTGCGGTTCCCGGCTGAAGGCATAGCACAGCGATTCAAGGCTGTCAAACTCTTCATCTCTCAGAAGCATGTTGACACTCGAGACCAGTATCGCAGGGTCTTTAGGCAGGTAGTCCATCAGTTATTTTGTAATGACAGGTTTCTTCTCGTCCATCCAAGCCAAGACACCACCCTTTAGGTTGACACACTTATAACCCTCCGAGCTCAGTTTTCCGCAAGCGTTTGCCGACCTTCTTCCACTACGGCAATAGACTGCGATCGTCTTGTCTGCGGGTATGGCGGCTTTGGCTTTCTGGAGGAAATCATCTTTCTTCACATCAATATTGATAGCACGCTCAATATGACCGTCACCATATTCGTCGGCGGTTCTTACGTCAAGTACTATCACACTGGAATCAGCAATAAGCTCTGCAAACCCTGATACATCAACATCTTCATAGTTCTTCTGACCACAAGCAGATGTCATGCCTAAGACAGCCAACAAACAGGTTATTATCTTCTTCAATTCGTTCATCGTTTCTCTTAAATTTTAGCTGTAACTGCAAAATACTTTTGCAAAGTTAATCATTTTTGCCTGATTTTGACTACTTTTGTGCCAACAATTAACATTTATCAAAAAAAAGATAGTATGGCATACACAAGACGTTTCGAACAGTCAGATGACTATCGGCGTGAAGAGCTGATAAAGGTAATAGAGCACTCTGTGGAGAACCTGACACTTCAGGAGTTGGAGGCTCTATATTATGATATGAGTACAAAGAACTACATAAATGATTGATACAGATTATTGCACAGCATAGTATCAGGACTAATATGAGACCACTATCTACAAGAACTTCGGGCTTCACGGACTCAGTGATCCGTCGGATGACCCGCATATCCAACAAGTACGGAGCCATCAATCTCTCACAGGGATTTCCAGACTTCGATCCACCACATGAGATAACCGACCGTCTGGCTGAGATTGCTCCAAGCGGTCCGCATCAGTATGCGGTCACTTGGGGTGCACAGAACTTCCGTGAGGCGCTGGCCAAAAAGCAGAGCCGATTCACTGGCATGAACATCGATGCCGACAAGAACATCGTCGTGACCTGTGGCTCTACGGAAGCCATGATGGCAGCGATGATGACCGTCGTGAATCCTGGCGACAAAGTGGCCATCTTCTCGCCATTCTATGAGAACTATACGGCAGACACCATCCTGACAGGGGCAGAGCCGATATACATACCACTCGTGCCACCAACGTTCTCTTTCGATGCCAACTTGATAGAGGATGCATTCATGCAGGGTGCAAAGGCATTGGTGCTCTGCAATCCGTCTAACCCCTGTGGCAAGGTCTTTACCCGTGAGGAACTTCAGACGATAGCAGATATTGTAATAAGGTACGATGGCTATGTGATAACCGATGAGGTCTATGAGCACATCGTCTATGCTCCTCACCGCCACGTCTATATCTCCACACTGCCAGGCATGTGGGAGCGCACCGTCTCGTGCAGTTCGCTGTCCAAGACCTACAGCATCACTGGCTGGCGGCTGGGGTATGTCATTGCCCCTGAGCAAATCATTGACCGCGTGAAGAAGGTACACGACTTTCTCACCGTTGGAGCCGCCGCCCCTTTGATGGAGGCTGCAACCGTCGGATTGTGTTTCCCTGACAGCTATTATGAAGGACTGCAGGCGCACTACACCCACATGAGACAGCTGTTCTGTGACGGTCTTCGCCAGTTCGGATTGGAGTTCACCGAGCCGCAAGGAGCCTACTACGTGATGCTCGATGTGTCGAAGTATGGCGTAAAGGACGACCTGCATTTCTGCGAATGGCTCGCTGAACATGTCGGGGTGGGAGCAGTGCCGGGCAGTTGCTTTTTCAAGGAGGATGTTCGCCACCTAATCCGCTTCCACTTTGCCAAGCGTGACGAGACATTGACGGCAGCTCTTGAACGCCTGTCAGAACTTGGTGGGAAAGCGAAAGATTATAAAGGATAGAAAACAGAGTTATTATCCAACAATTAACATTTATCAAAAAAAAGAATGATTCAGCAAATAGAAATCAGCCTCAGTTCCAAGTCCCGTGGCTTTCATCTGGTGACCAGCGAGATTATGCGCCAGTTGCCCAAACTGCCCAAGACCGGCATCATCAATATATTCTGCAAACATACCAGTTGCGGACTAAGTATCAATGAGAATGCAGATCCAGACGTTCGTGTGGACATGGAAACTATCTTCAACCGTCTCGTGCCAGAGAATCTGCCAGAATATGAGCATACGCTGGAAGGAGCCGATGACATGCCTGCTCATGCCAAGTCAACTCTGAGCGGCATTAGTCTGACGATTCCTATCACTAACGGACGCTTAAATATGGGAACATGGCAGGGTATCTACCTCTGTGAATACAGGAATTATGGTGGGGCAAGAGACTTAGTAATAACGATTATTGGAGAGTAAAGGAAGTATCTATGATGGTGCCTCGTATCACTCAGTTAAAGAAAAGAAGCGAAAAGTGGCTTGGAAACTGAAATATCGTTGTAAGACTTGCGGCTACGAGACCGAGGTATATGAGGGACGTGGTCTGTTCCGCCAGCAGATAACAGCCATGTCGTGTCCCGACTGCAAGACCGTCCAGAATATCGTCGTAGGCGGTATCATTGCCGATGTCGCCCCATCCTATAGAAGTGAGGCTGGACGGTTATGTCTGCAATGTGGCAGCGATCGCATCAGAAGATGGGATATGCATACCTGTCCCAAGTGTCAGGGGGTAATGAAAGAGACTGGAGAAAAAGAATTTTGGACGTGAGAAGTTAGCCTATCAACACTACAGGAAGATATCAAAGTCTTTGTTATAGGCAGGTGACTGGATGGACAGCAGGTTGAGAACGGAATGGAAGATATAATGCTGTTCGAGGACTGCTGGCAGTTCACCATTCTGTGCCTTCTGCTGACTAGACACACGCTTATAGTCTCTGAAGTTCTCTGAGGTCCATACCAGGAACGGTATCTCATACTGCACTTTGGGTGCCAGACTCATAGGCAGTCCATGCATGAACATATTGTTCTCGCCAAGTGACTCACCATGATCGGAAATGAATATCATGGCACTCTGCCAGTCATTCATCGACCGCAAGGTGTTGATAAGACCATTCAACAGGAAGTCAGTGTAAACAATGGTATTGTCGTACGCATTGACCAGCAACCCGACATTCTTCTCACCTTCCTCCACATTTCTTGCCACAGGCTTAAACACCTCAAACTCCTTCGGATATTTGTCAGCATACTTCGGACCATGGCTGGTACTGGTATGCAACACGATCAACACCTTCTCCCTCTTGCTGGAGGCGATACGCTCACGAAGTCCCTCAAAGAGGATTCCGTCATGGTGGGCATCCGCATTGGGATACTGCGAAGCAAGGTCGTCATCAGTAAGATACTCATCAATATGGATAGGCGGTTCCCCCCAGTTTGACGTACGCCATGCCACGTCGACTCCCATTCGGAATGCATAGTTAGGTAACAGCTCATACAGGTCGTCACTGTTCTTCGGTTCCAGAATGGCTTTGGAGCCTGCCGTGGTATACGTAGCACAAGATGTAGCCTGATATACTTTCAGTCCTTCCTGCTTCGACAACAACGGGTTGGTAGCACGCTGATAACCATAAAGTTGGAAGTTTGCCTTTCTTGCCGACTCACCGATAACGAGCACGACGACCGCCTTTTGGTGGTCTGTGATCTTTCCGTCAGGAAGTTTGATCTCCTCGGCTTGCTCATCATGATGACTGGCAGCAAGACGGGCGGTATTCACGATGTACGACCATGGTTGCAGCAGCCCACCCAATTCCGTGTCATGTTGACTAATCCACAATGTCTGGTTGATATTCGCCAATGCCATCACGAGAATGACAGCAAGAGAGCCCCCACAGCAGATGCCCAACTTCCTCGCTTTGCCGAAGACCACTGGTTGCAGCAGACAAAACAAGGCAGGAAGAACACCGACACCCAACAAGAAGAGCCACAGCGACCCGCTGAAAAAACCAGAAGCCTCTGAATATCGTGTATTAAAGACATTTTCTATGGTCGTCGCATCAATCATCACATGGTAGGTGATGATAAAATAAACCGCCGTTGCATTGATTAATGAAAGAATCGCCAGCAGGATATGCCCTACGGTCCTCAACAGAAACATCACCAAATAGGTTATCATGAAGTTGAGCGACAACATGATGACAACCAACGACACCAGCAGGAAAACCTTCCCACCAGTACCCACATTGGAATTGTCTGCCGCATATTGGAGAAACGGTATGTTATACAACAATAATGTACCTATGCTGACAATACATGAAAAAACTAAAAGCGAAACTGGTCTGCGTAAACTCTTTATCATCATTTTTATCATTCTACCTGCAAAAGTACTCATTTTTTAGAAAAAAAAGATTATCTTTGCAAAAATAAAACACAAGTATATGAAGAAAACCATCTTAACCCTCCTATTAGGATTCGCTGCCTTGACAACATGGGCACAGACTAACGACGCACTCACTCAGCTCAAAGACAACCCGAGGAAAGCCTATGGCAATGACTGTCCCTACCTGTTCGAAACAGCTCCGATGACGAAGGCGCCCCGTGGCTACAAGCCCTTCTATATCAGCCACTATGCCCGTCATGGGTCGCGATACAACTGGAGTTCCAAGTTGTATAAGGACTTGGATACCTTGCTGACAACAGCCCACGAGAAACAACAGCTCACCCCTGAGGGCGAGTCTTTCTATCGGAAGTTCATCGCCGTCAAAGACGAGTTGATGACGGGTGTCGGAGAACTGACGCAGCTAGGATGGGAACAGCACCAAGGTATCGCCCGAAGAATGTACAACCAGTTCACAGAGGTTTTTAAAGAAGGTGGTAACATACTTGCTGTCTCCTCCCTCTCTGGACGGTGTGTGCTCAGCATGTCCGCATGCTGTCAGGAGCTGGTACAGTGTAATCCGAAGATCGAGATCCGTGAGCAGTCATCCCGTTTCACCCTCGATGCCGTCGTACCTAACGACCGTCAGAATCCCCATAAGCACGACTATCCCAAGGTAAAGCCCCGTTACGAAAAGAACCGTGATCAGTTTAAGAGCGAGAACACGCTGGTGGACAAAGTACTGGCAAGAACCTTCACTTCCACAGAAGGATTGGCTGGCGACAAGCATAAGAACGCCTATGTCCTCATCGACTTCTACAAGACGCTTCCCAGCATCAATTATGAAGGGATGATGGGCAATCTGATAACTGACGAGGAGATTGCCGAGCAGTGGGAGGCAGCTAACTTAGGCTCCTACTCATGGGTATTCTCTGACAAATATGTGACCATCCCCATCTTGCAGGACATCCTTCAGAAAGCCGACGCTGTACTGGATGGTACCAGTGACCATATCGCAGACCTGCGTTTTGGACATGACTCGTTCATTGGTCCCCTGACCGTTCTGATGGGTATCAACGGAGCAGACCTGGACCCGGAAAACCCCTATGAGGTCAAGAACTGCTACCAGAACTGGGAGACATGTAAGGCTTGTAACATCCAACTGGTGTTCTACCGAGGGAAACAGGGAAATAACGACATCCTTGTAAAATGCCTGCTCAACGGTTTGGAGGCAAGACTACCCGTACCCACCACACAAGCCCCTTACTACAGATGGACAGATTTCCGCGATTTTTACATCAAACGCTGTGTAATACAATAATATTTAACAATTAGCGCTCTAAACGTGCATTTTTTTAGAAAAATGCACGTTTATTATAAAATAATGTGTATCTTTGTACTTTGAAAACAAATGAAGACTACTAATAATACTAAAACGAATATGGTATATAACGAGATAGGAAAGACGGGGATGCAAGTGTCAAATTTAAGTTTTGGCGCCTCCTCGTTAGGTGGTGTGTTCCACAGCATCAAGGAGAACGAGGGCATTCAGGCAGTATTCACAGCCATCGAAAACGGTATCAACTTCATCGATGTGTCACCCTATTATGGCCATCTGAAAGCAGAGACTGTCCTGGGTAAGGCACTGAAAGATATTCCCCGCGACAAATACTACCTCTCCACGAAGGTGGGACGCTATGGCAAGGACGGCAAGAACATCTGGGACTATTCCGCCAAGCGTGCCACAGAGAGTGTCTATGAGAGTATGGAGCGTCTGAACATCGACTATATCGACCTCATCAATGTCCATGACGTAGAGTTCCAAGGTGATTTGGAAGGGGGGCTTCAGAAAATCGTAGACGAGACACTCCCCGCACTGGTAGAGCTCCGCAAGAAAGGAGTGGTACGCCATGTGGGTATTACCGACCTGCAGCCAGAGAACCTGCGCTGGGTGATAGAGCATGCTGAGCCGGGAACGGTGGAGAGTGTGCTTTGTTTCTGTCATTACAGTCTGAATGACACGTTGCTGAAGGACTATCTGGGATTCTTCGAACAGCATAACGTAGGTGTCATCAACGCCTCCCCATTCTCCATGGGACTGTTGTCGCAACGGGGTGCCCCAGACTGGCATCCAGCCAGTAAAGACCTGAAAGATGCCTGCGCCAAAGCTGCCGCTTATTGCAAAGAGCAGGGCTATCCCATTGACAAGCTTGCCCTCCAGTTCTCTACCAGTTTCAACCCTCGCATTGCCACAACCCTGTTCAGCAGTGCTAATCCCAACAATGTATTGAAGAATATCCAATACGTTAATGAGCCCCTGGACGAAGAACTGGTCAAGAAGGTACAGGAGATTATCGGTGATCAAATGTTTGTAAGATGGAGAAACTCGTAATCATCGACGCACACAGTCACCTGTGGTTGAGACAAGACACCACATGGGACGGGAAAGTCATCCGCTCCATGAAGAACGGGCGCAGTATCTTCTTGGATGAGGAGGTACAGATGATACCGCCGTTTATCATTGACGGTGTGAACTCCGCCGAGGTATTCCTCTCCAACATGGATTATGCACAAGTGGCTGCCGCTGTCGTGGTACAAGAGTTTATTGATGGCATACAGAATGACTATCTTGCCGAGGTGAAGAGCCGTTATCCCAACCGCTTCTTCGTCTGTGGTATGTGTGACTATCTGCAAGACGGTTTCTATGAGCATGCAGAGCAGCTACTAACTGATGGACGTTTCCAGGGCATCGCCATTCCAGGGCACCGTCTGTTGGGTCGTCCGCTGACCTCCCCGGAGATGATGCGGATGTTCCATCTGATGGAGCAGAAAGACATACTCCTTTCCATCACCCTCGCCGACGGAGACCGGCAGGTTGCTGAACTGCGTGAGGTTATCAGTGAGTGCCCCAGCCTGCGTATCGCCATCGGACACATGGGTATGGCAAATCCCCCACAGACCAATCCGTGGGAGACCAAGAGTTGGCGGGAACAGATTTCCTTGGCAAGGAACGAACACGTAACCATCGAGATGGGAGGTATCACATGGCTCTACAACAGTGAGTTCTACCCCTACCCCACAGCCATCCGTGTTATCCGTGAGGCTGCCGGACTGGTGGGGATGCACAAGATCATGTGGGGCAGCGACTATCCCCGTACCATCACAGCTATCACCTATCGCATGTCATACGACTTCCTCTTGAAATCACAAGAACTGACAGACAATGACAAACGACTATTGCTGGGTGAGAATGCCCGGCGCTTCTACCGGTTCGGAGAACTCGTCGAGCTTCCCTATATTAAGAATATGAGTGAGTGAGAAGAATTGAAGAGTTAAACTAAAACAACTAATAGAATATGACAAACTATCCTAAAATCGGTATCCGCCCCACCATCGACGGTCGTCAGGGGGGCATCCGCGAGGGTCTTGAGGAAAAGACCATGGCACTTGCCAACGCAGTAAAGAATCTTATAGAGAGTCATCTCCGCAATGGTGATGGCTCCAAAGTGGAGTGTGTCATCAGCGACACCACCATCGGACGTGTCGGAGAGTCTGCCGCCTGCGCCGAGAAATTCGAGCGTGAGGGAGTCGGCTCCACCATCACTGTCACCAGTTGCTGGTGTTACGGTTCTGAGACCATGGACATGAACCCCTACTATCCCAAAGCTGTATGGGGATTCAATGGTACTGAACGTCCAGGTGCCGTCTATCTTGCTGCCGTTCTTGCCGCCCATGCACAGAAGGGACTGCCCGCCTATGGCATCTATGGTCATGACGTACAGGACCTCAACGACAATACGATTCCTGCCGACGTGGCAGAGAAAATCCTACGCTTTGCCCGTGCCGCCCAAGCAGTGGCAACCATGCGTGGTAAGTCATACCTGTCATTAGGCAACACCTGTATGGGTATCGCCGGCTCTATCGTCAATGCCGATTTCCTGCAGCAGTATCTGGGTATGCGAACAGAGTATGTGTCGCTGGTTGAGATCCTGCGCCGTGTCGACTTTGGCATCTATGACAAGGAGGAGTTCCAGAAGGCAATGGCATGGGTAGAGAAATACTGCAAGCCCAACGAGGGTCACGACTATAACGAAGACCGTCCATTATTCCCAGGCACTCCCATGACCACCTTCAACGGAAAGGGCAAGGGTAAGAACCGTGAGGAGAAAGATGCCGACTGGGAGTTCACGGTGAAGACGATGATGATTATCCGTGACCTGATGCAGGGCTCCAAGAAACTGCTTGAGATGGGTTATAAGGAAGAGGCTATCGGACACAACGCCATTGCGGCAGGTGTCCAGGGACAGCGCCAGTGGACAGACTACAAGCCCAATTTCGACTTCCCCGAGTCGATGATGTGCACATCGTTCGACTGGAACGGTCCCCGTGAGGCTTATACCCTCGCTACGGAGAATGACTCTCTCAACGGCATATCAATGCTCTTCGGTCATCTGCTCACCAACAAGGGTGTGATGTTCTCAGACATCCGTACCTACTGGAGTCCTGAGGCTGTAGAGCGTGTAGCAGGCAAGCGTCCTGAGGGAGCTGCCGCACAAGGTTTCATCCATCTGATCAACAGTGGCGCCACGACACTTGATGCCACAGGTGCCATGAGTGACCAGGACGGCAAGCCTGTTATGAAGTCACATTGGGAGATGAGCGATTCCGATACTGAAGCCTGTCTGAAGGCAACCAGCTGGATGCCCGCTGACCGAGACTATTTCCGTGGTGGTGGTTATTCCAGCCATTTCCTCACCAGAGGAGGTATGCCAATGACCATGCTGCGCATTAATATGGTACAGGGACTCGGTCCTGTACTGCAACTCGCTGAAGGATGGACGGTAGACCTTGACCCGAAGACCAATGAGATTCTTGACAAGCGTACCGATCCCACATGGCCTACCACATGGTTTGTGCCACGTCTTGACCCCACGAAGGATGCCTTCAAGGATGTTTACTCCGTAATGAACAACTGGGGTGCCAACCATGGTGCCATCTGTTACGGACACGTTGGTGCCGACCTCATCACCATGTGTGCCATGCTGCGTATTCCAGTATGTATGCACAATATCGCAGACAAGGACATCTTCCGTCCTGCCGCATGGAACGCCTTCGGCATGGACAAGGAAGGAGCCGACTACCGTGCCTGCTCCAACTTCGGACCTATATATAAATAAGGTACGCGTATGAGCAAGAACAATTCCCTGATAACGAAGGACGGGGTAAGTTATCTTATCCCGTTCATCCTCGTCACATTCTGTTTTGCGCTCTGGGGCTTTGCCAATGATATCACCAACCCGATGGTAAAGGCATTCTCCAAGATTTTCCGCATGAGTGTGACCGATGGCACATTGGTGCAAGTCGCCTTCTACGGAGGCTATTTCTGTATGGCATTCCCTGCAGCTATCTTCATTCGTAAGTACAGTTACAAGGCAGGGGTGCTGATGGGACTTGGACTCTATGCCGCAGGAGCGTTATTGTTCTTTCCCTCCAAGAGCATCGGACTCTATGGCTGTTTCTTGATTGCCTATTTCATCATGACCTGCGGTCTGTCGTTCTTAGAGACCTCATGTAATCCCTATATCCTCACGATGGGACCTGAGGAGACGGCGACTCGCCGGTTGAACATGGCACAGTGCTTCAACCCCTGTGGCTCTATCATCGGCATGTTTGTCGCCATGAACTTCATTCAGGCGAAGCTCAATCCGATGAGCAGTGACGACCGTGCCCTGCTGAGTGACACAGAGTTTGAGGCGATGAAGGATGCCGACCTGAGCATTCTGATATCACCTTATTTGATTATAGGACTGGTCATCGTCGCCATGTTCCTGATTATCCTCTTCGCCAAGATGCCGAAGAATGGTGACCAAAGCCATGACATCCATTTCCTGCCCACCCTGAGACGTATCTTCTCTTTGAAATACTATCGGGAGGGAGTGATTGCACAGTTCTTCTATGTGGGTGCCCAGATTATGTGCTGGACTTTCATTATCCAATATGGCACGAGGGTATTCATGGAAGAAGGGATGGACGAGCAGTCTGCCGAGGTACTGTCCCAGCGTTTCAATATCTACGCCATGATATTCTTTATCTGTTCCCGTTTCATTGCCACCTATCTGATGAAGTGGATGAAGCCCGCCAAGTTGCTTGCCATCTTCGGTGTGCTTGCCATGATCTTCACGGTGGGTGTCATCCTGTTCCAGAACAGATATGGTGTTTATTGCCTGGTATGTGTCAGCGGATGTATGTCCCTGATGTTCCCCACCATCTACGGCATTGCCCTTGACGGACTGGGAGACGATGCGAAGTTTGGAGCTGCAGGTCTGATTATGGCGATTCTCGGAGGTTCCGTACTTCCCCCATTGCAGGCAATGATTATCGACCAGGGAACGGTCTTTGAGTCCTTCCCCGCTACTAATGCCTCCTTCGTTCTGCCCTTCATTTGTTTCCTCATCGTGACCATCTATGGTTACAGAATGCACCAAGAGAGAAGTCTATGACAAACGGATATCCTATCAAAGAGTATCAGCAGCCCGTCAAGCGTTACTGCCAGACGATGGACCTGAAGGACGACCCGCAGTTGATTGCTGAGTATCGTCGCCGTCATAGTGAGCCTGAGGCGTGGAAAGAGATTCTGGACGGCATCCGTTCCGTAGGAATCCTGGAGATGGAAATCTATATTCTTGACAACCGTCTGTTCATGATTGTGGAGACCCCACTCGACTTCGACTGGGATTCTGCGATGAAGCGACTCGCCACCCTACCCCGCCAGCAGGAATGGGAAGACTATATGGCATTGTTCCAGCAATGCCGTGAGGGTGCTACCAGCGATGAGAAATGGCAGATGATGGAACGGATGTTCCGATTGTATTGAAGGATTGAAGGATTGAAGAATTGAAGAATTGAAGGATTGAAGGATTGAAGAATTGAAAAATTGAATAATTGAAGTTATTAGATATGAAAGCAATTCAAATTACTGAGCCTTCTGTCATGAAGGTAATAGACATCCCTGAGCCCCAGATGGGTGATGACGATGTACTATTGAAAATGAAGTATGTTGGTTTTTGCGGCAGTGACCTGAATACCTTCCGTGGCGGTAACCCGATGGTGAAGATGCCTGTGGTTCCCGGTCATGAGGTAGGTGCGGAGATTGTCAAGATTGGCAAGAACGTACCTGAGGGACTGAAGCCCGGTATGACTGTCACCGTCAACCCCTACACCAACTGTGGAAAATGTGCGTCATGCCGTAACGACCGTGTCAATGCCTGCGAGCACAACCAGACATTAGGTGTGCAGCGCTGGGGAGCCATGTGTGAGTATCTCGCCCTGCCCTGGGAGAAAGTCATCCCCGCAGGACTGCTGACACCCCGCACCTGTGCATTAATCGAACCGATGAGTGTGGGTTTCCATGCTGTCAGTCGTGCTCAGGTAACAGATATCGATGTCGTCATGGTGATTGGCTGTGGCATGGTCGGTATGGGTGCCGTCGTACGCTCTGCCCAGCGTGGTGCCACCGTCATTGCGGCAGACATTGATGACGAGAAGCTTGCTCTTGCCAAGCAGATGGGAGCCAGCTATGTCGTCAACACCAAGACCGAGGATGTCCATGCCCGTCTTATGGAGATCACACACGGCTTTGGTCCCGACGTGGTGATTGAGGCAGTAGGAAGCACTCCCACCTATCAGATGGCAGTCGACGAGGTCGCCTTCACTGGTCGTGTGGTATGCATCGGTTATGCCAAGGCAGAGGTATCTTTCCAGACCAAGTATTTCGTACAGAAAGAGTTGGATATCAGAGGATCCCGCAATGCCCAACCCTCCGACTTCCGTGCTGTCATCCATTATCTGGAGCGTGGCACCTGTCCTGTTGACCGTCTGATCAGCAATGAGGTTATCCCCGAGGGAGCCACCGCAGCTATGGAGGAATGGGCTGCAAATCCTGGCAAGGTATTCCGCATTTTGGTACATTTTGGCTAAATATTGATTACTTTTTAGATAATGCAACGTCTTTTAAGAAATAGACTTTACTATAGAGACTATAATTATACATGTATAACTTAAAACTTAATTTATGAAACAGAATCATTTATTTACGTACAGTAAGATCTGTGCGTTAGCTCTGACTGGAGCTGGTGCCCTCTTCTTTACTTCGTGCGCTAAGGATGGTTATGATGACGAGTCGTTTGACAGCGGTGTATCGAACACGCAGGTAGCATCTATATCTGCTGATGACATCACTGTCACACCGAGTGCAGACGGCAAGACACAGACTATCTCTTGGCCTGTCGTGATGGGAGCTGGCGGTTATCGCGTCAACTTAATTGATGCAAGTAACCCTGATGAACCACTCATCAATGACTCTATTGTAGACGGCTGTTCTGTCACTACTAAGCGTGAGGAAGATGTTAACTATGAGATGACTATCCTTACTCTTGGTAACAAGAAGAAGAACAATACAGATGCCTCAGAGACCGTTGAGTTCGCATTCTCGACGTTTACTCCGACTTACATGACCATTCCCGCAGGCAGCGACCTGACTGAGTGGTTTGCAGCCAACCCCTTACCCGCAGACAAGATTGGAGAGAATCTGAACTTTGACTTGGAAGGTGGTGAAGAGTACACCATTAGTGGTCTGATTGATTTTGACGGACAGGCTGTGACTCTGCGTTCTAACAGTAAGACAGACCATCCGACCATTACTTTGACATCAGGTGATGCCGCAATCAACTTCACTGCAGCATTCAACGCCAAATATCTGGACTTTGACTGTGCTGCCCGTGTCGGTGCCAAAGGAGTCTTTGAGTTTAGTAAGAACACTTCTGTAGCTCCAGCTACAGATATAGATGCCAGTGTATATGCATGGGCTGGACCGATCATCTTCGACCCAATCACCATTGTCAGCTGTAACTTCAAGAATCTGAAGAGTTACCTTTTCTTCGACAACCAGCAAAAGACTGCATGTATGACCTTCTTGGTAGACAACTGTGTCGTACACATGTCTCCTGAGACGAACCTCGGTGGTGGTGTGTTCTGGACCAACAAGGGTGGACATATCAACGACTTGACGGTAAGCAACAGCACCTTCTACGAGCCACTTGACAATCCCGGTGACTTCAAGTATTTCTATCAGGCAGGTATGGCTACTGGTCCTAATTTGTATGTCAAGGACACACCCGAGTATAAAGCTGCAACCAACAGCGTGAATTATCTTAACTGCACATTCTATCATGTCACATGGAATGGCGGACAGTGGGGTAACTACAACGGTATGCAGTCAAAGAATTATTCTTATTGGATTATGAAGAATTGCATCTTCTTCGACTGCTCACCCAGCGGTGTAGCCCGCCGTTTCTTGCACGGTCGTACCAACCAGCTTCATGCAGAATTTGCCAACAACACCTATATGAATGCGGACGGTACCTTCCAGGATCCAGGAAACTATGACACTTCTGGTACTAACATTGAGTCTGATCCTCAGTTTGCTAATCCTGCTAATGGCGACTTCACTATCAGTGGTTCCGTTCAGTTAGAGCGTCAGACTGGTGACCCACGTTGGCTCCCTGAAAACTAAAAGGTAAAACTATAAAATAGTAAGAACTATGAAAAGATATATGAAGACCTTATGCCTGGGTTTGATGCTCATGTTCTCTGCATCTGCCATGGCTCAGAATCAGACGGTAACAGGTACCGTGCTTGATGAGGCTGGTGAACCAGTTATCGGAGCAACTGTGACGGTGACGGGCACTAAGACGGCTACCATCACTGACTTTGATGGTAATTACAAGATTGATGTTCCTAAGGGAGGTAAAGTAACCATTACTTATATAGGATACCTGTCAAAGACTGTTACCCCTGGTGGTACTGTCAGTCTGGAAGAAGACAAGCAGACTTTGGAAGAAGTCGTTGTCGTAGGTTATGGTACCCAGAAGAAGGCTCACCTGACCGGTTCTATCGCTACGGTAGACATGAACGACGTACAAGACCTTGCCAACGGTGGACTTGCCAGCTCTCTGAGCGGTTTGGTAAATGGTCTGTCTGTTACTGGTGGTGATGCGCGTCCCGGTGAGAACGCTACCATGCGTATCCGTGACGTCAACTCTCTTGGTGAGATTGGTTCTAATGCCCAGTCACCTCTGTATGTCATCGACGGATACATCTATCCTAACGATGTAAAGGTGGGAAGCACCTATCACAACTTAGGTGAAGAGGCTTTCAACAACCTCGATCCCTCTGAGGTGGAGAGCATCTCCGTATTGAAGGATGCCTCTGCTGCCGTTTACGGTTCTCGTGCCGCCAACGGTGTTATCCTCGTAACGACGAAGAAAGGTAAGATGGGTGCTCCAAGCATCTCCTATAGCGGTACCTTCGGTTTCACCGATGAGGTGGCTCGTCCTAAGATGCTGAGTGCTTACGACTATGGTCGTCTTTATAACGCAGTGACCGCAGCCGATCCTACGAACACCAGTCTGAACCATACCACTGCGCTGTTCCAGGCAGATGAGTTGGCTGCTATGAAGAACCTGAACTACGACCTGCTCGACAAGTATTGGAAGACCGGTTTCACCCAGCGTCACGCCATTAATGTCAGTGGTGCTACAGACAATGTGAACTACTTCGCAGGTATCAGTTATTTCAAGCAAGACGGTAACCTTGGTAAACTGAACTATGACCGTTGGAACTACCGTGCCGGTGTGGACGTGAAGATCAGCAAGTGGTTAGGAGCCAACCTGACTGTCAGCGGTGACTACGGCAACAAGGAGAAACCTCTTTTGAAGGTGGGTGGTACCAATGCAGAGAAGGACTACAACCTCATGTTGACCCGTCCTCGCTATATGCCAGAGTATGTAGAAGAATACGCTATTCCCAGCTACGGTCCATCTAATGGTGCCCGTGTACAGAACCAGAACTACCACTTCGCTACTTTGCAGAATAATGGTGATTTCTCCAAGAGTATGACCTCTACCCTCAACATCAGCGGTAGTGTTAACTACGACTTCGGATGGAGCAAAATTCTGCAGGGCTTGAAGGTAAAGTTCTCTTACTCTAAGAGTATCAATACAGACAAGACCAACGAGTATGGTACAGCGTATACGCTTTACACCATGCAGAAGCGTTATGGTTCTGGTCAGCACCTTTACACACCGACAGGTGGTGAAGACCTCGGTTTCGACTATCTGGATTACAGCAACTTCAATGCCATTGAATATGCTAACGGTAACTACAGCAGCCGTCAGATGGTTCGTACGGACAACTACCAGATGAACCTCACCTTCAACTACAACCGTACTTTCGGCAGACACAATATCGGTGCGTTGTTCTCTATTGAGAAATCAGAGACAGAGAGTGAGTTCAACCTCAGTCAGGCGAACGAGCCTTATGCTTTCTCCACTCACCAGTCCAACTCTACCAAGGGTGACAAGGACGGTAACTTCAACCGTGCTGAGAGCGGTACGCTGTCCTATATCGGACGTGTCAATTACGCTTATGCAGACCGTTACCTGTTCGAGTTCCTGCTCCGTTCCGATGCCTCTACTAAGTTCGCACCTGAGAACTACTGGGGAACCTTCCCTGCTATCTCCGCAGGTTGGGTTGTCAGCGAGGAGCCTTGGTTCCAGAATGTAAAATGGCTGAAGTGGATTGACTTCCTGAAGATCCGTGCCAGCTGGGGTATCACTGGTCGTGATAACCTGACACCATGGCAGTGGCTGCAAATCTACACACTTGATAAGAACAAGAGTATCGTATTCGGTGAGTCTACCAACCAAGACCCAAGTAAGAACACTCGTAGCTCTATCAACAAGAACACCTCTGCCGTCAACCGTGACGTACACTGGGATAAGTCTTATAAGACCAATATCGGTCTTGACCTCCAGTTGCTGAACCGTCGTCTTGCCATCAACGTTGACTACTATAAGGAGCGCAACCGTGAGATGCTGCTGAACCTCGGACAGAACGTACCTTCCACCATTGGTACACAGTCTGCTTCCACCAACCTTGGTGAGATGAACAGCTGGGGTTGGGAATTCGGCATCAACTGGCGTGACAAGATTGGTAAGGACTTCAAGTACAAGATTGGACTGAACACTGGTTTCCACGACAACGAGGTACTGGTTATGGACTTCGAGGATGACTATATCTATCGTCAGATCGTATACGGTGGACGTACAGATATCGGTACCTGGGGTATGCAGTGCATCGGTATGTTCCGTTCTTTCCAGGACATTGAGGAGTACTTCAACAAGTACAACATCACCTCTTATATGGGTATGACCAAGGATCAGGTTCGTCCTGGTATGTTGATCTACAAGGATGTCCGTGGTGCTTACAACCAGGAGACCAAGACCTATGCAGGTCCTGACGGTGTCGTAGATGCCGACAACGACCAGGTTTGTCTGTCTAACCGCTCTAACCCTTATGGCTTCACCATGAACATGAACGCTGAGTGGAAGGGTATCTCCCTCACCGCACAGCTGGGTGCCAGCTGGGGTGGCTATACCTTGATTCCTGCTGAGGCACGTGGTGTTGCTTCTGGTTCTAATATAGAGTTCTACAACATGCCTTCATTCTGGGATCCCAATAACATGTATGCTTACCAGGATGTTTACGATGGTAGTGGTAATATCGTCGTAAAGGAAAACCGTGATGCTCACTATCCTAACCTCGCTTACAGCATCAACAGCAATGCCTCCAGCTTCTGGCGTGTCAGTGCTGCTACTGTCCGCCTGAGTCGTCTGACATTGGCTTACACCATTCCTAATCAGCTGTACAAGTCGATTGGTATCAAGAGCATCCGTGTGAACATCACTGGCCAGAACCTGATTAACTTCTACAATCCATATCCCGACAGCTTTATGAACCCCATGGCAGGATCTTATGGCAAGTATCCTAACCTGCGTAAGTGGACGATTGGTGTCAACTTGAGCTTCTAAAGGATAAAAAGGTATAAAAGTATAAAAGTAAAAAGAGAAATTATGAAAGCAATAAAATATTTCAGCTTTGGCCTTGCATCCATGTTAGCACTCTCTGCCTGCAGCGACCAGTTCCTGAAGGACAAGAAGAACTACGACCAGGTGGGTGCTGAGGTATACAATGACTACGACGGAGCTAACAGCCGTTTGAACGACCTCTACGCCTGGTGTCTGCCTACAACAGCAGACATGTCGTGGAAATATCCCTCCTGCGGTTTGATGGATGCTGCTGGTCAGTCAACAGAAGAGTATGCTGGTTTCAGTATATTCACCAATCCTGAGAATGAACTCTCAAGTGACAATTCCACTTCAACCTCTGTTCCTGACTACTTCATGGGAACCTCCAACAACATCCAGGAAGCCGTTTACGGACGTATCCGTAACATCAACGACTTCATCCGTGGTGTGGAGACCAGTTCACTCACAGAAGCCCAGAAAGGTACCCTGCTTGGTCAGGCATACTTCTTCCGCGCATGGTGTTATTATAACCTCGTGAAATGGTATGGTGGTGTACCCATTGTGAAAGAAGTACTGGAACCTACAGAGAGCAACTACACCCCACGTTCTACCACCAAGGAGACCATCGATTTCATCGTGGAAGACCTGGACAATGCCGCATTGCTGCTGGCTGCTGAGACTGCCGATGGCGGTTGGAAAGACGGTTCCAACTATGGTCGTGTCACCTCCGGTACCGCTTTGGCTCTGAAGGGTCGTGTACTGGTACTGTGGGCTAGTCCACTCTTCAACCGCAGCAATGACAAGTCTCGCTGGACAGAGGCTTATAATGAGATGAAGGACGACCTGTCTGTCATTGACGCTTGCGGTTATGGACTCTATTCTTCCAGCAATAACAAGAACGGTAGCGACTTCGCCAGTGTCTTCACACAGATTGGCAAGACGGCAAACCGTGAGGCTATCTTCTTCACTCTTTATAATACCACCGTCATCCTGACTGGTATTGACGATGCTGCGAAGAACAATATGTGGGAGCGCTATATTCGCCCTGACAACACAGGTGGTAATGGTCTTTCTCCCTCTCGCATGATTCTGAACATGTTCCCCATGTCTGACGGTAAGATTCCTGCAGAAGCCAACAACTATACCAAGTTGGAGACTTCCAGCGAGACATTGGATACCGACTATCCGTTCATGAACCGTGACCCACGTTTCTATCGTACTTTCACCTTCCCAGGATTCCGTTGGGCTTATAACGGTGATGCCTCTATTCATAACGAGCACAATCCCAGTGACGGTGCCAACTACACTTACTGGGGCTATGTATGGTATGCCGATGTTAACGACCAGGGCAACGTGGAGAGTGGTAACTCCTATGGTGCTGACAACCTGGGTATGGAGTCTGCTGGAAGATACAGCAACAGTATCCTCGTCCGCAAGAAGAGTGACGACCTTGACGTAAATGGTTCTGCCCTTTATACTTACAACCCCGCAGGTTGGAAGTCTGGTGCAGGTCCATTCTATTCTGCCGCTCCCCTCATCGAGCTTCGTTATGCTGAGGTTCTTCTTAACCTCGCCGAGGCTGCTTGTATGGCTGGTGACATGCCTTATGCCGTTCAGCAGTTGCAGAAGATCCGTGCACGTGCCGGTTATGACTCTTCCAACAACTATGGTCTGCAGGCTAACTTGACCAGTGACCAGGCTGCTTGTATGAGTGCCATCCTTTATGAGCGTCAGATTGAGTTCGCTTACGAGGGCAAGCGTTTCGATGACATGCGTCGCTGGATGCTCTTCGACGGTGGTGTAGGTCAGGAGACCCTCAACGCCAGCTGGAAGCTGAGTGGTGACATCACCAATACCTGCACATGGCTGGGTTACAAGCCTCTGAACGGTCAGCGTCGTGAGAGACTGCAGTACCGTGTTGCCGACTCTTATGGCGTAGGTACCACCCAGTGGGATGGCGATCCTCTGCTGAAAGGCGGTGGCGTACGTCCTGCAGGTGTTAACCTCAACAGTACTACTCTGGCTACTGACCTGGAAGCTCTGAAGACTTGGTATCAGAGTAACTTGGCTGTCAAGGAGTCAAAGGGTGACGGTCGTGACTCACAGCACAACGACCTGTACATCAAATTCCAGCCGAACTACTATCTGCTGGGCTTCAACAGTGGTGTGCAGAACCAGAACAAGCAGTTGGAGCAGACCATCGGATGGGGTGACTATAACAAGGGAGGTGCTCCTGGTACCTTCGACCCACTCGCTGAGTAATCCCCCACTACCCTATAATAACCATCGGATGCATCGTAAAGGTGCATCCGATTTTTATATATCCACTGCTTAATCCTGCTATCCCTGCTACAATGTGGCTGAAATGCCGATAAATAAAGGGAAGAGCCTGTAGCACGATTGTGATTTATCCTACTACAATGGTGCTACAATCCTGCTACAAAAAACAAATAATCCCCCTATCGCACTACCACCCTACTACCATCTCCCTACCCAGACAGCGACTGTTTTTTGAGTGGTTTGCTTTTGGCTATAGGCGTTCAGTTGATTGGCTGGAGCCGTTCAGTCGTTTGGCTATAGGCAAACGGTTGAAAGGATGCTTCTAACTCCCTCGAAGGACGTACCTAACACCCCTATACCCTTATCCTGTTACCCCTACAGAAGATATCTTTGGAACAACCCGAAGATACTCGCATTCGAAAAAACTCAAGATTCTCTTGGTTGTTTGCTCACTAAATCGTATCTTTGCAGTTACTATCGCTAAAACAATATCAATGATGAACAAGAATCATATCTCACGCTTAACGACCCTGTTAATAATTTGCTTCGTGTCAGTAAACCTGTTTGCCGCACCCAAGCCCAAGAAGGAATTATATATTCCTATGGACTACTCGACCTGTGGCTACCATGCCTCTGAGAAGGCAATCCCCACTATTCCCGTCAGCATCTTCGTGGCATGGCAGGACGGTGACTGCGCTGATCGCATCCAGCAAGCGATTGATGAAGTGGCACGACAGAAGCCCGACCAGAACGGTCACCGGGGTTGTGTCCTGTTGGGTGAGGGTGTGTTCAAGATCAGCAAAGCGATACGTATCACGACATCCGGTATTGTACTACGAGGTGTCGACAAGCATAAGACCGTCCTCCTCAAGACGGGTGCCGACCGTGGTGCCGCTATCTATATAGAAGGTATGGCGAGCAAGATAGAGGGCGATGCCATTACTGTTGTCAACGAGAAGGTGCAAGCAGGTAGTACGCAACTCACATTGGCATCGACGAGAGGACTGCAGACAGGTAGTCGTATCCATATCCTGCGTCCCAGTACCACAGAGTGGATTGCGTCGCTGAATATGAATGACTTTGGTGGCGGTCTCGACTATACGGGTTGGAAGGCTACGGATATCGACATCACCTGGGACCGTACCATCACAACGATTAATGGGACGACGATAACCCTCGACGCTCCTATCACCACCACCCTCTCCCAGACATACGGTGGGGCAACGGTCGTCAAGACCAACCATCATGGAGAAGTCACAGAATGCGGTGTGGAGAACCTGACGATTGACTCCGAGCATGCCACTTGGAATGTCAAGGATGAAGACCACTGCTGGGATGGTATCTTCATGAACCATGTCCGTGACAGCTGGGTACGCAGAGTCGTTTTCCAACACCTTGCCGGTTCAGCCGTCAATTTGCAGAAGCAGACCAGTCGTATCACGATAGAAGACTGTCTTGCCCACCAGCCCGTCTCAGAGATAGGAGGATGGCGCAGACAGGTATACCTGACCCGCGGACAGCAGACCCTCTTCCAGCGTTGCATCTCCCGACAGGGCATCCACGACTTCGCAGCAGGCTACTGTGCGGCAGGACCTAACGCCTTTGTACAGTGTGAGGGGGAGGAGTCGCTGGGATTCAGTGGCAGCATCGGCTCATGGGCAGCAGGTCTGCTCTTCGACATCGTCAATATCGATGGCAGCGATATCCGTTTTGCCAACCTGGAGCAGTTCCAGTTTGGTACAGGATGGAACACCGCCAACTCGATGCTGTGGCAGTGTACCGCCTCCACCATCGAGTGCTATTCCCCAGACAAGGACAACCGTTGCAGTGGACACGGCTGTTGGGGTACACTGACTGGTAATGGAGAATGGACCAGCAGTAACGACCATGTGACCCCTCGCAGTCTGTTCTACGATCAGTTGGAGAAACGATTAGGGAAACTGCCCTTCGAGCCGTATATCCTCCCCCGACCCACCGATGCCAGCAGTTCACCTACGGTAGAGCAGGCGATGAAGATGGCTAACGAGTCGCTGACACAGCCCAGACTGACGTTGGAGATGTGGCAGGACAGTGTCCCCTACCTTGCATCTGTCACTCCTGTCAATAGAATCATATCCAAAGTAACTACTGAGAAGGAAAAATCATCCCACACATTCGCTGTCACGAACGGACATCTGACCGTAGACGGCATGCTTCTGACAGGCAACCAATATACCATCCCCTGGTGGAGCGGAAGAGTAAAAGACAATTTCGTGGAGCATGGTGCGAAACCAGCCATCACCCGTTTTGTCCCAGGACGGGAAGGACTCGGATGGACAGACCGTATCGACTCGGTGGTCAACTACCTTTCCGACCAGCATTACAGTTTGCTGTACCATAACTACGGACTATGGTATGACCTACGCCGTACAGACCATGAGCGCATCCGCCGTGCCGATGGTGACGTATGGGCACCCTTCTACGAGCAGCCGTTCAGCCGCTCGGGTGAGGGAACGGCATGGGACGGTCTGTCACGCTACGACCTGTCCAAACCCAACCGCTGGTATTGGGGCAGGCTGAATGAATTCGCACAGAAAGCCGCCCAACAGAATATCCTGCTCTTCAACGAGCATTATTTCCAGCATAATATCCTGGAGGCTGGTGCCCACTGGGTAGACTGCCCCTGGCGACCCGTCAACAACATCAACGGGACAGACTTCCCTGAGCCCGTTCCCTTTGCCGGCGACAAACGTATCTTCATGGCAGAGCAGTTCTATAACGAGCAGAACCCCATCCTCCAACCACTCCACCGACAGTATATCCGCATGTGCCTCGACCAGACCAAGGACCAGCCTAACGTAATTCACTCCATCAGTGCGGAGTACACTGGTCCACTGCACTTCACCCGTTTCTGGCTGAAAACCGTCGCAGAATGGGAGGCAGAGACAGGATGCCACCCACTGATAGCCCTCAGTTGCACGAAGGACGTACAGGACAGCATCCTTGCAGACCCGGAACTGCGGAAAGTGGTGGATATTATCGACATCCGCTACTGGCACTACAACACCCAAGGACTATGGGCACCAGAGGGAGGCCGCAACATGGCTCCCCGCCAGTGGATGCGTAAGTTCAAGGTAGGAAAGACTGGTTTTGAGGAAGCCTACAAATCCGTCATGGAATACCGCACCCGCTACCCGGAGAAGGCGGTCACCTTCTTCTCCCAGCAATATCCCACCTATGGATGGGCGATATTACTGGCAGGAGGCTCACTCCCCAACATTCCTCTCACCTCTCACCTCTTACCTCTCACCTCTCAACTCCTACAGGATGTCTGCCAGATGAAGGTTGTGGACGCAGAGGGATGTCTCGCCATCGGTGACCCACGGAAGGGCTATCTTGTCTATACGAAGACGCAGGAGGGCAGCCTGCCCGTTACCAGTGGCAAATACCATATCTATGCCATTGACATGAAGACAGGTGACATTACGCTTCAGCAGAAAGGAGTTCGTCTGCAAAACACCTTCCGCCCTGACAGTGACAAAGGAAACCAACTCTACTGGCTCCGTTCTATTCAAAAGTAAGTTGTATTAAAAAATAAAAAAATAAGAAAAAGACGGACGTTTTGTTGTTGATTTACAAAATATATTGTTACTTTTGCAAGTGACAAACAACTACTTTCAAATACAAACTACTAAAATGATAGACTTCTCACAGCTCTATAACAAGCATATCGACCAATTATTCGCTTTCGGTTCCCGCTTCACGTCGAATCGAGAGATGCTGAAAGACTGTATTCATGATGTCTTCGTGAAGCTTTATACCAGGAAAGACAACCTGGGTCCTATCGACAATGTCGACAACTACCTGTTCATCTCCCTGCGTAACCGCATCCATGATGAGTTCAGGAAAAACAGCAAGATGACAGAGGACGAGATCACCGACACCAATATGCAGACGGTCGCCGAGTATGAGGAGTATTACCATGAGAAGATGGAGAAGCAGCAGGAACTCACCGACAGTGTGGAGAAATATTTCGAGAAGCTGTCACCCCGTCAGCGCCAGATTATCAACCTCTACTATATTGAGCAACGGAAATACGAGGACATCTGCCGTATCATGGGTATCAATTACCAGAGTGTGAGGAATCTGATGCACCGCAGTATCAGCCGTCTGAGAGAATATGCAGGAGAGATAGAGCAGGCTGTGTAAAAGCATTCCTCGCCGATTGGTTACACACCTGCCATTATTACGTCTTAAAATAAAACGACGATAATGGCAGGAAAAGTCAAAAACAACAAGGAAAAAATCACTTATTCTTACATTCCTCTTCTCCCACCTCTTTCCGCTAGAGAAAAGAAAGAGCTGGAGATGCGCATCTATGTCACTATCTGCCAGTCGTCAGTATCAAAATAGGAAAACGATTATCAGATATGAGCAAACTACGTATTTTTCTTCTATCAGTACTGACATGCGGTATGCCATGGTCAGTTACTATCATGGCACAAGAGCAATATCAAGTCGGTGTCTGCGACTGGATGGTGCTGAAACGCCAGAAACTCGGTGAGTTCCAATTAGCCAAAGACTTAGGCTGTGACGGTGTGGAAATGGACATGGGCGGTCTTGGCAAACGGGAAATGTTTGACAACAAGATGCGCAATCCTGAGGATGCCGCCCGCTTTAAGTTTGTCGCCGACAGTCTCGGCATCCGTATTGGAGCCGTCGCTATGAGTGGATTCTACGGACAGGACCTTACCAAGCGTGACAATTACCGGGCACTCATGGGTGACTGTTTCGACACCATGGACAAGATGGGTAACGTCAAAGTAGCGTTCCTCCCCTTGGGCGGATGTGGTAACGAGTGGACTTCCGACAAAGCGAAAAGGAAAGAGATTGTCAAACGGCTGCATGCGATTGGAGAGGCAGCGAAGAGCCGCGGAAAGGTGGTAGGTATCGACACCCCGCTGGATGCTGCCGGCAATCTGAAACTGTTGAAAGAGATTAAGAGTGACGGCATCGCCATCTTCTACAAATGGCAGACAATCCTGGAGAATGGCTGGGATATCGTCAAAGACATGAAGAAGCTGGGAGCCAAGAACATCTGTGCCATCCATGCCTCCAATACAGACAGCGTATGGCTCAGCAAGGACCCTGCTATCAACCTGCCGCTCATCAAACAGACCCTTGACGAGATGAACTGGAAGGGGTGGCTGTTTGTGGAAAGGAGCCGTGATGTGAAGATGGTACGCAACGTAAAGATGAACTACGGAGCGAATGTGTACACGCTGAAGAAGACTTTCAACTCCTACCCTGAGGCTGAAGTCAAACTGAACAGCGAGGGACGTGACCCAGAGTATGTGCAGACCATCATCAACCGCTCACAGAAAGCCACCGACGAGCTGGGTATCACATGGACTCCCATGGGACGGAACGTTGTCAATATCATTGCCAACCGTTATTTCAAACTTAACGACATCTATGCGGAGCGTGACTCTGTCAAGAAGACTGACAAGAAACTCGCTGAGGCACAATGCGACTCTAAGCTCTACCGCTCACACTTCGGATTCCTTGCCGACCTGTCGATGTACCTGAAGCCTCATCATATCGACCGGGTGAAGGACGTGATGACCTTTAACGTGGTGAAGGTGACCTATGAGGCACAGTGTGACATGATTCCAACCCTGAAGGACGAGGAGAAGCAACAGATTATGGCTTGGCTGATAGAGGCTCGTGAACTTGCCATTGACGCAGAGAGTTCGAAGAAGAAACACGAGGTGTTCGGAAAATATAAAGGTCGTATCAACAACTACCTCACCAAACGGGGGTACGACTTAACCAAAGAGCGTGAGGAATGGTACAAACGAGTAAAGGCAAGAGGAGGACAACTTTAAGAGTTTAGAGTTTAGAGTTTAGAGTTATGAAAATCAAACTATTAATAACCTTGATGATAGGTTGCGCCACCACAGCAATGGCGCAAGGTGGACTCACCGACATGAGTCACAGTCAACAGGCAATGATGACCAACACGCCATTGGGAGCCGTCAAATGGACCGGTGGTTTCTGGGGCGACCGTTTCAATATGCTCTCCACCACTGGTATCTGGTCGATGTGGGACACCTGGAATACCCCTTGGGAGATCATCGACGATATGGGACTGCATGGCAGTAATGGCTTCCGCAATTTTGAGGTTGCTGCTGGCACTGTCAAAGGCAAACACCATGGTCCTCCCTTCCACGATGGAGATATGTACAAATGGCTGGAGGCATGTGCTACCGTCTATGCCATTACCAAAGATCCGAAACTCGATGCTCTGATGGATCAGTTCATTGAGCAGGTAGCATTAGCACAACGTGCCGATGGTTATATCCATACACCAGTGGTTATCAGCGAGCGTAACGCCGGCATTGACTCTCATGCCATGACGGAGAATGCCGCAGGTATCGAGATTGGCAAAGACCAGAAGCATGCCTTTGCCTCCCGTCTTAATTTTGAGACCTACAACCTTGGGCATCTCATCACTGCTGGTATTGTCCATAAACGTGCCACAGGTAAGAGCACCTTATTCAATTGCGGCAAGAAAGCAGCTGATTTCCTTTATAACTTCCTGACCAACGATGCGGCAGAGCTGTCACGCAATGCTATCTGTCCCAGCCACTATATGGGTGCCGCAGAGATGTATCGTGAGACAGGTGACAACAAATATCTCACCCTTGCCAAAGGACTTATCGCCATTCGTGACAGTGTGAAGAATGGTGAGGACCATAACCAGGACCGCCATAAGTTCCGTGACCAGTATGAGGCAATGGGACATGCCGTACGTGCTAATTACCTGTATGCCGGTGTCGCCGACCTCTATGCGGAGACGGGAGAGGCACAGCTGATGAAGAATCTCTCGGCTATCTGGGACGATATCATCCAGCATAAGATCTATATCATGGGAGGATGCGGTGCTCTCTACGATGGTGTGTCACCTGACGGCACCACATACAACCAGCCTTCTATCCAGCAGATTCATCAGGCATACGGCAGACAGTTCCAGTTGCCACAGGAGGCTGCCCACAACGAGATATGTGCCCAAATCGGAATGATGCTGTTCTCATGGCGTATGTTCCAGACAACGGGTGATGCCAAATACATCGACAATATTGAGAACGAGCTCTATAATGGTATTCTCTCCGGCATCTCCTTAGACGGTAAGGATTTCTTCTATACCGAGGCACTGAGACGCACCAAGGAGTTCCCCTATACCATGCGCTGGCCCAAGCATCGCCAGCATTACATTACCTGTTTCTGCTGTCCTCCTAATACTCTCCGTACACTCTGCCAGGCACAGGAATATGCTTATGCCGTCAACGGACAGACACTCTATGTCAACCTTTATGGGCAGAATGTCTTGAAGACCAATGAGTTGGAAGTAGAACAAGTCACGAACTATCCATGGGATGGTAAGGTCACCCTCACCATTAAGAAAGCGAAGAACCTGCAGACCATCATACTGCATCAACCGAACTGGTGCGACAAATACAGCGTGAAGGTGAATGGGGAGGATGCCGGCCTACGTATCAACCGTAAATGGAAAAAGGGTGATGTCATTGAGCTGAACCTCGATATGCGTCCCCGTCTTGTTGAGGCAAACCCATTGGTGGAGGAGGCAAAGAACCAGATTGCCGTCATGCGTGGACCTATCGTCTATTGTCTGGAAGGACAGGACATACAAGGAGACTATCGCATCAACGATATTGCCCTGCCTACAGATATCCAGTTCAAGGAGGTACCAATGACCATTGGCGGTCATTCCTTCACGGCACTCGAAGGTGATGCCCTTCTCATTAACAATAAGAACTGGGACAACCAGACACTCTACCGGGAGTTATCAAAGGCTGCAAGCCAGAAAGTACAGATACGCCTCATCCCCTACTATGCCTGGGATAACCGTGGTATTCAGGATATGAGCCTATGGTTGAACTTAGCCCGATAGCATCATGAGAAAGATACTCGGCATCATCACGCTTCTCTGCTGCATGAACACTCATGCGGCAGAAATTCGTATCACTCCCGACTCTTCGCTTACTGACGCTATCCGCAAGGCTCGTGAGATGCGACGGAAGGGACAGGCTTCCGAGGTGACCATCCGCCTTCTGGCTGGAACCTATTATCTCTATGAGCCCCTCAGACTCCGTCCAGAAGACAGTGGACTGACTATCCAAGGAGAGAATGCGGTCATTAGTGGCGGTATGGAGATTACCCAATGGAAGCGGCAAGGGAAATTGCTGGTGGCTGACGTTCCAGACTTCAACGGATATCCTATCGACTTCCGTCAGTTATGGGTGAACGGCAAGAAAGCGACAAGAGCACGTGATGTCAGTGACTTTGAACAGATGAGCCGTATTCGGACATACGATAAAAAAAATCATATTCTTTGGGTTCCCAGGAAAGCCGTGGAGAAGATACTGAAGGCTCCCTATGCCGAAATGGTACTTCACGAGATGTGGTGTACCTCCAACTTACGCATTAAGCATATCGCTATACAAGGAGACTCCGCCGCCATCCGTTTCCACAACCCAGAGGCAAAATTACAGTTTGAGCATCCTTGGCCATCACCGATGACTCCCAACACAGGACACCCCTCTCCTTTCTATCTGACAAATGCCAAAGAATTGCTTGATGAACCAGGAGAGTGGTATCATGATGTCCGTGAGCACAAGCTCTACTATATGCCACACGCCGGAGAGACCATCCAGAAGGCAATAGTCCCTGTACTGGAGACATTGGTAGAGTTTATCGGTACTGCAGAGCATCCTGTACGCAACATCACCGTGAAAGGCATCCAGTTCTCTCACACCTCTTGGATGCGTCCCTCAGAGAAAGGACATGTCCCTCTTCAGGCAGGTATGTATCTGACTGAGGCATATAAATTGCGTCCGCAGATTGACCGTCCGAACAATCACAAACTGGACAACCAAGGATGGTTGGGACGAGCCGATGCCGCTGTCGAGTTGCGTTATACAGAGAATATCAACTTCAACGGATGTTGTTTCAAACACCTGGGAGGTTCTGGTCTGGACTATGTCATCGGATGCCGTCGTGGAACAACGACGAGCTGTACGTTCACCGATATCGCCATGAACGGTTATGTCTGTGGCTCATTCTCACCAGAGGGATTAGAAACCCACCTCCCCTATCTGCCTACAGACTTCCGTGAGGTATGCACAGGACAGACTGTCGAGCAATCAGAGTTCTACGATGTCACCAATGAGGACTGGGGGTGTGTCGCCATCTGTGCCGGTTATGTATCAGGCATCACCATTGACCATAACACGATTCACGATGTCTCCTATACAGGCATCTCCCTCGGCTGGGGGTGGAACCGCGACTTAGTATGTATGAAGGATAATAAGGTTCATGCAAACCTTATTTATCAGTATGCCCAACACATGTATGACTGTGCCGGCATCTACACCTTAGGCAACCAACCCGGTACCATAATCAGCGAGAATGTGGTACGGGACATTGCCACCCCATCTTATGTACACGACCCCAATCACTGGTTCTATCTCTATACCGACGAAGGATCGTCGAACATCACCTTACGTGACAATTGGACACCTTCAGAGAAATTCCTGAAGAATGCCAATGGTCCCGGTAACGTATGGGAGAATAACGGACCACAGGTAAATGAGCAAATCAAGAATCATGCAGGAAAGAAATAAAGCTACATGGATATGGTATCCCGGCGACTTTGAGATATGGCTGGGCAACATCTTCAATAACCGACGTACGGAACGCGGTGCTATGTTTCCTCCTTTCTGGAAACAGGACTCCCATTATGTCACAGTGGAATTTTCCCGTGAGGTTGAGTTGGAACAGGAGGAGATGATTACCATTGCCTGTGAGGGACAGTTCAATCTCATGCTGGACGGTAAGTTGCAGTTCGGGCAACCCCGGACTTTCACGATACCACAAGGTAAGCATAAACTCAACCTCAAGGTCTGGAATCAGAGTACCCCTCCAGCCCTTTTTATTGAAGGTAAGACCATTCATACCGACGCTACATGGCTAGCCACCTATGAAGATAAGATATGGATTGACGAGAATGGTGTCGCTCATGGCTCAGGTATCTACGTACCAGCAGCATCCTGGAATTTCAACAGCATGGAGACACCTCCATCCTCTTATCACTTAATCACCAAAGAACAACGACCTGTCAGAGAGAAAGACGGTCTGTATGATTTCGGAAAGGAGACTTTTGGTTATTTGAAAGTAAAAGGACTGAAAGGGCGTATCCATATCTATTATGGAGAAAGTGCTGAAGAGGCATTGGACAAAGAACATTGCGAGACCCTGGACATACTTTCCGAGGGAGGGAAGCTAGACAGCAAGGCATTCCGCTATGTCTATATCGAGAAAGAGCCTGACAGCTCTTTTGAAGAGGTCTTGATGGACTACGAATACGCACCGTTTGATACAGAAAGAAGTGGGTCTTTCCGCTGCTCCGATGAGGAGCTTAACCATATCTGGGACGTTGCCGCCTATACCATGGACCTTACTACTCGAGAGTTCTTCATGGATGGTATCAAGCGTGACCGCTGGACATGGAGTGGCGATGCCATACAGTCTTACCTGATGAACTATTACCTCCGTTTCGACACTGAATGTGTGAAACGTACCATCCGTCAGTTACGAGGGAAAGACCCTGTGACTGCGCATGTCAATACCATCATGGACTACACATTCTACTGGTTTAAGTCCATTTATGACTACTATCTGTATACGGCAGATATTGCTTTCGTCCGTGAGATGTGGCCCCGGATGGTGACACTCATGGATTATGTCGAAGGACGACTGAACGAGGATGGTATGGCAGAAGGACAAGCTGATGACTGGATCTTCGTAGACTGGGTGGACTTCCCTATGCACAAACGTGGTACGCTGTGCTTCGAACAGATTCTGCTCATGAAGGCGATGGAGACGATGGCGGTCTGCTCTAAACTCCTGAATATCAAAACGGACTACCGTGTGAAGTCAGAATCTCTGCGCAATAAGATAAAACAGACCTTCTGGAGCTATGAGCAGAAAGCATATTATCATGCTATTGAGGACGGTAAGATAAACAAGCAGATTACCAAATTCGCCAACATGTTTGCCATCCTCTACGGTTTAGCCTATGAGGAGGAGCGTCATGAGATTATGCAAAGCGTGATGCTGAACCCTGTCATCGACCCCATCACAACACCATATATGCGTTTCTACGAACTGGAAACACTCTGCATAGACGGTTTGCAAGAACAAGTCCTGCAAGAGATGAAAGCCTATTGGGGGGGTATGCTCCGTGAAGGTGCCACCTCGTTCTGGGAGAAATATAATCCAGAAGAAAAAGGAACGCAACATCTAGCCATGTATGGCAGACCATACGGAAAGAGTTTATGCCATGCATGGGGAGCCAGTCCTATCTACTTGATAGGAAAGTATTTCCTCGGTGTGAGACCAACAAAACCCGGTTATGAGGAATATGAGGTACATCCTGCACTTGGCGGACTGAAGTGGATGGAAGGTGATGTTCCCACACCGTTTGGAAAGATTCACGTGAAGATGAATACCCATGAGATATCCGTGCAGAGTGATGGAGGACATGGGACACTCATCATTGGTGATCAACAAATAAGTATTCCCGCAAATAAAGAAATAAAAATTAGTCTATGATCAAGAAAATAATCTGTGCGCTGTGCATACTGACTTCTCACGTTGCCTATGGTAAAGTATACGTCAAAAACGTTACCCCACAGACAAGTTACGCAGCCACCTTATTAAATGGTAAGGAAGGTAAGCAGCATGTCTCCATCGAGATTGACAGTAATGGCGAGGCTGAAGGATTCACTTTGGTACGTAAAGGAAAGAAAGTACGAGTAATTGGTAATGATGGCGCTGGTGCCATCTATGGTGTTAACAAACTGTTGGAATTACTGCAAGAAGACCCGACACTCAGCCAACTGACAACTATCCATGAAGTACCACAGATGAAACTGCGTGGAGCCTGTGTCGGACTACAGAAAACAGTCTACCTACCTGGACATCGGGTATATGAGTACCCCTATACACCAGAGAAATTCCCTTGGTTTTATGACAAACAACTCTGGATACGCTACCTTGACCTACTCGCAGAGAACAACATGAATACGGTGTATCTCTGGAACGGACACCCTTTCGCCTCACTGGTGAAACTCAAGGACTATCCTTTTGCTCCTGAGGTGGATGATGCCACTATGCAGAAAAACCAGGAGATGTTCGGTTTCCTCGTCGACGAGGCTGACCGCCGTGGCATCCGTGTCATACAGATGTTCTACAATATTATCCTGAGCAAACCCTTTGCAGACCATTATGGACTGAAGACCCAAGACCGTAACCGCCCTATCACTCCCCTGATAGCAGACTATACACGTAAGTCTATAGCAGCCTTCGTTGAGAAATATCCAAGAGTAGGATTCCTCGTCTGTCTGGGTGAGGCAATGTCTGGCATTGACACAGACATAAAATGGATGACAGAGACCGTGATCCCGGGTATCAAGGATGGACTGAAGGCTTCAGGACGCACAGACACGCCACCCATCATCCTGCGTAACCATGACACCGACGGTCCTGCCGTACTGAAGGCATCACTCCCACTCTACCCCAATATCTATACGATGAACAAATATACGGGAGAGAGTCTGACAACCTATGAACCGGGTGGTCCATGGGGGGAGACACACCGTATGCTTGCCGCCGCAGCTCCCATTCATATTGACAATGTACATATCCTTGCCAATCTGGAACCATGGAGATGGTCCTCACCTGCCTTTACACAGAAAGCAGTACAGGCGATGCATCGTGTACATCATTCCAAGGGACTACATCTCTATCCCCAGGCAAGTTACTGGGACTGGCCCTATACTGCCGATAAGCTACAGGATGGTCGCCGGCTGTTGCAAATAGACCGAGACTGGATGTGGTACCGGGCTTGGGGACGTTATGCCTGGAACTGTGAAAGAGGTACTGACCAGACATACTGGAAAGAGCAACTTGCTGACTACTATGGTATTGACACTATATCTGCGGGACAATTGCTAAGAGCTTATGACGAGGCAGGTGAGATCGCACCTAAGCTATTACGTCGCTTTGGCATCACGGAAGGTAACCGACAGACTTTGCTGCTCGGTATGACAATGGGAGAATTGGTGAATCCTTACAAATACACCATCTATCCCGGTTTCTATGAGAGTTGTGGACCAGAAGGTGAGAAACTCATTGAATATGTGGAAAAAGAATGGAAGGGTGAGAAGCACGTAGGTGAACTGCCATTAGACATCGTGGAACAATGTGCACAACATGGCATCGAGGCAGAACATGCTGTCGACCTCTTAGTAGCAAATCCGACACGTCATGCTGATGAGTTTGAGCGTGTCAGGAAAGACATGAAGTTCTACCGTATGTTCGCAGCCGCCTTCCGCTTGAAGGTGATTGCCGCACAACAGGTTCTGAACTACAAATGGTCACAGGATATCAAGTATCTGGATAAAGCCGTTCAGTATATGGAACTGAGTCAGAACTGGTGGAACATGCTGAGCGCAGCTACACAGGATGCCTACCTTTATGCAAACTCCATGCAGACAGCCCAGCGCCGTATTCCTGTAGGTGGCGACGGCGGGAAGATGAAGACATGGTCGGAACTTGCTACGGTTTATCAGGCAGAACTCGATGCTCTCAAAGAGAATATCATTAAACTGAAGAACCCTATGGAGAAAGCAAATGAGAACATCCTGCCAGCCCGACCTGCCAGCGTTAAACTCTTCGCAAAGAACACTCAACTCATCACTCTTAAGAAAGGTGCCATTATCTTCGAGAACCGTCCTGACACCCCTGTTGACTCTGTCGCTCCTGAACTTATCGGTTTGCAAGCACTTGTACTAAACCGTGACACGACGCGCATCGTAGGAACAACCATTGAGTTTGAAAGTGACAAACCCGTGAAACTCCTCGTAGGTCTCTTCAAGGATGATGACTCCAAATGGGCAAAAGCACCAAAACTGGAGATTGACGCTACTGGCAATGAGTACGGACAGGCAGAGCCTCTGCTCACCAATGCTATCAGTATCGTACAGATGCCAAAGGTAAACATCCACCAGTACACCCTTCCTGCTGGTCGCCAGACATTACATCTGCCCAAGGGCATCCTCATGGTAGCAGGATTCACCGATAGCATTATCAAACAACGTGACTGTGGACTCAATGGTCCCTCCGGAGAGGTTGATTGGTTGTTCCAAAAGTAAAAGTAATTCGGAAAAAGTAAGAATATCAAAGCAGTCAGGGATTGAAGGTGATTAGATAAATTTTTCACGTTCGACAAAACAAATTCATTTATTTTGTTCTCACTTACTCAAATTTTTCGTATCTTTGCCCATGTAAACATCAAGTTCTGCCTATGAGTACACAGTTGATGACAGAGAAGATTGCAGAGTATTTCAAGACCCAACCCGTCCTGAAAGCATGGTTGTTTGGCTCTTTCGCCCGTGGTGAAGAGACCCCAGATAGTGATGTGGATATACTCATCATTCCAGATCGTACAGGTAAGCCTTTCACCCTTTTCACTCTTGGCGGTATGTATATGGACTTGAAAGATCTGTTAGGTCGAGAGGTGGATTTGATAGAAGAGGGAACTTTGAGACCTTATGCAGTAGAAAGTGCTGAACGAGAAAAGAAATTAATCTATGAGAGAGAAAGCACGTGATAAAGGGCGATTAGAAGATATTATCGAATATTCTCATAATGTCATGAAACTCATTGAAGGAATACCTTTCAATGAGTTTCAAAAAGACATACGCACTTACTATGCGGTGATGAAGAATGTTGAGATAGTTGGTGAGGCGGCTTACATGTTAACACCAGCGTTTAAGGAAACTCATCCTATGACACCATGGTCTGTTGTACAAGGTATGCGACATGTTCTTGTCCATGGATACGCAAGTATAAAGCCCGACACGCTATATGAAACAGCTACAACTGGAATACCAGAGTTATGTGAGCAAATAGAAAAGTATCTTGCTAACACCGATTGGGAGCAATGGGAGAAAGACGACAATGTCGAACAAAAGTAAAGCGATATAGTTAAGGGCTGAGATAGGATAATTAGGTAAATGACATACATTCAACGAGGAAGCGACAATGCTTCCTCGTTTTCTTTTCCTCCCCTCAACAGGGGGAGGTCAGGAGAGAGTTTTCTCCACTTTTTCCTTTTGAATCCTTTGGAATTTTACTCACTTATTAGATAAATTTCTCACACTCGACAAAAGAAATATATTCCTTTTATTCTCGTTTTAATCGAAATTTTCGTATCTTTGCATGAGATATTACTACATTGGACGTATATGAGCGAAGATATTCTTTCTTTGTCTGAGGAAGACATCAAATTGAGGTATATCACACCAGCTATAATGGCTAAAGGTTGGTCTGTGAATGATATCACGATGGAAACTAAGGTAAAACTTACTGATGGCAAGATTAACCTTAGGGGTAATTTGGTGGCTCGTGGTAAGGCAAAATATGCGGATTATATGCTCTACTATAACAGAGCGAATCCTATTGCTATTGTCGAGGCGAAAGACGCTAACCATAGCGTTAGTTTTGGCATGCAGCAGGCAAAAGAATATTGTGAGATGATGGATGTTCCTTTTGCCTTTAGTTCCAATGGCTTCGGATTCCAAGAATACGATTTCCTAACTGGTAAGGAGCGTTCTCTCTCCATGGACGAGTTTCCTACGAAAGAAGAACTATATCAGAGATATTTGAGCGAAAGCAATGATGGCGAAGGTCTTTCGGAAGACGAGTTGAAGGTCATCAACCAACCATACTGCACTGGTCAGGATATCTATCCACCTCGTTACTATCAGCGCAATGCCGTGAACCGTACAGTCGATGCTGTCGCAAGAGGACAAAAGCGTATCTTATTAGTGATGGCAACAGGAACGGGTAAGACATACACAGCCTTCCAGATAGTCTATCGTCTGATGAAGGCGGGTCTTATCAAGAAAGTGCTGTATCTTGCCGATCGTAATGTGCTGGTTGACCAGTCTATTGAGCAAGACTTTAAACCTTTGACAAATACCATCCATAAGGTCAACTATCAGCAAGACAAAAACAACCGACCCACTGCCCATGAGGTTTATTTCTCACTCTATCAGCAGTTGATAGGAGAGAATGGCAAACAACAATATAAAGAGTTGTTTAAACCAGAGTTCTTCGATATGGTGATCGTTGATGAGTGTCATCGTGGCAGTGCCAAGGATGACAGTAACTGGCGTGAGATACTGGAGTATTTCAGTGGTGCCGTGCAGTTGGGTATGACTGCTACACCGAAGGAGACACGCTACCAGTCGAACATCACATACTTCAACGAGCCACTCTATTCGTATAGTTTGAAAGAAGGAATTGACGATGGTTTCTTAGCACCTTTCAAGGTCATCAATATCACGACGAACATAGGAGATGAGTGGCGTCCCACCAAAGGACAGCGTGACATCTTCGGCAACCTGATAGAAGACCGCATTTATAATAATCAGGACTACGACTATAACATCGTCATGGAAGACCGTATCCGTGAGGTGGCTCATGAGATCAGCAATTATCTGAAGTCTACGGATCCCATGGCAAAGACTATTGTCTTCTGTGCTGATGAGGACCATGCCGAGCGTATGCGAGTGGCATTGGTCAACGAGAATGCGGAGATGTGCAAGAAATATCCGGACTATGTGGTACGCATTACTGGCAGCGATACCTACGGACAATCTAAATTAGACTATTTCATCTCTGTATCTTCCAAGACCCCTGTCATCGCTACCACCAGCAAACTGCTGTCCACTGGTGTTGACTGTAAGATGGTGAAGTTGATTGCCCTCGACCAGCGCATCAACTCCATGACAGAGTTCAAACAGATTGTAGGACGTGGCACTCGCATCCGTGAGAAAGAGGGTAAGACCCATTTCACCATCATGGACTTCCGCAATATCACCCGTCTCTTTACAGACCCCGAATGGGATGGTCCACTGGAGGTGGATAGTGGTTATATCAAGGATACATCCAAACCTCAGCCTCATCCTTTCGACCCACCATATACTCCAGAGCCACCATTTGCTGCTGACCCTCGACCAGTAGTTGCAAAGGATGGTTGCGAAGTGAAGATTATCAACAAAGTGGTTTCTGTTTACGATGCCAATGGTAAGTTGCTTCGTACAGAGAGCATCACAGACTATACACGTAAGAATATCAACGACACTTATGCCAACCTGACTGACTTCATCAATCATTGGAATGCTGCAGAGAAGAAGGCGGAGATAGCCGACTTGATGCGTGAGAACGGTATTGACCTGCAGGCACTGAAGGAAGACCAGGGGATGGGTGATGTTGATGACTTTGACTTCATCTGCCATATCGCTTATGGCAAGAAACCCTTGACCCGTAAGGAGCGAGCAGAGAATGTCAAGAAGCGTGATGTGTTCAGTAAGTACGGCGAAGGTGCTCGGAAGGTATTAGAAGCCCTGCTCGATAAATATGCCAATGATGGTATCAGCCAGTTGGAGAATCGCAAGGTGCTCAGTCTCGACCCCTTCCGCCAGATGGGTTCTCCTGCCAGCATAGCCAAATTGTTTGGGGGTAACAAGCAGTATTTCGAGGCAGTGAAGGAACTGGAGACCCTGATCTATAACGTAACTGCATAAAAGCAATAGGAAAAGAATATGGCACTGACGAATTTTGTGAAAAGCATTCGTGACATTATGCGTAACGATGCAGGTATCAATGGTGATGCACAGCGCATCGAACAGATAGCATGGATGCTCTTTCTGAAAGTATATGACGAGAAGGAGAACGACTGGGAGTTCAACGAAGACAACTACCAGTCATTCATACCAGAGAATTGCCGTTGGCGTAACTGGGCTCATGACGAGGGTGATGGTGAGGCAATGACTGCCGACCCTCTGTTGGACTTCGTGAATAACACCCTGTTTCCTACGTTGAAGTCGTTGGAGGTAACCCCACAGACTCCAATGCGCAGTGCCATTGTCCGCACTACTTTTCAGGATGCCAACCAGTATATGAAGGATGGTGTGTTGTTGCGTCAGGTCATCAATGTCATCGACAGCCTCGACCTGGGCAGTTACGAGGAGAGTCATGCCTTTGGTGAGATCTACGAGAGTATCTTGAAAGAAATGCAGTCGGCAGGTACGGCTGGTGAGTTCTACACCCCTCGTGCCTTGACAGACTTTATGGCTGAGATCGTACACCCCCAAGTTGGGGAGCGGATGGCAGACTTCGCCTGTGGTACTGGCGGTTTCCTGACTTCATGGCTAAAAGCACTCGAACATGAAGTACATACTGCAGAGGATCGTGAGCAGTACGCCCAGTCCATCTATGGTATCGAGAAGAAGCAGTTCCCTTACATGCTGTGTGTCACTAACATGTTGTTGCACGACATCGAGATGCCTCATGTCTATCACGACAACTCGTTGGCAAAAGACGTATTGAACTATACTGACGACGACAAGTTTAATGTCATCCTGATGAATCCACCATACGGTGGCAACGAGAAGAACGACATCAAGCGACACTTCCCCTCAGACCTCTCATCCAGTGAGACAGCCGACTTGTTTATGGTAGTTATCATGTATCGGCTGGCACAGGACGGACGTGCTGCAGTCATCCTGCCAGACGGATTCCTGTTTGGTACGGATGGTGCTAAACTCGCCATCAAGCAGAAACTGCTCAGAGAGTTCAACCTGCATACCGTCATCCGTCTGCCTGGCAGCATCTTTGCACCTTATACCTCGATAGCCACCAATATCCTGTTCTTCGACAATGTGAAGGCTGAGGGAGCCGCAGAGGGCTTCTCTACCAAAGAGACGTGGTTCTATCGCATGGATATGCCAGAGGGCTATAAGCATTTCTCGAAGACCAAGCCCATGCTGTTGCAACACTGCCAGCCTATCCGTGACTGGTGGAACAATCGTCAGGAGATCATCGATGCGGAGACTGGTGATGAGAAGTCACGTTGTTTCACAGCCCAGCAACTGATAGACCTTGGCTGCAACCTTGACCAGTGTAAGTTCCCCAAGGAAGAGGAAGAAGTGCTGCGTCCAGAAGAATTACTCAAGCAGTATCACGAGCAGCGTACTGCTCTTGACACGAAGATAGACGCACAACTGCGTGAGATAGAAAACATTCTCGGAATTAAAGTAGAAGAACTATGAGCGAGAAGGAAATGAATAATCGTATTGTGAACACAGTGAGTTCACAATCTCTAATACAGGATTTGCGCCAGATTATTGAGCAGGCACGTGGACGTGTGGCTGCTACAGCCAACTATGAGTTGACCATGATGTACTGGCATATAGGTGAGCGCATCAATCGTGAAGTGCTTGGAAATCAGCGCGCTGAGTATGGTAAGCAAATTGTGTCGACAGTGTCACGACAATTGCAAGAGACGTATGGGAAGAAAGGGTTTGAGGAAAGAACCATCCGCAGAATGATGCAATTTGCCCAAATGTTCCCTGACATTCAAATTGTGTCAACAGTGTTGTCAAAATTGTCATGGTCTCATTTTCTGATAGTTATGCCACTTAAGGATGAACTTCAGCGTGAGTTCTATCTGACAATGGCTGCTACTGAAAGATGGAGTGTACGACAACTCCAAAAAGAAATAGATAATATGCTTTTTGAGCGTACAGCCATAGCCACGAAGCCAGACGAACTGATTAAGAAAGAACTCTCCACTTTGCGCGATAATGATGTGATGTCGCCTGACCTTGTTTTCAAGAGTCCATATTTCTTGGAGTTTACAGGCTTGAAGGGCATGTATAGCGAAAGAGACCTTGAGGACAGTCTTGTAGCGCACATAGAGCAGTTTATCATAGAGTTGGGCAACGGCTTCACCTTCGTAGCCCGTCAAAAGCGCATGATTATCGACGGTGAAGATTTCTACCTCGACTTGCTGTTCTACCACCGTCGTCTGCATCGCCTGATAGCTATTGACCTCAAGTTAGGTCGCTTCAAGGCACAATATAAAGGTCAGATGGAACTCTATCTGCGTTGGTTGGAGAAGCATGAGATGGAGCCAGGCGAAGAATCGCCCCTTGGCTTGCTGCTCTGCACAGAAGGCAGCGAGGAGCAGATAGAACTGCTGCAACTCGACCAGTCAGGCATCAAGGTTGCCCAGTATATGACGGAGTTGCCTCCACGTGATGTTTTGATGCGTCAGATACAGAAATCCTTAGAGGCAGCCAAAGTCCGCTTCGAAAACTATATTGAGGAGGATGAAGCATGAACGCACAACAGTTAAGGAACTCCATATTACAAGAAGCCATTGAGGGTCGTTTAGTTCCGCAAGACCCTAATGACGAGCCAGCCAGTGTGTTGCTGGAGCGTATTCGTGAGGAAAAGCGTAGGCTGGTAAAAGAAGGAAAACTCAAAAAGAAAGACCTCATCGAAACTCCCATCACTGAGGAAGAGATTCCGTTTGAGATTCCTGAGAGTTGGGAGTGGGTGAGATTGGGGGATGTTTCAGAAATAGCTCGCGGTGGTTCCCCTCGGCCTATAAAAGAGTACTTGACAGATGCCCCCAATGGATTGAATTGGATTAAAATAGGAGATACCGATAAGGGAGGTAAGTACATTAATTCTTGTAAGGAAAAAATAAAGCCTGAAGGGTTAAAAAAAACAAGGATGGTACATCCTGGAGATTTTCTTCTAACTAATTCTATGAGTTTTGGAAGACCCTATATAACAAACATTGAAGGTTGTATTCATGACGGATGGTTAATGATTTCCCCATATGCAGGAATATTTGACCAATCACTTTTGTTTTATGTTCTTTCTTCTGCATTTGCCCACAAGCAATTTAGTGATAAAGTTGCGGGAGCTGTTGTGCAGAACCTAAATTCTGATAAAGTTGCTGATTCCTTTGTTCCTCTTCCTCCTCTTGCCGAACAGCACCGCATAGTAGCAAAGATAGAAGAACTTCTGCCAAAAGTGGAGGAATATGGCAAGGCACAAGACGAACTCAACAAGTTAAATGAGGAACTTCCAGAACGCTTAAAGAAAAGCATCCTGCAAGAAGCCATCGAAGGTCGCCTCGTCCCACAAGACCCTAACGACGAACCCGCCTCCGTTCTCCTCGATAAAATCCGTAAGGAGAAAGAACAATTGGTTAAGGAAGGAAAACTCAAAAAGAAAGATCTCATCGAAACACCCATCACTGAGGACGAAATCCCCTTCGATATTCCTGATAGTTGGGAGTGGTGTAGATTGGGTGATATAGGATTATTCGAAAGAGGCAATGGAATAAAAAGAGACGAAACTTTTGAAAGCGGATATCCTTGTGTCCGATACGGAGAGATGTATACAAAATATAAATATGCTCCAACATTTGAGAAAACTACATCTTATACTAGTAAATCTGTTTTTGAAAAATGTAGAAAGGCTCATAAAGGTGATTTGTTTATGGCTTTAACAGGTGAAAATAAGCAAGATATATCCTTAGCAGCACAATATGTTGGTGATGAGGAAATAGCTGTAGGCGGTGATCTTTGTCATTTTACCATTTTAGAGGCATACGGACTTTATTTTGTCTATCTAATAAACTCAACTTGTTTCTCAAGTAAAAAGGAATTATTGGCCACAGGCGATATAATAGTGCATATCTCAACGGACAAACTCGCATCTATTCCAATCCCTCTCCCTCCCCTTGCCGAGCAGTGTCGCATTGTAGCAAAGATAGAAGAACTGTTTGCAGAAATAGACAAATTGAAAGCGTAAAGCCCAAATATGAACAGAATAGTCCTCATAGGAAACGGATTTGACTTGGCGCATGACTTAAAAACAAGTTATGCAGATTTTATTTATTGGTATTGGAAACAGAGGATTAGAAGTTTATATGAAGAAACGAGCAATGTTTCAAAAGACCCATTATGCCGATTAACAAAACTACAAGATGGTCCATGGAATGTGTTTGTCTTCAGTAATGCTTGCTATTTAAAGAATTCTGATGGTAAAGACATCTATGAGTATTTAAGAAATAATCCAAAAGATTTCAAGATAGAATGTACTCTTTTTTTCGAAAGAATACTTAAAAGCATTGAAACAAAAGGTTGGGTAGATATTGAAAACGATTACTATGAACTATTAAAAAAATATGTTCTAGAGAATGCTTCGGAAACACAAATTGAGACACTTAACACACAGCTCCATTATCTACAGGAGAAACTGGTGGAGTATCTGAAAAGTATAGAAATATCAGATAAATTATTGCGAACTGATATACGTCCTAAAATATACGCACCATTTGAAATTCATGATATTTCTATAGAAAGCCGTCAGGCTTTGGTGAATCATATTCTGTCAGGAATAAATGGAGACAAAGGAAGTAATGATGCAAAACTTTCTCTATACGGAAATTATTATTCTTCTGGACGTATCACTAGTTATAAGGAAAAATTTTTTGGCAATGTAGTATTTAACGATGAATTGCCTATAGAGCTTTTATTGCCTAATAATATTATGCTACTGAACTTTAACTATACTCATACAGCTGACCTATACTGTAAAAAAGGGTGGATTTTCACTGTTAACCAAATACATGGTGATTTGAATAATCCGAACAGCGTCATATTCGGCTACGGTGATGAACTTGATAATGACTATAGGACGATAGTGAATAAGAACGAAAATAAGTTCTTGGATAACATAAAGTCTATCAAATATTTGGAAGCAGAAAACTATCGTAAGTTGTTATCGTTTATAGAGTCGGAGCCTTATCAGATTGTAATTATGGGTCACTCGTGTGGTAACTCTGACAGGACATTACTCAATACGCTCTTCGAGCATAAGAATTGTGTATCGATCAAACCCTATTATTATAAAATAGATGAGAATAACGATAAATATATCGAGTTAATTCAAAATATCAGCAGGAACTTCACTGATATGAAATTGATGAGGGATAGGGTAGTTAATAAAACATATTGTGAACCACTTACATGAATTAGAATCGGCGGGACGGTTCTGAATAATCCGCTTCTGGTCAAATACGACAATACTATTTGGCAATACGATGCCACTATTTATAAATACGACTGGCGGAATGAAAAATCTGCCAGTCGTAATTTTTATTCCGAGCATCGGAATAAAAATTCTGATACTCGTATTGTTTAATAACATACTCGTATTATTTGATAGGAGTATCGGAATTCCTCGCGCGCACGCGCGCATACATAAAGTTTTTTACCCTTGCAACCGTTGCCACCTTGCAACACTATCTGATAATCAGTACGTTACGTGTGGCAACGAGGTGACAAGGGTGGCAACGAATGCCGTTTTTCCCCATAGATTTATTCAACACAGAGATACAGAGGCACAGAGTTTTAATTATTTCTCCGTGTCTCTGTATCTCTGTGTTTACCAAACTACTGCATGCGGGTTGCGAAGCCCCGGGCTCCGTGGGTCGAAGGTGCCGCCTCCGTGGGTCGAAGGTGCCGCCTCCGTGGGTCGAAGGTGCCGCCTCCATGGGTCGAAGGTACGGGCTTCATGACCCTTGGGGATTATCTCTAAGGGTCTTGGGGATAGTTCCTTTATCCCCTAAAGGATACCTTGCATGACCCATAGGAGATATCGGAGTATCCCCATAACTGATATCGGAACGAAGGATAAACTATATCTTTATCAAATGGGGGCTTTGATTGACCCGATTAAAGCCTTCAGTCGGTATGAAAAGAGGTTTCAGTCGGTAACTGAGTGCCCTTCAGTCGGTAACTGATTTTTATGAATTTTCAAAAAACATGTAACCTTATAACATGACAGGGCGCAAACCCCGATAACCAGAGGCTTTATGGCATGTTACATGTTTGGCAAACATGTAACATACATATAACATACTTCTCACACATGATGTTACATGTATGTTATATGTCCGGGCAACATATAACATGCTTCAATCCCTTTGTACAAGGGCGTTTGAAGGGGTCATGTTATATGGTTATATGTTTTTGCGAAAATACTCAAAGAGAGCTTTTACTGAATTAAACTTGTAGGGAATGAAAATAAAAGAACAAATTCTTTGTTTTGTGCTCGCTTATTTGTATCTTTGCCCAATAATTCTACTAAAACGACAAACAGATGAAGAAGATCATCCTTTACCTGCTAACTTTTTTGCCTATGGCAGTAGCTGCTCAGCCCATCACACAAAAGGAGATGAGTAGCATTTACCAGGAGGTAAGAACACCTTATAAATATGGTATGGTGGTGGCACCGACAGACAACTATCACAAGATAGACTGCCCTACCGTCTTCCGTAAGGGAGACAGTTGGTTTATGACATACGTGGTCTATAATGGTAAGGAAGGACTGGACGGACGCGGTTATGAGACATGGCTTGCCAAGAGCGATGACCTGTTACACTGGCAGACACTGGGACGCATCTTGTCTTATAAGGATGACGGTTGGGATATGAACCAGCGAGGCGGTTTTCCCGCTCTCATCGACTGGACGTGGGATGGTTCTTATGCGATTGGGCAATACAAGAAGAACTATTGGATGACCTACATCGGAGGACATGGTACTGGTTACGAAGCGGTACGAGAGCCTCTGAACATTGGATTGGCATGGACTGATGGCGACATAACGAAACCTCACGAGTGGCAATCGGGCAACAGTCCTCTTGTCAGTATCACCGACAAGGATGCTCAATGGTGGGAGAAACTGACGGAATACAAGAGCACTATCTATGAACTGAAAAGTGACAAACAGAAGGGAAAGGGAAGAAAAAGAGGCGGACTGCCTAAGGGCATCTCGAAATACCGTTTTATCATGTTCTACAATGCCGGTGGAGTGAATCCTGCCAATAACCTGAAGGCAGAACGCATCGGTATTGCCCTGTCGAATGACTTGAGAAAATGGAAACGTTACGACGGTAATCCCGTATACTTCCACGAGGCTCCTGGTATCATCACCGGTGATGCCCAAATTGTGAAAATGGGAGATTATTATGTCATGTTCTATTTCTCTGCCTATAACCCCACCCGCAAATATGCCGCCTATAACACCTTTGCTGTTAGTAGGGATTTGCTGAACTGGCAGGACTGGACAGGGCAGGATCTTATCACACCCTCCAAGTCATATGACGAACTATTTGCCCACAAGAGCTATGTGGTGAAACACAATGGTGTGGTGTACCATTTCTATTGTGCCGTCAACAATGACCAACAGCGCGGCATTGCTGTTGCCACCAGCGTTCCCATGGGGCGAAGTGATGTACGATTCCCCGAGCCGGAAGCAAAGGGACGCCGTGCCATAACAAGCCTCAACGATGGTTGGACCGCCTCCTGTTCTGAAGGACGAGACATGACAGCAACAAACGTGACAATCCCCCACAACTTCGACGACTATTACGGCTACAGACAACTTCGACATGGTAATTTACATGGCAGTGCGACATATCACAAGATGTTCACTACCACAAAACAAAAAGGCAAGCGTTATTTCCTCCAGTTTGAAGGTGTAGGCACTTATGCCACAGTGACCCTCAACGGACATAAATATCCTCAAGAACTGGTAGGTCGTACCGTATGGACACTTGACGTGACAGATCGTCTGAAGGACGGTGAGAACCAACTTCGAGTGGATGTTGACCATCCTGCCATGCAGACAGCCTCTCCATGGGTCTGTGGAGGATGCAGCAGTGAATGGGGGTTCTCGGAAGGCAGTCAACCCTTCGGTATTTTCCGTCCTGTCAGTCTGATAGAGACTGATGAGGTACGTATCGAGCCTTTCGGTGTCCACATCTGGAACAATGCCGCATGTGACTCCGTATTCATTGAGACAGAGGTACGCAACTATAGCAAGGAGACACAGACTATAGAACTCGTTCAAAAATTCTCTCTTTCCAGTGGCAAGCAAGTATTCCGTCATGCAGAACCTGTGACCATCAAAGCTGGGGACAGTAAGACCTTCTACTATGCCGAAAAGATAGAGAATGCTCATCGCTGGAGTCCCGATGACCCATATCTATATACACTAACCACGATGATCAAGCGGGCGATTATTGCCCAAGGAACAGAGAAATCCCAAACAGGCAGCAAGATTGAGACTGTTGATGAGGTACGCACACCTTTTGGCATTCGAAATATTTCATGGCCAGTACACAGGAAGGATGGTGACCATCGTTTCTTGTTGAATGGTCAGCCTGTATTTATCAACGGTACCTGTGAGTATGAACACCTCCTTGGCAGTAGTCATGCTTTCTCAAATGAACAGATTCGCTCGAGAGTAAAACAGATTGTCAATGGAGGTTTCAATGCCATTCGTGAAGCGCATCAGCCTCATCACCTGCTTTACCAACAGTTATGCGATGAACAAGGAATTCTCTTCTGGAGTCAGTTCTCAGCGCATATATGGTATGACACACATCGGTTCCGCAATAACTTCAAGCGTCTGCTTGTCAGATGGATCAAAGAACGGCGCAACTCACCATCTGTCATCCTTTGGGGATTACAGAATGAGAGTGTGCTACCCAAGAAATTTGCGGAAGAGTGCAGTAACATCATCAGGCAACTCGATCCTACCTGCCGTGACCAGCGTGCCATCACTACTTGCAATGGTGGAGAGGGAACTGACTGGAATGTCATCCAGAACTGGAGTGGTACTTACGGCGGTTCTGCAGAGAACTATGACAAAGAACTGAAACAGCCAGAGCAACTTCTGAATGGTGAATATGGAGCATGGCGTACCATCGACCTACATGGTAATGCCAAATACAGCGAAGAGTCATTTACCTCACTTCTTGAGACGAAAGCACGTCTCGCCTATCAGGCGAAAGACAGTGTCTGCGGACATTTCCAGTGGATATTCAACTCACATGACAACCCTGGGCGCATACAACCTGACGGTGCACTGAGACGTATCGACAAGATTGGTCCTATCAACTACAAGGGACTCGTCACCACATGGGAGGAGCCTACCTCCGCCTATTATATGTACCGACATCTCTTAAAGAACGAGAAAGTCTCCGAGAACACAGAGCTTCCCACTGCCGCTGACCGTAATAAAGACCTTCTGAAAGGGGCTGCAGACTATAACTACCTATATCGCATCAACTGCGGTGGTGATGCATTTATAGACGAGTTCGGACAACAATGGCAGGCTGACGACACCCTATTCAGTCATTCATGGGGTCAGGACTTTGAGGGTATCAGTGCCTTACAGGCTTCTCAACGTCATATCACCACCGACATCAGAGGCACCAAGAGTGACCAGTTGTTCCAATACTTCCGCTTTGGCCGGCATCGTCTGTGGTATGACCTCCCCGTTCCTAATGGTGACTACCGTATAGAACTATATTTCGTGGAACCATGGCACGGACGTTATGCATCGGAGACAGCCGATTATGAAGGACTGCGCATCTTTGATGTCTCTGTGAATGACAAGAAGGTTGTCGATGACCTCGATCCATGGGCGGAAGCAGGTTACTGTGGTTCCCTGAAGCGTGTCATTTATACTAAAGTCCAAAAAGGGAAAATAAGAATCTCCTTCCCTGAGGTAAAGGCAGGACAAGCTGTCATCTGCGGTATTGCGATAGCCTCTAAAGAAGCAAGTGTTCCTAACACATCTACAGCTCCTGATAATTTGATGTCATGGCATGCGCTAGACACGGACACGATAGCCAAACTTCCTAAAGAACTATTACCAGCAGACACGGAGGCACGTCCTGCTTCCGTTTATGAGCCTGTCAAGGGAAAGGCGAAAGATAAACTATCCACTGCTACTGGTACTACATTCATCATCACACCCGGTCTTGGACAAGAGTACGCCTTGCGCTTCCGTTACAAGAACACTACTGGTGATGCCATCCCTGTCCGTATGACCATCACTGACTCAAAGGGTGCTGTACTGGTAGACCGTGACGTGACATTCCCGCCAACACCGAATAAATGGAAAATGCTCTCGACGACTACAGGTACCCAGATCAATGCCGGTACATATAAGTTAAAGATGGAAACAGAACAAATAGAATTTAAAGAACTTGAAGTACAATGAGAACTGTCATTATATCGCTATGTTCCCTGTGCTGCCTGTCTATTTCTGCCCAACAGGAACACCACGACTGGGAAGACAACCACGTGTTGCAGATAAACCGTGAACCGGCACGGGCATATTTCATTCCTTATGGAGAGAAGGCGGGTGACCGCATGCTGTCACTGAATGGAGACTGGAAGTTCCGCTGGACGAAGACCCCCGAGGAGCGTATCAAAGACTTCTTCCGCACGGACTACGACACCTCAGGATGGAAAACGCTTGCTGTTCCTGCCAACTGGGAAGTCAACGGCTATGGCACCCCCATCTATATCTCTGCCGGTTATCCTTTCAAGATTGACCCTCCCTATGTCATGAGAGAGCCCAAGAAGGAATGGACAACCTATGAGGAGCGTAATCCTACCGGACAGTACAAAAGGACATTCACCTTGCCTGACGGATGGCAAGAAGGTCAGACATTCCTCCGTTTCGAGGGCGTCATGAGTGCTTTCTACGTATGGATCAATGGAAAGAGAGTCGGTTACAGTCAAGGCTCTATGGAACCATCGGAGTTTAACGTCACCCCATATATCAAGAAAGGAGTCAACCAGATTGCCATAGAGGTTTATAAATACTCAGATGGCTCTTATCTGGAAGATCAGGACTTCTGGCGCTTTGGCGGTATTCATCGGGACGTGCTCCTGTATCATACCCCCGATGTCCGTCTAAGAGATATTGCCTTACGAGCATCTATGGACGGTGTATTGCAGATGAACCCACAGTTCACTGTTTACGGCAATGAGACTGGTGATGACTATCGTCTCGTAGCCACATTGCAAGATGGCAACCGCCCCATAGGTACCGACACCGTCGCAGCAATCGAAGTCCTTGACCGCACTCACAAGGCTTCCCGCATGAATGAATGGTATCCACAACGTGGTTATCGTAAGTTTAACCGTATGGAGATAAAGGTCAACAACCCGCATCTGTGGAGTGTTGAAAGTCCTTACCTCTATACCCTCTGTCTGCAACTACAAAAAGGCGACGGCACTATCGTTGAACAAGTTACTCAGAAAGTGGGTTTCCGTACCATTCGCATAGAAGACGGACAGTTACTTATTAATGGGCAGCCCATCAAGATACGAGGCGTTAATCGTCATGAGCACGATCCCCATCAAGCACGTGTGATGACAGAGGAGTTGATGATCAAGGATCTGAGACTGATGAAGGCTGCACATATCAATGCCGTAAGATTATCACATTATCCCAACTGTCCCCGATGGTATGAGCTCTGTGACTCGATGGGTATGTATGTGATGGATGAGGCAGACTGCGAGACTCATGGTCTGCGTGGGACTCTTGCCTCAACACCAGATTGGGGAGATGCCTTCCTTGACAGAGCTATCCGCATGGCAGAACGCGACAAGAATCACCCTAGTATCATTTTCTGGAGTCTTGGCAACGAGAGTGGCTACGGTCCTAACCAAGCTGCCATGTCAGCATGGCTCCATGAGTTTGACCCTACTCGTCCTGTCCATTACGAAGGAGCACAAGGACTCCCCGACCCTTCAACGGTTGATGTCATCTCTCGTTTCTATCCCCGTGTGATGCAAGAATATCTGAACCCAGGTATTCCTGAAGGCTCAGATCAGGAACGTGCTGAGAATGCCCGTTGGGAGCGTTTGTTGGAAATTGCCCAGCGAGAAGGTGACCGCTGTACTTGGGTAGGTTCTGATGGCGGACCACGTCCTGTCCTGACCAGTGAGTACGCCCATTGTATGGGTAATGCCTTGGGTAACTTCAAGGAATACTGGGATGAGATCAACTCCAACAAACGGATGCTTGGTGGCTTTATCTGGGACTGGGTAGACCAAGGTATCATCAAAGACGGAAAGGTTCTCTATGGCGGAGACTTTGGTGACAAGCCCAACCTACATGCCTTCTGCATGAATGGTGTCGTGATGAGTGACCGTACCCTGACCCCCAAATATTATGAGGTACAAGCAGTTTATGGCAATGGTCCAGAGGTAAAGGTGAACACACAGAAGCCAAAAGCCCTGAAAGCAAAACCTCTTTCACCAGGAATCAGACAGATAATGTCTGCTGTCAAGCCTCAAGTCTTCCGTGCCCCTACGGATAACGACAAGAGTTTCGGCAACTGGTTAGCGAAAGACTGGAAACGCTGTGGTCTCGATACGCTAACGATTCCTATGACCATAGAGCAACAGGGCAACGAATGGGTCTTCACCTTCACGATTCCTGACAGTCTGCCACCACTCCCCCGTGTAGGTATTGTCATGGAGTTACCCCGTGATTATGAACAACTGGCATGGTATGGACGAGGACCTTGGGACAACTACCCAGACCGAAAGCAATCCTGTCCGATAGGATGGTGGAAGTCAACAGTCAGTGAGCAATATGTCCACTATCCTCGTCCGCAAGACTCAGGAAACCATGAAGAGTGTACCCTTGTGGAACTGAAGACGAAGAAAGGAAAAGGTATACGGATTGAGGCTGTCGATGTCCCATTCTCGTTCTCCGCCCTTCCCTATTCCGCCCCTTATCTGGCAAGCAAGACACATGACTATGAATTGCAAGATCAAGGGAAAGTATATCTGTCTATAGACTGTGCGGTGATGGGGTTAGGAAACAGTAGTTGTGGACCTGGAGTACTCAAGAAGTATACCGTGCCCACAACGCCTCAAACCTTACGGATTCGTATATTGCCTATTGAATAGTTCTGATTATTTCCTACCTGTCTGATAGAGCCATGTGGTGAGGAAACCCACCAGGAATATCACGGTGGTACCCAGGACGATAGCAAGATAGGGATGCAGATGCGGACCTGGCAACGACCACATCGAGGCAAGGGATATCCATGCGATGACAAGAATGCCAGCCACACAACCCAGGAGAGCACCGAAACGGTTGATTTTCTGGGGGATGCACCCTAATAAGAACAATCCCAGCATACCACCTGAGAAGATACTTGACAGCGTCCACCACGCATCGATGATGCTCTCTACACTAAGCATAGCAATAGCGACACATGCCCCTAACAGTCCCACCCCGAAACTGCTCAATCTGACGATGGCAAGTTCCAGTTTCTGATGCTTGTGATGGTCATTCGGATCATGGTGACGAAGATGGTCAGCCACACTGCGCGCCTTGAGGAAGAAAGGACGAATGTAATCAGTCAGTATGATTGTGGCAGCTGAGGTCACACTGGTAGACACCGTACTCATTCCAGCTGCGAAGATGGATGCTATCAACAGACCACGCAGTCCGACAGGCAAACCATTGACGATAAAATAAGGGAATACGTAATCTGGTTTCTCCGCTATTTCCGAAGGTAACGTAGCGACCCCTGCCTCATAATAGGAATACAATGCTGAACCTATCAGGAAGAACAATGCCGAAACAGGAATAAAGAGATAACCTCCAAAGAGTGCTGAGAATTTCGCATCTTTATCAGTCTTTGCCGCATGATAACGCTGCACATAGTTCTGGTCGATACCATAGTTCTGCAAGTTAATAAAGATACCATAAATCAAACACACCCAGAATGTAGAAGTCGTCAAGTCTGAGGTGAAAGCACCCAGTGAGAATTTATTTCCTTCCGGTGAGTTCATGGCAAGTTCAAAAGTCTGCATAGGACCTTCCGGCATGGAGAACATCAGAATACCTAAACACAAGATTGCGCCACCGATCAAGATGATTCCCTGAATAGCATCAGCCCAGATGACAGCCTTCAGTCCTCCTAACATCGAATAGATGATGATAGCGACAGACGTGGTGATAATCACCACATGCAGGTTCCATCCCATGAGGATATACATCGGGACAGCAAGTAGATAAAGGATACTACCCATACGTGCTATCTGGGTTAGCAGATAACATGCCGAAGCGTAAAGACGTGCCCATGCCCCGAATTTCTCTTCCAGGAAGGTATAGGCAGACACGGAGCCACTATGCCGATAGAACGGAACGAAGTACTTAGCGGCAAAATAACTCGCAATAGGGATAGACAGGGAAAAGACGAAAGCATTCCAGTCAGCGGCAAAAGCTTTCCCCGGATAACCTATGTAGCTGATACTCGACACGTAGGTGGCAAAAATGCTCATACCTACAACCCAACCAGGAATAGAATGACCTGCTGACGTAAACTCATCAGCCGACCCTCCTTTCTTGTAGAAAGAACAGCCGAACACCACCACGCCCAGGGTGAATACCAGAAAGACGATAAAATCTATCGTGTGCATAGGCTATATTTTCAGCTTGCCATTCTCAATAGGAAGAGCGGCGAGTGCCTGACGGATCTTCTCACGCTCAGGCTCATTGAACTTATAGAATGGTGATGCCACGAAGTCGTCATTGATAATACCCAGCAAAGAGAGCGCACATTTCAGTCCTTTCAGATAACTGGACCCATGCTTGCCAACCGTATATATACTTGTTGATATCTGCATGATATACTGCTGTAATTGGCGGACACGAGTCAAGTCTCCTGAACGAGCGGCATCATACATTGCCACATATAACTCCGGGAACATATTTGCTCCGCCATTGATACCGCCATGCGCACCCAGCAACACACACTCACCGGTAATCTCTTCCGGACCTACCAGCATCGCAAAATCAGGACGCTCCTGCATCTTATACATCACGGACTGGAAATAAACAGCATTAGCACTGGAGTCCTTGAAACCTATCACTTGATGGTTCTGAGCAATACGACGCACCGTATCTGGGGCAAAGCTCACTTTCACATGTGACGGCATATTGTAAAGGAAGACGGGAAGCGGAAGCTGTGGTACCAGTTCCTCATAGAACTGAGCCAGCTCAGGCTGTCCTGTGGCAAAATAGTATGGAGGGGCAGAGACAACACCGTCAGCACCACACTCCGCTGCTACTTTAGCGAGCTTAATACTCTCCACTATACTGGTGTCGGTAATACATGCGAGCAGTGGCAGCCTACCTCTGTTGATACGGCATGCCTCCTTGATCATCTGCTTGCGAACGTCATAACTCAGACTCTGCTCTTCACCTGTAGTACCAAGGATGAAGAGTCCATGAACACCACCTGCGATAAGATGCTCTATCAGTCGTTCAAGGCTCTCAATATCAAGCGTCTCATTATCTTTTAAAGGGGTCACTAGGGGCGGAATGATTCCGCTAAGAGGTTTGTTTTGTATCATCTTCTTTATTTATTTGGTTTCTAATAAGACGACAGAGACTCCGATTTGTAACGAGTCAGAGGGTTACAAAACACCCTCAAAAGAGTCCTAATAATATAAATAAGGTAGAGAATATGATAAAGAAGATTGCAACAATAGGACTACTGACCGTGAGTTGGCTGGGAGCATGGGCACAAGCGGTTGACGTGACCACACATCGTCAGTACCTTAGTGGTACAGGATGCGACGACATGGTACAATGGGATTTTAAGTGCACCGATGGACGAAACTCCGGGCAATGGACAAAGATTGGCGTACCATCCTGCTGGGAGTTACAAGGTTTCGGCACCTATCAATATGGTATGCGTTTCTATGGCAAGGCAAGCCCTGAGGGAATAGCCAATGAGAAAGGACTTTACAAGACTGAGTTCTCCTTACCACAAGAATGGGCAGGAAGACAGATATTTCTCGTGTTTGAGGCAGTGTTTACCGATGCCCAGGTAACCATCAACGGTCGTAAGGCAGGCAATGGTCTCTATCAGGGAGGGTTCACACGCCATACCATTGATGTCTCCGACCGTGTATTCTTCGGCTCTAAGAAGAACCGCCTGGAGGTAGAGGTCTCCAAGGAGAGTGCCAACCCACAAGTTAACCTCGCAGAGCGTCGTGCAGACTATTGGAACTTCGGAGGTATCTGGCGCCCTGTCTTTGTGATTTCCAAACCCGCCCAGAATATCAACCGTGTAGCCATTAATGCTGGTATGGACGGGCGTTTCAAGGCAGATGTATTCCTAAACCGTGCCCTTTCCGGTGGTACCGTGAGTGTAGAGGTGACAGATGCCAAGGGAGCGAAGGTGGCACAAAGCACAGCCTTCCCTGTTGCCAGTGATAAAGCACTGGCTGATTTCGTGGTAAAGAACCCGTTACTATGGAATGCCGAGCAGCCCCATCTCTATACTGCCACTTTCACCTTGAAAGACGCACAAGGCAAGACTTTGCATGTCGAGCGTCAGAAATTCGGTTTCCGCACCATTGAGTATCGCCATCAATATGCAGGCGACAAGGAAGACGGTGTCTTCATCAACGGTAAGAAGGTCATCATGAAAGGTGCCAACCGCCATTCTTTCCGTCCAGAGACTGGTCGCACCCTGTCAAAGGCGAAGAATATCGAGGATGTGAAACTCATCAAGTCGATGAATATGAATGCCGTCCGCCTCTCCCACTACCCTGCCGACCCAGAGTTCTTGGATGCCTGTGACTCCTTAGGACTCTATGTGGAGTGTGAATTGCCAGGTTGGCACTGGGCTCATGAGACCATCGTCGGTTCGAAGTTAGTAGAGGAGATGGTGACACGTGATGTCAACCACCCCAGTATTATCTTTTGGAGTAATGGCAATGAGGGAGGCTTCAACTACGAGTTAGAACCATTCTTTACCAAGTATGACCCACAACAGCGTGTCGTCCTCTATCCGTGGGCAAACCGCAACGGTTTCGAGACGAAGCACTATCGCTCATGGGGTGAGACGGCAGAGTACATGCGACAGAAAGAGATTTTCATGCCTACGGAGTTCCTGCACGGACTGTATGACGGTGGTCATGGTGCCGGACTGGCAGACTACTGGAAACTCATGATGTCGAATCCCCGCTGTGCAGGTGGTTTCCTTTGGGACCTGATGGACCAAGGGGTGGTGCGTACGGATATGAACAACATCGTGGACTGCATGGGTAATTTCGGTTCTGACGGTATCGTTGGTCCCCATATGGAGAAAGAAGGTTCGTTCTATACCATCCGAGAGGTATGGAGTCCTATACAGATAGAGGCAAATGGTGACAAGTTAAAGGTCAGCAATGGCTATAACTTCACCAACTTGAAAGATTGCAAGTTCAGTTACCGGTACCTGAACATGCCTGCCTTTGGACAATCTGCCGTGAAGACTGTCAGTCAAGGTGTTTTAAACATAGGAAGCGTAGAACCCTTTGCCTCCATCACCATCGACAAACCGAAGGGGTCTGGTGACGCACTACAGGTGACTGCCACGAACCCTAAGGGTGAAGAAGTATACACATGGACTTTCAAGTCTGATGCCCTTGCGGTAGTTGATGGAGCAGGAACTCATTGCACCCAGAAAGAAACCTCAGATGAATTGGCTGTTACTGCCGCAGGGAAGACGTATGTCTTCTCGAAGAAAGACGGTCGACTGAAACAGGTGACCATAGGTAGCAAGACTTTCACGCTGAGCAATGGTCCCCGCTTTGTTGCCGCCAAGCGTAGCGACCGCTCACAAGACGGTTTCTATAACCATGACGACAAAGAGGCTTTCCAAAAGAAGACAGACTATACCGAGTATGCTGACCAAGGTTCCTTCTGTGGTTTTGAACTGAAAGACAATGTACTGACGGCACATTACCAACATGGTTCCCTCAGCACTGTCAAATGGGACTTCAACAGTCATGGTGAGGTGGCGATACATGCCGACTACTATTTCAACGGTGTAGTAGACCTTCTGGGTATTGCCTTCGACTATCCGGAAGACAAGGTCAAGAGCAAGCAATGGGTAGGACGCGGTCCATACCGTGTTTGGCAGAACCGCCTGGAAGGGCCGCAATACGGCTATTGGCAGACCAGCTATAACGACCCCATCCCCGGTGAATCGTTCGAATACCCAGAGTTCAAAGGATATTTCGCTGATGTGACATGGATGCAGGTAGAGACAACGGAGGGTAAACTGGGCATCATCGCTCCCGATACCTATGTGGGTATCTATACCCCACGTGATGGTCGTGACCATCTGCTCTACACATTGCCAGAGACAGGCATCGCTCTACTGAAGGCAATTCCCGCCGTACGCAACAAGGTAAACACAACCGACTTAAACGGACCTTCCGCACAACCCTACTGGGCACAAGGCAAGGGTTCCATCCATGTAACCCTCTGCTTCGAATGAAAAGGACAGCACTCGCCACCATTGTCATGTGCCTTGCGTTGATATCGCAAGGAAAAGACACCACCAAGCCATGGACTTTCTGGTATTGGATGTATGGAGCCGTCTCCGAGCAAGGTGTCAAGGCTGACCTTCAGGCAATGAAGGATGTGGGACTGGGAGGCTGTTACCTGATGCCTATCCGAGGTGCTGCGGAACGACCAGAATATGAAGGCAATGCCGATGCCTTGAGTGACAACTTCTGGAAGTTGGTCGACATAGCCCTTGTGCAAGCTGACTCCCTCGGCTTGGGGATGGGTATTCACGTTTGTGACGGCTTTGCTTTGGCAGGTGGTCCATGGATTAAGCCAGAGGAATCAATGCAGAAGATTGTGTTCTGCGATACAATCATGGGGGGAGGCTTCCATCATTTCCGAATGTCCAAGCCTCAACACTATGAGAATTACTATGAGGACATCGCTGTCTATGCGATACCTGTCAAGCAAGACAGACCTGGCAGTCCCAAGATCTCCTATTCCCCAGAGGTAACCATCAATGCGAAAGGTGTATATTGTGCTGACACTCCTTGTTGGATACAATATGAGTTCGATAGTTCCACATTAGTGCGGAACATTGAAATAGAACCCTCTGGTACGAACTTCCAATGCCAGCGACTGAGTGTCAAAGCATCTGACGACGGGGTGATTTTCTATGCTGTCAAACAACTCACGCCCCCTCGGCAGGGATGGCAGAACACGGGTTTCAATACGACATTCAGCATTCCTCCCACCCGAGCCAAGTATTTCCGTTTTGAATGGACGCCAGAGGGAACAGAACCTGGCGCTGAGGATTTGGATGCCGCTAAATGGAAACCCGTTCTCAGACTGAAGAATATCAAGTTCGGCAGTTGGTCTGTCATCGACAATTGGGAGGGCAAGGCAGGATATGTATGGCGCATCGCCCCTGATACCTCCAAGGAAGAACTATCTGCTGACGACTATCTTCGCCCACAGGACATCATCTGTGCCAAGATGGATGGTGACATGTTGGAGATTGATTTACCCAAAGGTATGTGGCGCATCCTGCGAATGGGACACACCTCTACAGGTCATACCAATGCCACAGCTGGTGGTGCTAAGGGATTAGAATGTGACAAGTTCTCAAGACAAGCTGTGGAGAAACAGGTGGATCACTGGTTCGGACTCTTCATGAACCGTCCTAACCATCAGGCAATCCAATACCTGCATGTCGACTCTTGGGAGTGTGGCTCGCAGAACTGGAGCAAGATTTTCGCCCAGGAGTTCCAGCGACGCAGGGGATATGACATCATTCCCCTCTTACCTATCTATGCCGGTGTTCCAATGCAAGGGGGTGATGATATCCTGAGAGACATTCGCAAGACGATCAATGAACTTGTCAACGAGGTATTTTTCGTCACTGTATCACAGAAAGCCAAAGAGTACGGTGTGCAACTATCGTCTGAGAGTGTTGCCCCCACCATGGTCTCTGACGGTATGGAACACTATAAGTACGTGGATGTTCCGATGGGTGAATACTGGTTGAACTCCCCTACTCACGACAAGCCTAACGACATGCTCGACGCCATCAGTGGTGCCCACGTCTATGGCAAGAACATCGTGCAGGCAGAGGGATTCACAGAGGTCCGTGGGGTATGGGACGAGACACCGGCGAGTGTCAAGCCCCTGCTCGACCGTAATTTCGCCTTGGGCATGAACCGTTTGTTCTTTCATGTCAACACCCATAACCCGTGGCTCGACCGCAAACCGGGTATGACCCTCGACGGAATCGGTCTCTTCTTCCAACGTGACCAGACGTGGTTCCCGGAGGCAAAAGCATTCGTTGACTATATCACCCGTTGTCAGACCCTGCTGCAGAAGGGAACACCCGTGGTGGATATCGCTGTCTATACTGGTGAGGAGATACCCAGTAGAGCCCTGACTCCCGACCGTTTGGTTTCCATGCTGCCTGGGTTGTTTGGTGCCGAGCGCGTGGCTTCCGAGCAGAAACGACTTGCCAATGTCGGACAGCCGATGGAGGAATCACCTGTTGGTGTGCGTCACTCTGCTGGCATCATCGACCTGAAAGACTGGATTAACCCATTGCATGGTTACCAGTATGACTCGATGAATAAGGATGCCTTGCTGACACAACCTTTTAACTATAAAGTACTAGTCATTCCCGAAGGTTGTCTCATCTCCAAGGAGGCACATGAGCGGATAGAACAATTGCGCCAGCAAGGTGTCGTGGTCATCGATAAGCCTTGGCACGGAGAGACGATAGAGGGCATCGAGCCCGATGTGATTCTTCCTGAAGGTATTGCCTATACCCATCGCCAGACAGATGACCAAGACATCTATTTCCTCGCCAATCAAGAGGGAAAGGAACGGGAGGTCACTGCGTCATTCCGTTGTACGGGACGCATCCCTTATATCTATAATCCCGTCACCGATGAGACAACGAAGGTCGATTACACCGAGGTGAATGGCAGGATGAACGTAACTTTCACCATGCCCGCTTGGGGCTCCTTGTTTATTCCCTTGGAGGGAACTCACGATTCCCACGAAGGGAACTCACGATTCCCACGAAGGGAACTCACAGTTCCCACGGTGGGAACTTTTGGGAACTCCTATCATGTCACTTTCAAAGAAAGCACCATCACCCTCGACAACCAGCAATTGTTTGACTGGAGCAAGCATCCTGACGACCGGATCCGTTATTTCAGCGGTCATGTGATGTATACGACAACATTGAAAATGAGAAAGCTTCCCAAGGGACGTTCTTGGATTGTTTTCCCCGATGTCAGGGACATCGCCCATGTCTGGGTGAATGGTGTCGACTGCGGCATCGCATGGACAGCGCCCTATGAGGTGGAGGTGACGAAGGCTTTGAGGAAAGGCAAGAACAAGATTGAGATAGAAGTCGTCAACACTTGGCATAACGCCCTGCGAGGCATGGACCAGGGGAAGGCACCCTATGAAGGTATCTGGACGAATGCCCGCTACCGCACCAAGGGTGACAACCTGTTGCCTGCCGGTCTGTTAGCACAACCCGAATTAAAAACAGAACAATGATATGAGACGCATCACATTTTTTCTTTTCACATTTTACCTGTCCCTGTGTTATTCCTTTGCAGAGGTCAGACTACCCCGTTTCTTCAGCGACAACATGGTGTTGCAACAGCAAACAGAGTGTAACCTATGGGGAACTGCCGACAAAGGTAAGACTGTCAAGGTCACTACCTCATGGGATCAGAAGACTTATCAGGTGAAAACTGACAAGGACGGCAAGTTTGAGGTGAAGGTACAGACACCGGAGGCTGGCGGTCCTTATGAGATTACCTTCACAGAAATGTCCTCTCACCTCTCACCTCTCTCCACTTGCACCTTAGGCAACATCCTTATCGGTGAGGTATGGATCTGTGCGGGACAGTCGAATATGGAGATGCAGATGAAAGGGTTCAAGCAACAACCCGTCGAGGGAACGACGGAAGAGCTGTTGCGTTGTAAAGACTCCCAACTGCGACTATTCACCGTCAAGCGCCATGTATCACTGACTCCAAAATACAATGTGACAGGACAATGGAACGAGGCAAATAGTGCCTCTGTCCGTGATTTCTCGGCAACGGCATACTATTTCGGTCGTGCCCTACGCTCCACCTTAGGCATTCCCATAGGACTCATCGTCACCGCATGGGGCGGTTCCGCCTGTGAGGCATGGATGAAAGCCGACTGGTTGCGCGCCTTTCCAAAAGTAAAACAGACCATCACGGTAGGAGATGTCTCGAAACTCCAGCAACGCTGTCCTACTGCCCTCTTCAACGGACAGTTGCATCCCCTCATCGGCTATACGATGAAAGGTGTTATCTGGTATCAGGGTGAGGATAACGTTCCTCGTTATGACTACTATGCCCCTCTGTTGAAAGCAATGGTTGAGGGTTGGCGTGAAGAATGGAAACAAGGTGAGTTTCCTTTCTACTATTGTCAGATAGCCCCATACGACTACTCCCTGATTGACTGGAAAGACAGTCAGTACCTGCGGGAACAACAGGCAAAGGCAGAGACGATGATCAACAATGCCCGCATGGCAGTACTGATGGACGCTGGCTTAGAGTATGGCATCCATCCCCGTAAGAAGCGTCAGGCAGGCGAGCGGCTTGCCCTTCTCGCCCTTGCCAACACTTATGACATCAAAGGATTACCTGAGTTTGCCACCTATAAAGAGGTGACTTTCCAGAACGACACCGCCGTCATCGCCTTCGACCGCTCCAAGGAATGGGTATATTTCGAGCACGGCACTACCTCCAACAACTTTGAGGTGGCAGGTGCTGACAAGGTATTCCATCCTGCCACGAAGGTATGGGTGTCACGTAACAGAGTCTATGTCACCTGTGATGCCGTCAAACAACCTGCCGCCATCCGCTATGCCTTCAAAGACTGGGCTGACGGTGACCTGATGCATGACGGTCTGCCCGTTTCCTCTTTCCGAACAGATAACTGGTAACAACTATGAAGAAGAACATCCTCCTCTCCATTTTCCTGACGTTAGCCACGCTTATACAAGGAGCCGACTATATCCCCAAGGACTATGTGTGGACGACCCCCAGCAAGAATGCCAGTGAGTCGATGCCGTGCGGTGATCATGACATCGGCATGAACGTATGGGTGGAGAAAGGTGACCTGCTCTTTTACATCGCACAGAGTGGATGGTTCGATGAGAACAATACCCTGTTGAAGGCTGGTCGTTGGAGACTGCACCTGAATGGGCAGCCGTTTGACGGGCAGGACTTCGAGCAACGCCTATGTCTTGATGAGGGTGCTGTATATATCAAAGGAAAAGGTGTCAATATCAGACTTTGGGTGGATGTCTACTCCCCTGTTGTCTTTGCGGAGATCATATCACAACAGGCAAGAGAGGCGACTCTCAGTTATGAGAGCTGGCGGTATAAGGACCGTCCTGTGACGAAGGCAGAGTGCCAGCAGTGCTCTTATAAGTGGGTCATACCCAAGGACTGTATGACGTTTGCAGACAGCATCCGTGCCTCCAAGAGTCGACTTACCTTCTATCACCAGAACAGACAAGAGACGGTATTCGACTTTACCGTCTCTCGCGAACGCCTGGATGCCATCAAAGACCAGCTCTATAATCCCATCGGTCGTCTGAAAATGGGTGGTATCATGCAGGCTGACGGTTTCTCGTATACCGGGACTACTGACGGCAGATATGCCTCAACAGACTATCGTAGCTGGAACTTCCGACGGAAGAAGATGAAAAAGAGTCTGGTGACTATCCAGTTATACACGGGTAAGGAACCTGCTCAGTCGGTCAGCGCCGCCGTGTCGAAGGAGAGGAGCAGTGCTTGGTGGCATAGCTATTGGCAGCGTAGTTTCATAGAGACTGACTGCCAAAGACCGGAGGTGAGACAGATGGTCCGCAACTACGAACTGATGCGGTATCTGCTGGGATGTAATGCTTATGGGGAATGGCCGACGAAGTTTAATGGCGGACTTTTCACCTTCGACCCCGTCTATGTTGACTCCACGATGACCTTCACCCCTGACTATCGTAAGTGGGGAGGCGGTACGATGACGGCACAGAACCAACGCCTTGTCTACTGGCCCATGCTCAAGAGCGGTGACTATGATGTGCTGAGACCTCAGCTTGACACTTATCTGCGTATGCTACCCAACGCCATCGCATGGTCACGCCACCATTGGGGACATGAAGGAGCCTGTTTCAGTGAACAGATAGAGAACTTCGGACTGCCTAATCCCGCTGAGTATGGAAAGCATAAGGAGGGGGACGACTGGGGAGTTGAGAAGAATAAATGGCTGGAATATGAGTGGGACACAGCCCTGGAGTTTGGGAAGATGTACCTCGATATGCTGCCATGGCATCCTGACTCGACGCTGAACAAATACCGTGTCCTCGTCACAGAGCCGCTACGCTTCTTTGTCAAGCACTATCCTGACCTGGTCATCTATCCCGGTTCAGGCTGTGAGACTTATAAGATAGCACGCAATCCCTCCAGTACTGTCGCTGCCCTGCGAGCTTTGAAGGATTATTTAAGTGAGACAGGAGCAGATGACTCCAACCTTCCCGACATTCCCCTTCGGGTGATTGACGGTGACACCTGTATTGCCCCCGCTGTCAGCTGGGAACGCATCCAGAACACAGAGACGCCCCAACTCTATCCTGTCTTCCCTTGGCGTATCTATGGCTTAGGAAGACCACACCTCGATATTGCCCGCAATACCTATCTGAAAGATCCGCACGCCATAGAGATGCGTAGCACAAAAGGATGGAAACAAGACAATATATGGGCGGCATGTCTGGGGATGACCGACGAGGCGACACGTCTGAATACGGAGAAGCTGAGCAACGGTCCCTATCGCTTCCCTGCCTTCTGGGATCCTGGTTTCGACTGGGCTCCTGACCATAACAGAGGGGGTGCCGGGATGATTGGACTGCAAGAGATGCTGTTACAGGAAGACCTCGACCATAACCCAATCCTCTTTCCTGCATGGAACCATGAGTGGAACTGCCGGTTCCGTCTCCATATCTCCGGACAACGTTGTGTGGATGCGGAAATAAAAGACGGTAAGATCACTTATGCCATTGATGGTGTTGACTATTCTGATAACCTGCAAGAACCTCTGAAAGCGAAGTGGATAGGTGCCATTACCCGTCAAGACGCTCACCTGCCAGAAGGACGCAACTACACTGGTGCTAAATTAAAAGAGCCTGCCGTGAAAGAGGCTTGGAAGAAGGTGGACACACTGAGTCAACGGAGTATCCTGCTGCGGAAGGACTTCCGCCTTAAAGGAAAAGTATTTAAAGCTACCGTCTCTATCGCTGGATTGGGTTTCTATGAGTTCTCTATCAGCGGCAAGAAAGTGGGCGATGCCTCCTTCACGCCATTATGGAGCGACTACGACAAAAGCATTTTCTATAACACCTACGATGTCACTTCTCACCTCTCACCTCTCACCTCTCACCTCTCACCCATCACCATCCAAGTACTTCTTGGCAACGGTTTCTACAACGAACAGGGACTTCGCTATGCCAAAATGAAGATTTCATTTGGTCCGCCCACCTTACTGTTCCGGATGCATATTGAATATCTCGACGGAAAGACAGAGGATATCGTCAGTGATGACCAATGGCAATGGGCATTGTCACCCATCACCTTCAACAGCATCTATGGCGGTGAGGATTATGATGCCCGGTTGGAAGGTGCCACAGTATGGCATCCTGCTGTCGTTCAGGAAGCGCCAAAGGGCATACTCCGCCCACAGATAGCCCAGCCTGTGAAAATCATGGAGCACTATCCGGTGAAGGATACCATCCGGAAAGACTCCGTCTTAGTGCTCGACATGGGACAGAACCTCGCAGGTTTCCCCGAGATTACTGTCCAAGGACAAAGAGGACAACGGCTGAAACTGACTCCCGGGGAGACATTGACGAAAGAGGGATTGGTGAATCAGAAGCAAACGGGTCGCCCCCATTACTATTCGTATATATTAAAAGGTGGAAAAGATACTTGGCATCCCCGCTTCTCGTATTACGGTTACCGTTATCTGCAGATAGAGGGTGATATCGACGTGTTGGAAAACATAGCGTCGTGCTTCGTGTATAACTCCGCACCGAAGACGGGTGATTTTGAATGCTCCAATCCCCTCTTCAATGACGCTTACCGACTGATTGACCGTGCCATCCGCTCCAACTGGCAGGCTGTATGGACTGACTGCCCTCACCGGGAGAAACTGGGATGGTTGGAACAAGACTGGCTGAATGGTGAGGGACTCTTAGCCAATTATGACTGCCGTGCGATGATGGAACAGACCATGCAGAACATCGCTGATGCGCAATATCCTAATGGCGCCTTGCCTGAGATAGCACCTAACTACGTTATATTCGAGGGCTCTTGGGCTCCTCCGTTCCTGGAGTCTCCCGAATGGGGAGGTGCTTTCATCGCCCTGCCTTTCCTCTATCAAGCGTTCTATGGTGACGATAAACTCATCACTCGCTATCGTCCGCAGATGAAACGCTATGTGGACTATCTCGCCACTCAGGACTCTTGCTATATTCTTCGCCAGGGACTGGGTGACTGGTACGACTACGGACCGGGGCGTGCGGGTTTTGCACAGAACACACCAATGCCACTGGTATCAACGGCACACTACTATTGGTGGAACCGCCTGATGGGTGAGGCACGTGCAGACAGCATCAAGGCGGCATTCATCAAGGAGTTCTATCATCCTGCTACCCACCAGTTTGCGACGGGCAGCCAGTGTGCTCAGGCAATAGCCCTTGAGATGGATCTTGTGCCAGAGGGTGACCGGCAGGCTGTATTGCAACAACTGATTAACGACATCCACGCCCATGGCAACCGTCTGACGACTGGTGACGTTGGCAATCGCTATCTTTTCAATGCCCTTATCCATCATGGACAACAGGAACTGCTCTACAAGATGCTGAACCACTACGACGTACCGGGGTATGGCTATCAGATCAAACTCGGATATACCACGCTGACGGAGCAATGGAACCCTGAGTACGGTGCTTCGATGAACCATTTCATGATGGGACATCTGAACAACCTGCTCATACCATATTTCTTAGGTATATGGCGTGACGGAGAACATATCACCATAGCGCCTCATCCCGTGGGGGACCTCACATGGTGCCGTGGACAGATGGATGGCATCAAGGTGGACTGGCGTCTGGAGAACGATACTTTCGTGCTGAACGCAGAGATTCCCGCCCATCGGGAGGCAACGGTCCGACTCCCTTATAGTGGACGGACAACGACCATCAGAGAAGGACGACATACCCTAAAAGAACAAATCAACAATTAGCATATATGATGAATACTTGGAAACAAAATCTTGAGGAGACAAAGCAACGATACATCAACTGGTGGAACCACAAAGGGATTATTCTGAATATGTGGGAACACTTCCAAGAAGGTGTGAAACCACATGCGGATATTCCCATGCCACCAGCACCACGGGACTTAAACCAGAAATGGTTTGACCCGCAGTGGCGTGCTGACTATCTGGACTGGTACGTGGCACACTCTTCCTTGATGGCTGATATGCTACCTGTTGCCAACACACAATTGGGACCGGGCTCCCTTGCCGCTATTCTGGGCGGTGTGTTTGAGGGAGGAGAGGATACTATCTGGATTCACCCTAACCCTCATTATACAGATGATATCGTCTTTGACCCCAACCACCCGAATTACCTGCTTCACAAGGAACTACTCAAGGCATGCAAACAAAAGGCACAAGGACATTACTATGTGGGTATGCCAGACCTGATGGAAGGACTTGATGTCCTCGCTGCCATAAAGGGTACCGATCAGGTGTTACTCGACACGGTGATGCAACCAGAAGTGCTGGAGCATCAGATGCAACAGATTAACGACATCTATTTCCAAGTATTCGATGAGCTCTACGATATTATCCGGGAGGGTGACGAAATGGCATTCTGCTATTTCTCCTCATGGGCTCCCGGCAAGATGTCAAAACTGCAAAGCGACATCTCCACGATGATCAGTGTCGACGACTACCGCCGCTTCGTACAACCGTTTATCCGTGAGCAATGCCAGAAGATAGACTATACGCTCTATCACCTCGATGGTGTAGGTGCCATGCACCATTTGGATGCCTTACTGGAAATCAAGGAGCTGAATGCCATCCAATGGACACCCGGTGTAGGTGAGCCACAAGGAGGCAGTCCTAAATGGTATGACCTCTATAAGAAGATCCTTGCCCATGGCAAGAGTATCATGGCATGCTGGGTAACCCTCGACGAACTGCGTCCCCTACTCGACAATATCGGTGGTGATGGTGTGCATCTGGAGATGGACTTCCACAATGAACGGGAGGTGGAACAAGCCATGCGCATCATTGAGGAATACCAGAGTCACGATGAGGTTGACGATGAGGTTGCGGAGATTATCCGAATCATCGAATCTCCCGTCAACTCTCAACCCTCAACTCTCAACTCTCAACCCTCAACTCTCAACTCTCAACCCTCAACTCTCAACTCTCGACCCTTACCTCTTAACCCCGACAGGATTCTTGTACTCGACGGTGCCATGGGTACGATGATACAACAGTATCAATTGCGCGAAGAGGATTTCCGTGGGGCACGCTTTGCCAATCACAGCTACGACCTGAAAGGCTGTAATGACGTGCTGTCACTGACCTGTCCGTTCATCATTCGTGACATCCATCGTAAATACTTAGAGGCAGGAGCCGATATCATCGAAACCAACACCTTCAACGCCCAACGTATCTCTATGGGAGACTTCGGCATGCAGGAATATTGCCGTGAGATGAATCTTGCCGCTGTCAGAATAGCACGTGAGGTGGCGGAGGAGTATTCAACACCAGAGAAACCACGGTATGTGGTGGGCAGTATTGGACCGACCAGTCACACGCTCGTAAGTGAAGAGGGAAAAGTGAAGAGGGAAAAATTTGCTACCGCCCTTCGTGAAGCCTATGCCGAACAGATTCAAGCCCTGAAGGAAGGTGGTGTTGATGCCTTACTGATTGAGACCATCTTTGATGTGGAGAATGCCCGCATCGCCATTGAGACTGCCCGGCATATTGCTCCTGACCTTCCTATCATGTTGAGTTTCTCTGTCTCTACCCCCGACGGGCATAATATGATGGGACAGGACATTTGCGAGTTTATCAATTCTCTCAACTCTCAACTCTCAACTCTCAACTCTATATACTCCATCGGTATCAACTGCCTCTCTGACGTACAACAGATGACCCCACTTATTTGCCAGCTTGCCCAGTATGGTACGAGAGTAAGTCTCTATCCTAATGCGGGAATACCCGATGCAAAAGGACAATATACCAAGACACCAGAGGGTCTGCTTGCTGACGTCTGGTCATTATTAGAGAATCACTGTCTGAATATCATCGGGGGCTGCTGTGGCACGACAGATGCCCATATCCGCCAGATGGCACAAGCGGTAGAACCTGTCAAAGGACTGTACCTTTCTCCACTTATTCCCGGGGGAAGCCCTAGGTCATCTAGTACTCCTAGTAATACTAGTGTTCCTAGTAATACTAGTTCTCCCAGTGCCCCTGCCCCATCCTCTCCGGAGGAACGCCTTTATCATGCCATCCTTGAAGGCAAGAGCAATGATGCCGCCACTGCAACACAGGAGGCAATTGCTCAGGATATAGCCCCGCAAGACCTTATCAACGGGCAGATGATTCGTGCTATGAGCGAGGTGGGCAGAAGGTTCCAAGACGGTAAGGCTTTTGTACCCCAACTGCTGATGGCGGGACGTGCCATGAAAGCAGCATTGGAAATCCTGAAACCCATGATGGCAGGTACCGCAAGTACCTCGTTGGGAAAGGTGGTCATTGGTACTGTCAAAGGTGATCTCCATGACATCGGCAAGAACCTGGTAGCCTCCATGTTGGAGGGATGTGGCTTCGAGGTGGTCAATATCGGTATTGATGTTTCCGCAGAGACATTCATCCAAGCTGTCAAGGAGAACCAACCAGACATCCTTTGCATGAGTGCATTACTCACTACAACGATGGGCTATATGAAAGAAGTCATCGATGCCTTAGAGGCAGCTGGCATCCGCAACCAAGTGAAAGTCATGGTTGGTGGTGCCCCGGTCACTCAGGGCTTTGCCGATGAGATAGGTGCCGATGGTTATAGCGACAATGCCAACTCTGCCGTTACCGTGGCGAAACAATTATTGGGGAAGCTTTAGTTTCCGCTTGTAACATTGCTTGAAATCACAGAGTCCGCAGGTGTAATCCAATCTGCGGACTTTTTCTCCTAGTCCGATGATGCCACTGACACTTTTGATAGGTACCATCAGGGAGGAGTCCGTAAGATGTACGCCACAGGTATGCCCTTTAAATAAAGGGAAGAGTAATTGTTGTTGGGAGACATGCCATCCACAATAGCCTGGAGAGAACCGGTTGGTATGCTGCCAACCTAATTTATCAATATTCTCCTGTAGGGTGACTTCCATCTGGTCCGCACAATGCTCAGCTATCACAGAGCCGAGGGCATCAGCGATATAGACACGTACCATATCACCTTGCTCTTTGAGTCGCTGCTGATATGCCTCAAACTCTGTTCCACTGGTACACACAAAGAGGGCATAAGCCTCGGAGCCTCGCAATTGACGCTGGATAATCTTACCCATGCTGAAGGCTGGTTGCTCCTTCACGACCTGATAACAGAAACGAGGGCGCAACCATGTACGTACATCCTCCATGACAACCGATACCTCTCGCAGGGTTGCCATGTCAGGTTCTGTACCATGATATCCCATCTGATCGTAGAGATCATGGGGAGTTATTCCTAAATCGTCAAAAGAAAGTGTCTTCTCCGTCATGACTGTTCATTCCATTCCTTGAGCGCACCAAAGAAAGCATCTACATTTGCCTGTGGCGTATGAGGAGGGGTGTCGCATCCACTGGAAAGCACAAAGTTAGGATAATCCCTCATCTTCTCCAACAAGTCAATCACTGTCTGGTGCATCAGTTCCGGAGTACCGTCCTTAAAGACTGAGACAGGGTCAATATTCCCCATGGCAAGGGCTGTGGCAGGAACGTCACGAATAACCTCTTCCATCAGACATTTATTACCAAAATGATAAGCGGCGGCACCTGTGCTCACCATCGCCTTGGTACAATGTCCCGTATTGCCGCAGTTATGAAGGATAACCAGGAAATCGTCTGACTGCACCTCATCAACAATATAGCGGACATAGTCGGAAGAGAATGTCTTGCAGTCCTCATCAGACAACAAGCCTGCGGCAGGTTCTGCCATCATCACGCCCCCTACCCCAGTCTTTTTCAATGCCTGACAGTATTTCTTAATAAACATCGTACATTTACTCAATAGCTGATGCGCAGCATCTGGGTTCTCGTAAATCAGCATCATCAACTCCGACATATCATAAAGACGACCGGCAAGCGAGTACGGACCGATACATCCGGCAAAAACAGGACGGTCGGTAATCGCACGTGCCGCAAGAAGGTTTGCCTTCAGATAGGCAGGAATACGTCCTTGGGAAAGAGAAGGTACCTCCAACTTATTGATATCTTCCGCATTGGACAGGCAATGACCAACGACCGCAGGCACAGCAATGTCGCTGAAAGCAATCTCTGCACCAAAAGCCTCCGCCTCAGTAGTCAGGTCCATAATGGTAGCCGCAGCTACCGCAGGATAACGCTTTGTTAAGGTCTGTACCGCTTCATAGTGGACACGTCCGTTACTGACAGCCTGCCGCACGGTATTACCATTCATCTCTATTCCCGGATGGGTCATGACAGGCAATGCTGTGACCTCCTTTCGTTGGATGATATCTGTCATCCATTGCCTCATATTCTGCTTCATAAGCCTTTCTGATTTTAATAAAGACGATAAAACTTTCAATTTGTCACTATCTGTTGTGGTGACATTTCAGGGGTTTTCACGTCTTTAATATATGAAATATTTACTAACCTCTTTACTTTTTTTATTAGCCACCCATCTATCCCATGCAGGGGAGATTATCGTAAACCCTGGTGAGAGCCTGCATGAGGCTTTACGGAAGGCACGTGAGTGGCGACGCACCAATGACCCGCAATGTCAGGGTGGTATTACCATCACGCTGAAGGCTGGACGTTATTATATGAACGAACCGTTGTTCATCCGTCCTGAAGACAGTGGCACCGAAGATTCACCACTAGTCATTCGTGGTGAGTATCGGTCTGTTATCTGTGGGGATGCCCCTCAACAACACACACAGCTATTCCCCCGGGAGGGGATGGAACGGATGATTGACTTCAACACGTCAGACAGGACCATCACGATCCCAACCCCTCCGAAAGAGGTTCTGGAACAATGCGAAGCCACACTCTCACCTCTCATCTCTCAACTCTCAACTCTCAACTCTCAACTCTCAACTCTTGAGATGGTGGTCCATCAGCGTTGGGCTATTGCCATCCTTCGTATCAAGGACATGAAAGTAATAGGCGACAAGACCATTGTCTCTTTTATGGAACCAGAGAGTCGCTTGGAATTTGAGCATCCGTGGCCTCAGCCTGTCATTGGAGGAGAACGTGGGAACAGCTCTTTCCTCTTAAGGACGACGGAGCGACGTGACGGTATTGAACAGTTAATCATCGTTGATGGAGCAAACTATGTAACCTTCAAGGATTTTCAGATTGAGAATACCTGCTGGAACCGTCCGTTGCATAAGGGACATGTTACGCTACAGGGCGGATTCCCACTCATCGACGCCTATAAACTAAAAGAGAAAGAAGGACTGCCTTGGGACAGTGGACTGGAGAATCAGGCTTGGGTGGAACGCCCCGTCAGTGCTGTCACGGTCAGGAATGCGCATCATGTAGATTTCGACGGTATCCTCTTCCATCATCTTGCAGCTACTGCCCTTGACTATGTCGACAATGTAAGCGATTGTACTGTAATGAGCTGTGGATTCGAACACATCGGCGGAACAGCTGTCATGGCTGGTTCTTTTGCCGAGAGTCCTATGGAGGTGCATCGACCATATACCCATCTTGCCGAACGGTGTAAAAACATCAAGATACACAGCAACAACTTCTTATGGTGCAGTGAAGAGGACTGGGGTGCTGTTGCCATCGGCTTTGGCTATGTACGCGACTGCACCATCAGTAATAACCTGGTTGCCAATACCAATTACAGCGGTATCTGTATCGGCTGGGGATGGACACCTCTTGACACAGGGATGAGGAATAACCATATCATCAATAACAAGGTGAGCGACTATGCCCGACAACTCTATGACGCAGGAGGTATCTACACCTTGTCTAACCAGCCTGGCTCCAGTATCAGGGATAATGAGATCTCTCAACCCTACCCCGCTCCCTATGCTACCAACTACCGAGGGTTCTGCATCTACCTCGATGCACGGACTGACGGGTTTACGATAGAAAATAACAAAACTGACGACCGCTTGATACGCCGTGATGAGATAGGCGATAATCACCCTGGTCCTAACCTTATATTCAAACAATGAAACAAACCAACTACCATCTTTTCGACTTCATGGACTTCGACCCCACACTGCAACGGGATGAAGCCCTATGGAAAGCCTATGCACCTACGAGAATAGTAGAGCAAGACGGTGATATTGTCGTCACCATTCCCTATCAGCGACAGAAGCACCAAGAGGACATGGCTCCCGACATGAATACTCCTATGCAATGCTATGGCCTGATTATCCGTGCCTATGAACCTAATGTCATACGGTTGTTCACAACGATGACGGAGGATGTCATGACAGAATGTGACGAGATGCTGCAAATGGCACCGGAGGTCAAGCGGAAGCCCTTGCATTATGCAGGAAGCGATATTATCGCTACAGACGGTACAAAACTTGCTACCATCAATCTCTCCGCACCTTGTCTCGACCCTTGGAGTGACCTGTTACCCGCACCACAGCCTGCTCCTTTCATCACCTTCTATCCTGATGGTGACACCACGAAACCGGTTGCCCTCAGTGACGACCATTTTTCCCCGCCACGCTATGATGCGCTGCCATTAGGTTTCTGCTCTGTCGATAGTAGTAATGAACGGGCAACAATTTCCTTTAAATGCGATGCTGACGAACACTTTGTGGGAACAGGAGAGCGTTTCCGCAAAATGGATTTAAGTGGACAGACCTTTCAATTGAAGAACCAAGACGGACAGGGAGTTAACAACCGGCGCTGTTATAAGAATATCCCCTTCTATCTTTCCAGTCGGATGTATGGTGTTTTTTTCCATACCTCAGACTATTGCCAATTATCACTTGCCGACCATAGTTCAAGAAGTGTACAGTTCCTTAATGACCATGCCACCCTTGACGTTTTCCTGATAGGAGGTCGCACACCTGAGGAGATTCTCAAAGGATACCGTATGCTGACAGGGTTCCCTACCATGCCCCCACTCTGGAGTTTTGGTATATGGATGAGTCGCATGACCTATTTCTCCGCTGATGAGGTGGAAGAGATTTGCGACCGTCTGCGCAAGGAGCACTATCCTTGTGATGTCATTCATCTGGATACTGGCTGGTTCCGCACTGACTGGCTCTGTGAATGGAAATTCAACCCTGAGCGTTTCCCAGACCCCAAGGCTTTCATCAGCCGGTTGAAAGAGCAGGGCTTTAAAGTATCGCTCTGGCAGTTACCCTATGTGGCACAAGGTGCAGAGCAGTTGAAAGAGGCAAAGGAGAATCACTACATCAGTCAACCTGTCAAAGAAGAAGACACCTCAACAGGTGGTGCGTCAAATTTCTCCACCCTCGACTATGCTGGGACTATTGACTTTACCTATCCCAAAGCAACAGACTGGTATAAATATCAGTTGCTAAAGCCTTTGCTTGATATGGGTGTCAAATGTATCAAGACCGACTTCGGCGAGAACATACACATGGACCATCAGTATCATGCCTCGACTCCTGAGCGCCTGAATAACATCTATGCTTTGCTTTATCAGAAAGCAGCTTACGAAGTGACCCGTGAAGTCACTGGCGATGGAATCATCTGGGCTCGTGCCGGCTGGGCTGGCTGCCAGCGTTATCCGCTCCACTGGGGAGGTGACAGCGAAAGTTCATGGGCTGGCTTGGCAGGTTCCTTGAAAGGTGGACTCCACTTAGGACTCTCCGGTTTTGCTTTCTGGAGTCATGACGTACCAGGATTCCATTCCACCCCTGACTTCATGAACTCACCTCTTGATGAACAGGTATATGTCCGTTGGACCCAATTCGGGGTCTTCACCTCCCACATGCGCTATCATGGCACTTGCAAACGGGAGCCATGGCACTACCCTAACATCGCACCTATTATCAAACGCTGGTGGAAACTCCGTTACCGTTTGATACCTTATATCATAGAGCAGTCAGAACATGCCTGCAGGAGCGGACTGCCCATTGTACAAGCACTGCTCTTCCATCATCCACACGACAGACAAGTATGGCATATCGATGATGAGTATTACTTTGGCAATGAGTTCCTGGTATGTCCTGTCATGAGTGCGGACAATCACCGGGACATCTACCTGCCAGAGGGACAATGGGTCAACTTCCTGACAGGTGAGCGACTGGAGGGCGGACGCTGGTATTACCATGTGGAAGTACCTCTTGACCAGATGCCTGTCTTTGTACGTCCTGACGCTCAGATTAAGATGTATCCACATGAGGTAGACTCTACCGACGACATGGATCTCTCGCAATCTACTAATATTAGAATCACACACGACTTTAAAGGCATTGAACTATGAATACACATTACATGCAATCCTTAGACTGGATTATCCTCGCCATCTATTTTGTTATCCTGCTTGCCATCGGTATATGGGCAAGTAGTAAAAGGAAGAAGGAAGGCTCCCTATTTCTCGCAGAGCACTCCCTGCGTTGGCACCATATCGGTTTCTCCATGTGGGGCACCAATGTTGGTCCGTCGATGTTGATAGCCTCAGCATCGGCAGGATTCACGACAGGTATCGTCAGTGGCAACTACGCCTGGTATGCTTTCGTATTTATCGCCTTGCTATCTTTTGTCTTTGCTCCCCGTTACCTTGGAGCAAACATCAGTACACTACCTGAGTTTATGGGACTCCGTTTCGGTCAGAGTACCCGTAATATATTAGCATGGTATACCATTATCACGATTATCATCTCCTGGCTTGCCCTGACACTCTTCGCAGGAGGAATCTTGATACGTCAGGTATTCGACATTCCCATGTGGATGTCAGCCCTTGTACTGCTTTTAATCTCCGCATTCTTCACGATGCTGGGTGGACTGAAAGCAGTAGCTTATACTAATGTCTATCAGATGATACTGCTCATCGTCGTCTCTCTCATCCTTGTCATTGTCGGTCTCGACCATGTGGGTGGCATCTCTGCATTAGCCGCAAAGGTTCCCGCAGACTATTGGGTGATGTTCAAGCCTAATACTGACGAGGCATTCCCATGGCTACCTATCCTCTTAGGATATCCCGTCATGGGTGTATGGTTCTGGTGTACCGACCAAAGCATGGTACAACCTGTTCTCGCTGCAAAGAATCTTCGCGAGGGACAATTGGGTACTAATTTCACGGGATGGTTAAAGATTCTGGATGTCGCGCTGTACATTCTTCCTGGTATCATCTGCTTCGCCCTCTTCCCTACTTTGCAGAATCCTGACGAGGCATATCTGACGATGGTGGAGGACCTCTTCCCTGTCGGTATGGTAGGCTTGGTATTCGCTGTCTTGACGGCTTGTCTGGTATCCACCATCGGCTCTGCGTTAAACGCTTTAAGTACCGTTTTCACAATGGACGTGTATGTCAAGAATTTCAAACCCGGTGCCCCACAATGGGAGATTAACCTTGTAGGGCGTTTAGTCACGATCATCGGTGCTGTCCTTGCCATCGTCCTCACCATTGCCATTGACGCTATCAAGGGACTTAACCTCTTCAATGTCTTCCAGAGTGTCCTTGGTTTCATCGCACCACCAATGGCATCCGTATTCCTTCTGGGTATTTTCTGGAAACGGACCACCACACGTGCCGCCAACTTTGCGTTGACCGTAGGTACCGCATTCTGTCTTATTGTCGGCATACTCTATCTATGGCCACCTGAATGGCTTCAGTTACCATGGCCTCATTTCATGCTATTGTCTTTTGAGCTGTTTGTCATTCTTGTCGTCGCTATGGTTATCATCTCCCTCACTGATCGTGACAAGACGGAGTACGAAATACCGGCTCCCATCCATGAGAGCCAGTCGAAACTCGCCGTTGGTCTGTGGATAGCCTTGGCTATCGTGATGATAGGTCTATACATCTATTTCAATTAGCACTTCCTATATCTACTTAACATGCGAATGCTTGATATGGGTTGTACGGATGGCTCTTATGACCCTTGGGACTAGTCCCCTTCTCCCGTCAGGTGCCTCAAACCCTGATAAATAAAGGGGGCAGGGCACGGGAGAAGGGGACTAGTTTTTAATAGAATTATCGGAATCTATCACTGCTCTATACCGAAGTCCTGCTGTTGCTTCTCCACTTCCTCTAACTCCTTGCGACGCTGTTCGTCAGACATCGTTGCTTGCGCGTGTCCGCCATCCACCTTCCTCTTTGTCACAGAGGAGAGGTTTTGTTTTCTCTGATGATCAGAGGCACACACAGGTATCTCGTAGGGTATGCTTTCTATTTCCAGCGTGTCCGCACTGGGGGCATGAACACCCTCGTAAGCAGGACGGGCAATGATACGTATTTCCCCTGCATGACGGGTACTGCGTATCAGACAGGGAGCACTGCCCCACTCCACCAAACGGGGATTGGCGCCAATGGAAGCATCGCCAATGATACTTCCCTCTCCTTCCACAGAGAAGGAGACCTGTTCTCTGGCAAGACGACGGACATTCCCATTATCATCCGTTATCTCCGCAACGACAACGATGAAGTCAGAGCCGTCGGCAACTAACTGTTTACCCATCTCGTCAGCATATAGGCGTATTTTCGTACTACGACGGGATGGCATCTTCGTCTGCTCACAGACGACCTTGCCGTCCTTGATACCCTGCGCCACCAGTTTCACATTCTGCCAACGACGGTTGGTATAGCTCTGCTCACGCGCCTTCCAGAAATTCCAGAAGCCCTTAAAGACAATAGGTGTATTAGGAGTGCCCTCCGGCTGATGAACCACAGGGCGTGTCTCTGTCTTCCATCCATCAAAAGCAGTCAGACGGACACTATCGCAATTACTGAACACGACCACGTCACTATCCGAGAACTGAGTCATCTCATGAGCGATAAACACCATCGGGTCACCCTGCTTTTGGGAGCGGAACATCTCAAAAGCATATTTCTTCTGACGGAAAGCATCATAGATACCACCTAAATATGCATCAGGATGATACCCACGCTGATGGTCGAAGGGATGCCACTGACAACCACCGATAAACTGACGTTGTCCGCGATACATCATCCCATAGGTATCAGCAAGAGAGAGCGCCGCAGTCACCTGCGCCTGCTCACCCCATCCACGTGCCGCCCTGTTAATGGCATTATGAGCATACCAGTCATCAACATACTCTCCCCACTCACGGGTAAAGATACACTTGTCAGTATCCAACGCACCCTTTCCGATATTATCCGCCCAGTCATAAAGCACATCATAGTGCTCTTTCACTCCTGCAGAGTTCAGATCGGCAGCAGCCACAGGACGACCCTCATAAGGAAATTCCTCCCTGGTGATCTGCAATGCCTTCAAGGCAAAATCCTCCGGATAGCGTGTCTCATTAAGAATCGGTTCCCACATCAGCACAGAAGGATGGTTACGGTCCCGACGAATAATATCACGGGTATTCTGGTGCACCATCTCCCCCCACTGCGGGTCTTTGTTCCAGTACTGCCACCCCGGTGTCGGGACGATGATGAAAAGACCCAGCTCATCACAGGCATCCATAAAGGACGGATCCTGCGGATAGTGGGCGGCACGGATAATGGTCATCCCAGCATCCTTCAACCGCTTAGCATCACGCCACTGCTGGGAGTTAGGCAAAGCGTTCCCGACATAGGCGAAATCCTGATGTCGGTTGCCACCTATCAACTGATGATAGGGCTTACCATTCAACCAAAAGCCATCCTTCCCTTTGAACTCAGCCTTCCGGATGCCAGCATGCACCATACCGCCATCCACCACTTCCTTTCCCTTCATCACCATGATCTCCACCTGATAAAGATAAGGGGCTTCTGGTGACCACAGATGAGGGGTGTTGAGTGAAGAGTGAAGAGTGAAGAGTGAATATTTTGCTACTGTCTTGGTTTGTTTCAATACCTTAAGAACTTTGCCTTTGGCATCCTTGATTCGGGCAATAACGGTTGCCTTGCCCTTTCCTTCTACCTCTACGTCAACATAAACATCGGCACTCTTTTCCGAGATATTCCCATAATGCAAGAATACGCCACCGCCAGCCACCTGACCACGTTCAACAGCATCGGTGATGTGAATCGGTGACTTGCCTATCAGCCATACGTCACGGTACATCCCGCCATGATAAGCAAAATCAAGCTGTGTCTGTTTCTTACCTGGCGGATAGGACTTATCATCACTATTATCAGCTTTGACAGCTATCAGACAAGTATCACCAGCCTTGACACCCGCCTCAGACAGATAAATGGTAACAGGAGTATACCCGCCCAAATGTTCCTTCACCAGTTTTCCATTGACATAGATCCATTGCTTTCCCATGATAGCCTCAAAATGCACCGTCACCTCTTTGCCTTGCATAGCGGCAGGCACTACAAACTGCTTACGATACCAGCAAACACCTTGATAGTTACGGCAACCGCTGGCATCCGCAGGCTCCAAGCGGACAGTATGAGGTGCGCACACCATTTCCCATTGCGAGTCATCATAACCGACAGCCTCCGCACCGGCGACATCGCCTAAGCGGAAGCACCAGCCCTCATTGAAGTTATAGACGATGCGCCCACTGTTCGCTATGGGAAACAGTCCCGCAACAGACACAGGTCCTGCCACGAGCGGCATTACAATAAATAATGTCAGGAATATCAAAGAAATCTTCTTCATCATGATTATGGTATAAGTTCGACATGCTTGATACGTTGACGGCGCCATGTATAGATAGCATGGAGATGACCGTCACGACTTTGGATAATAGAAGGATAGGAATACTGTGACACAGGACTGTCCTCAAGGGTTATCCAATGTGTCCAGTGGACACCGTCCTTACTGCGGAGGATAGACAATGGTGTACGTGCCCCTTTCTCTTTGGTCGGTTCTATGGGCCAGTCATTACATATCATGGCATAAGTGCCATCCTGTAATGTCACGGCATCAATCCCGCTGTTGTTATTAGGTGTCTCAAGGAATGACAGTTTACTCCATGTCTCTCCATTATCACTGCTGTAAGTCACACCAATACGACGGCTGCGGGTACGGCAGACAGCCTCCAGACGACCGTCAGGAAGTTGCAGGATACTGGGTTGGATAGCCTTCACGTTAGAGTCAGCTTCCACAAAGGCAGTCCTCCGCCACGTCTTCCCCATATCGTCGGAAAGCTCAAAATAGAGTTTCCAGCCATCACGCTCGTCACTCGTCGGTGCTATGAGCCGTCCTTTGTTCAGAATGGGTTTGTTCTTGACAGGACCATAGAAACCTTCCGGCAACCTCTTACGCTGACTCCATGTCTTACCCCCGTCCTTGGAAGTGACATACCAGCCAAGCCATCCTGCCACATTAGGACCAATCTTAAAATAGAGTTGCAACTCTCCGTCAGGTGTCTCAAAGAGCACTGGGTTCCAACAAGCCTCACGGTAGTTGTCACCGATGGCATATTCCCCACGGTTTCCCGTCCACTGAGGCAATGGCATGAACCGTGCCCCAAAGGCAGGCTTCGCACTGGTCGTCACCTGACTCACTTTTCCATCCTTATTAGGTTTCAGGGGGCGCAGCTCTACACCGTCAGCAACCATTTGCGGCTTGGTCCACTCCTGACTACCCTTCAGTTTACGGCTCACCCAGATACACACATCAGGATTACGCTCTTTCGTTCCGCCGAAATAGGTAGCGATGAGGTCGCCCTTCTTGGTCTCCACAATACTTGCAGAATGGCATTGCGGGAAGTCAGCATTCTTATATAGGAACTCATCCACGACCACCTGCGGTCCCCGTTGTGTCAGGTCACGGGTGATGTCATAACTGCCAGAGCCCAAGTTCAACGTCTCGTCATTGGGCAGGAAGAGCGTTGCCTTGGTATTGGCGGGAATCTCCACATGCCAATAGAGCTTGCCATGTTCCTTCTTCCAGCGACTGACGATCTTTCCATAGACCGACTGGTAGCTTGCATCAATATCATCAATCTCGTCCACCGAGAAGTCCGGTTTCATGGCAATATGCTTGAAGCCCACATCAGCGGCACCTATGCCAGCGATATCCTCATAGAGCCAAGAGAGCAGATCACCTAACAGCATCACATGGTTACCGCTATTCATCTTAGGCGATGCCGTATCGCCATTCCACAGTTCCCAGATGGTTGTAGCCCCATGTTCTGCCATATACCCCCAAGACGGATATTTCTTATTGGTAGCAAGCATCCATGCGACATCGGTACGTCCCATCCTGGTCAAGGCATGCATCAGCCATCCTGTACCGATGACCCCGGAAGTGATGGCACCTTGATCAATGATAGCCTTCACGATGTTTTTCTCCACCTCCTGTTTCACATAAGAATCATCAATCATACCGAAAAAGTAAGGCAGCAGATTTGCCGTGACGGTGTTATTCCCGTAGAAGGTACTGTCGGGATAGAGAATATGCCCGGGCACGGTCGTCGTTCCTTTCTTGACAGTCAGGAACTGTCGGTTAAACGCCTCTTTCGTTGTTTTTGCCTCCTGGTCAAACCAATGAGCGTCCCCATCCATCTTCTGCATACGGGCATATCCTGCCATCATCTTACAGATAGCATAATAATAAGCGGAGGATATCAAAGTCACATCCGTTTTCCGTGCTGGGTCCTGACTATGAATCAGTTCCTCTTTCTCGGGCGGCACACACCAGTCGCCATACTTTCCACAATGGATCAGTCCATCCTGCTGATACTGGTTCTTCAGATGCTCCAGCCAGCGTTTCACATTCGGATAGTATTTCCTCAACGGCATATCGTCTCCATAGTGACCATAAAGCATGGAGAGTGACATGGGAAGTGCGGCAGCCCATGTCAGGTCATCACTGTAATAGTTCCAGTAGGCTGGTGCCACATCAGGAATACAACCGTCCTCACGCTGTGCCTCCGTGATATCCCTTGCCCATTTGGCATACAGGGGACCATTATCAAAGAGGAAAGCCTCTCCGAAACAGCCACGAGTACGGTCGCCAAGCCATGGCTGACGCTCATCACGCTGAGGACAGTCAACGGGCATTCCCTTATAATTGCTCAGTATGCCCCAATAAGCATTCTGATACACCTTATTTAATATCGTATCAGTGGAGACGAAATGTCCTGTCTCTTCCATCGCATCACTGATCACCTCACCAATGAAGTCATCCTTACCGGCATTTCTCAGTCCTGTCACCTCTGCGTAACGGAAACCATGATAGACAAAGGATGGATGCCACCAGCGTCCTTGTTCACGTCCATTGGCATAGTAACGGTCGGTACTCTGCGCATGACGGAAATTCTCCACCCAGATATTCCCTGTACTGTCTAACTTCTCTGCGAAGCGGATGATGACAGAGTCACCGGCAGCTACTGACGAGACACGCACTTTCAGCCATCCAGCCATATTCTGTCCCATATCAACAATCAGGCGGTCACCCTTGCGGATGACACGCTGGGGACTCAGCTGCTTGACAACCTTCATGTTCTCTGACATGGCACCACGAAGGGTACCATAGGGAATCGCCGTACGCTCAGCCTTACTCCAACTGTCGTCGTTGAATCCCACTTCTGTCCAGCCAGTGAACTCCTTGCGGGCATCATAGATCTCACCATCATATTCGTTATTGCTACGGATAGCACCATCCAGACAAATCTTCCACCTCTCATCAGAGGAGATGGTCTTACGGCTCCCGTCCGCAAACTCCACAATCAGATTGAGTCGCAGCGTAGGATAACCGAAGTTCGTTATCTTATAGGGCTTCTTATCTTGCTGCATGGTATAATAACGACCATTTCCCAATACGACCCCAATTGCATTCTTCTGTGCCAGCAGTCCCGTCACATCATAGGCATTATAAAGTACGGTACGGCGATAATCCGTAGGAGCCGGTGCCAGCACCTGCTCTCCCACCCGCTGTCCATTGATAAATGCCTCATACATTCCCAAACCGCTGATGTACAGAGTGGCATGTTTGACCTCTTTGTCGATGTCAAACTGTTTACGGAGGTAACGGGCAGAGAGACGACTATGCTCCGCCTCCACATCCCATGGCATGGCATGGTTCCATCCTATCCAACGGCCGCCCCAGTCTGACTCTGTCAATAATCCCACATTCCACATGGACACAGCACTCCAGTCTGACTCTCCTTTCGTTGTCGACACCTTCACACGCCAATAACAGCGTGTGTTACTTTTCAGGGTCTTTCCCTGATAAGGGACCCATTGTGAGCGGTCACCCTCCAGGGTCACGTCCCACAGGTCACCGTCCAATGCCTCAGCTTTCGCACGGGTTGATGCCACAATGATGTGACAGCGTGTCTGCATCACGTCTTTCTCCGACGACTCAATACGCCAGCCCAGTCTGGGATGAGGAGTATCAATGCTCATCGGGTTTACCAACCGCTCTGTACGCAGGTCGGTGGTGCTGACCGCCGGTAATGTTTTCTTTTTGGCAGCACATACTGGTAAAACCATGAGTATCAGTGCCAGTCCATAAATATATCTCCTCATGTTCTATTCATTTAAGTCCCTTGCCTTACCCGAGAGTGACATATCAGATATCTGCACCTGGTCTTTCTGCAAGTAGTCTTTTGTGTTATCAATGGCGATCAACACGCCATCCTCTATACCAGCCTCCCGCTTATGCATACGGAATGTCAATACCTTTGAGTCATACTCACCGAGGTAACGCAGCGCACCTGTACTGGCATTCATCCACCACACATTCTTCTTGTCACCGGAGATCTTCGTCAGGTCGACCTTCATCACCCGACTCGTATAGTTATACACCAACAGGTAATCATTTCCACGAGTTGCGATAAGTCGGTCATACTTTGTCCCATTCTCCTGAATAATACTCTGATCGGGGACACGCTCAAAGTACGGGAGTGACAGCATCAGCTGCTTTAGGTATTTCATCTGGTTGAAGCCTGGGTCATTCAACCCCTGGTACCAGGTCTTCACATCACCGGCATCACCATAGCTCGTAGGATAACCAGGCTTCAGCATCTGCATGATGGCATTATGTCCGTAGGTATGTCCACAGCTGCCGGCGAACACACTCCAATAGGCATAGCGCCGCACATCCCATGCCTGCCAGCGAGCCTCATTCTTATCATGCAGTCCCATCGGGATGTCCTCATAGCTGGGTTCTGCGTCAAGCACTGGTTTGATGGGTTTATAAGCCCATGTCGAGTCCACATACATCCAGTTATCCTCCTCGGTATTGTCAGGAATAGGATAATCCGCATTACCCATCCTCTGTCCGTATTTGCGGTGACCGCTTTGGAAAGTATGGAAATCCATCCAAGGAGCCTTTGCCCACCATTTGGCAGAAGTATAGCGTCCTCTTGGATGATAGGTCATCAGATGTTTCTTGTCGATGGACTTGATGGTTGTCGCCAAAGCGTTCCACACCTCAGGTTTGATGTCACCCTGGATGTCACCACCCATAAACCAGATGATATTGGGCTTGTCCTTATAGCGGTTAGCGAGGAAGGTTCCGTATTTCTTGGCATCCTCCACACTTAACTTACCGTCTTTCACCAGTCCGCCCCAGATGCAGACCATACCTATATAGATACCGTTCTGCTCAGCGAGGTTGATGATATAGTCCAGATGGTCCCAGTAGGAATAAGTTGGAGACCCCTCCAACCTCCCCCGCTTAGGGGAGGCTTTCTTGAATACATCCATATTCCATCCGTCAATATTCGAAGGCTGCCCATAGATATTATAGGCAGGAACCCCGTCAATGACCTGTATCTGTATCACATTATAGCCAGCCTCCCGACAGCGTTGCAGATACCACTCCGCCTCCGCCCGGTCAAGACGCTCTGGCAACAGCCATCCTGTCTCACCCTGCCAGAAGAAAGGTTGCCCGTTCTCAAACTGCAGATAACGCTGGTTATCTGACACCTTCAATAAACCATTCTCCCATGGTTTGCCTGCCTGCACAGACACTGCCAGTATCAGCAGGCTACATATCGTCAATAGTCTTCTCATAGTCATCTCAATATATATTCCCCACCTTTTTGGGTCGTTAAGTCATATAGATAGGTCTTTGGAATCGTTACATCTTTTAGTTTCGCCTCTTTCGATATGAACGGTTTCGCAGTCTCAGCAATCTTATAAAGGAGATTAGGATTAACACCTTTCGCGGATTTCAATCCCTTTGCTTTCAGAGGAGCGAAAGAGCGGATGCGACAGTTTCCGCCTAAAGAAGACCGGATGACCGCCTTTGTCAGTTGTCCGTCTTTCCAGTCAAGGTCGACTTCAAAACCGCCACGACATTTAAGTCCCTTCACCGAACCGTCCTTCCATGCTTTTGGCAATGCAGGCAACAGGAAAATAAAGCCGTCATGACTCTGCACCAGCATCTCTGCGATACCTGCCGTACAGCCGAAGTTACCATCTATCTGGAAAGGAGGATGGGCATCAAACATATTCGGATAAGTACCACCCGTCTGTTTTACAGGACCGAATATCAGGAAAGTATCAACGGTCAGCGTCAACTGGTCCTGTATCAGTTTATAGGCATGCTCGCCGTCGAGGAACCGTGCCCATGAACAAACCTTCCATCCCATGGACCATCCCGTTGACACATCTCCACGTGCTATCAGAGAGGTCTTGGCAGCCTCGAAGAGCTCGGGTGTACGATAGGGAGATATCTGATTAGATGGATACAAACCATAAAGATGAGAGAAATGGCGATGATTATCCTTCGGGTCATCCAAATCGTCAAGCCACTCCTGCAACTGTCCCCACCTGCCGATTTGCATTGGAGGCAACTGTGGTAGCTGTTTCTTGATAGTTTCTATAGTTTCTATAGTTCCTGTAGTATCTTTAGCTCCTATAATATCAGCAGCCGCTAATACATTGGAATAGAGCTCAAAGAGTATCTGGTCATCCATGGTAACACCGGCATCCAGAGGAGTCGGACGTCCTTTGCCTCCATGTTCCGGTGACTCACCGGGACAGATAACAAGCCAGTTGTTTTGAGGATGTCTCACTAATATCTGGGAATAGAACCTGGCTGCTTCCAACATGATAGGATAGGCACGGCGGAGGAAGTCCACATCACCAGTATAGAGATAATGCTCCCACAGATGACGACATACCCACCCTGCACCTGTTGGCCATAGTCCTGAGGGAGCATGGTCGATAGGTCCTGTCACTCGCCACTGGTCAGTATTGTGATGCAGCACCCAGCCATCCGCTCCATACATATCCTTTGCCGTCTTGCGTCCTGTCTCGCTGATTTCACGGATCAAGCGGAACAAAGGACCGTTCAGCTCTGTCAGGTTTGTCACCTCTGAGGGCCAGTAGTTCATCTCCAGGTTGATATTCGTCGTATATTTCGAATCCCAGGCAGGAAACAGTTTGTCGTTCCATAGTCCCTGAAGGTTGGCAGGATTGATATTATCCGGTTGAGAAGAGGATATCAGCAGATAGCGTCCAAACTGGAAATAGGTTGCTACCAGATAGTTGTCACTCTGTGAGTGAGCGACCTTTGCGAATTGTTCGATACGTTTGTCCGTAGGAACATTGGAATACATGTCTTCTCCAAGATTCAGCCTTACCCTGTCGTAGTATTGATGATAAAGTTTCTCATGACGTGCCTTCAACTGTTGGTACCCTAAAGCCACAGCAGCATGAAGACGTTCTTTAGACTGGGCGACCTCATCACCGGAGATATCCTTATAGCTCACCACATTCGTACCCACCGTCACATAGATGGTAGCCTCGTCAGCACCTACTACGCTGACGATACCATTCTTCTGGGTCACACGTCCTCCTGATGCCTGTGCCGTCAATCTTCCTTGGAAGCGGACCTTGCCCTTTACACCCTCATGTTTGGAGGAGACACCTAACAGCGTCGCCTCTTGTCCCTCGCCTGCCACCAGCACATTCTCGTGGGGTGACTGCATATATGCCGTAAAGGTGATCATCCCTGGTTTGGAGGCTTTCAAATGAACAGCAACGACCTTACTGCCAAGAGGAGCAATCGTCTCTCGCTCATAATCTACCCCATCCAGTCGGTAACGTACTATTGTACGGGCATTATCCAAGTCTAACAGCCGCTCATAGTTGGAATAGTTCGCCTGTCCAGCCATCACGATATAAAGGTCACCGAAAGGTTGGAAAGGCATACCGCTGTTCTTCCCTGCTCCCACGGGCATCACCTTCTGGTTGGCAAGTTCCTCCGCCTCTTTGTATTTCCCCTCAAAGATCAGTTGCCGTACCTTAGGAAGAAACTCCTTGGCATGTGGATTCAGGACTTGATTAGGCTGTCCCGCCCAGATGGTCTCCTCATTCAGCTGGATACGCTCCACTGCGGGGACACCATATACCATTCCACCCATCACTCCGTTTCCGACAGGCAGTGCCTGTGTCCATGTCTTGGCGGGACGGTCATACCACAGTCTGTAACTATCGGCAGATGCTGTCGTAAGCATCATAACACCCATAAGAATGCTGATCAGTTTTCTCATTTATATAAGGATTTAAGTTGTTCGTCTGGTTCTATCTCTATCTTACTCTCGTCAAGCATCGTACGGTCGAGACTGAAAACATCGATGAAGAAGTCGTAGACTGCCTGCCGTTTGTTCTTTCCGAAGTCATGACGCTCCTTGGGAAGATGGACGTTACGCACCTTATCCTTTGCCCCATAGAAGTCATAGATACGTTGCAGGTATGGGAATTCCAGAGTAGGAACACTACTCGTCCAGTCGCCTCCGTCAGAGACGATGAGCATGGGTTTGGGAGCCATGACGGCAGCCAGCTCCGGCTCACAGGTTCCTCCCGCAGAGAGTTGCACGGGTTTACCACTCTCACAAGGACACCCTCCGTCAAAGTGTGAGGCGAGATGTACCACAGGAGCCGATGCTGTCACACGGTCATCCAGCAGGGAGAGCAATACCGTATGGGTACCACCACCAGAACCGCCCATCACACCGACCCGTTTGGTATCAATATCCTTGCGATGGGTAAGCATCCAGTCAAGCAAGACATAGCCGCAGGCTGCCTGATAGACATGGGCACGACTGGTGTGATGTGCCTCAGCACCCACCTCTTTCTCACTCTCTCCCCAGCCATACAGGTCGAAGTCCACACAGACAGCCCCCATCCGTGCCAAGGTACCCAACCGCTGTTGCTCATCCTTACGGTAACGCATAGGCCAATGTCCGTCAGGACAGACAATAAGAGGTGAGAGGTCAGAGGTCAGAGGTGAGACTTTTCTCTTACGGGACTTTGTCTTTATTGGCGCATAGATCGTTCCGAAGAGATGCTGCCCGGGTGTCAGCTCGATACAGATATTCTGGGTAGTATAACCATCATGCTTACGGATTTTCGAGAGCAGTGCCGGTCCTAACACACAGGAGTCAAGGAACGCATCCAGCTCCAGACGCTGTCGCACTTCCTTACGCAGACTGTCACGGCGTGCCTCCCACTCCACCTTATTATGATATAAGGAGGACAGATAGTTGAGCATCTGCCGTCCCTCATCCTCATGACGGCGTGGATACTCATAGCGTTTGATCTTATAGAGGTTACCTGACTGTTTCCACCAGTTCCAGTCGAAGTGCTTACAGATATTATCGAGAGTCTGCTCCAGTGAATAGGGACGTATGCGGAAATCAGCATAGGTTAACATGACCCCTGCCGTATCGACGTTCCCGTCAAACTTGAATCTCACATCGAAACGTGCGGCAACATCCTTCATCACGTCACTCACCGGACGACGGAACTGGTTCTCGTAAGTTTGCGCCTGAGAGGCGAGAGGTGAGAGGTGAGAGGTGAGAAGCAGGATTCCTACTGCCCTCCACATGTATTTCTTCATATCATTCATATTTTAATAATCCCAAGTCTTTTCTATTTGCTACAACCTTTCCGTCGACCATCAGGATAAGACCTGTTCCCTGGTGATAACGCTGTCCGTCCTTATCCCACAGGATGGTCAGGATATGTCCACGATAACTGATGCCGTCCAAGCAGAAGTAATCCCATTGGTTTTGTGGGACGAGCGGGTTCACTACGATACTGCCGTCCAGTTGTGGGCGGAGTCCGCAGATTCCCGTAATCATCAGGTCATTGAACGTCGAATGGTTATAATAGCGGCTGCGCTCACGGTCTCCCATCAGCCATGCACCGTTAGTCTCATCAAGATACTCTCCGATATAGGGACGGCCACGGTGGTGCTGTGACTCCACGTACAGCTCCATCTGTTTGAAGAAAACTGATGAGAAATCATGCTGATTACTCTGAGTATTCAGGAAATTGGCAAGTGCCGTCAACGTCTGTGAAGTGGCGAAGGGCCAGATGGCACCGTCCCACTCACATTTGCCAACGCCATGACTGCGGAACAACGGATGGCGACGCTCTGCCGTTGTCAGACCGTAGGGCGCCGAGAATCCTTTCTCGTCAAGCAGTTGCTGCCATGCCACCTCGTATTTAGAACCGACATCAGGCAGATTGAAATACCAAGGGATATAGCCTATCGCCTCACGGACATTCGCAGAAGAGTCACCACGGTGGGTCTCGAAGAACTGCTGTTGCTCATTCCACAACTTGGTCTCTATGAGGTTCTTCAGGGTGTCTGCCCTCAGCTGATAGCTCTTCACCTTCCCGGTCTCTCCTGTCATACTGTTCATCAACGACAATGCCTTGGCATTCCCGTACATATAACTATTGATGGTCGGTCGTGCATATTGCTTCTTACGACCGCCACTGAGACTCTCTTCCATTCCGTCCTGTACGTCCCCCTGCCAGTAGAGTCCGTTTGCCAGTCGGTTGGTACGCTCCCAGCGGGCATACTCCTCTTCCAGTCTTGGTTTCAGTCCCAACATGAAGGTCGTGTCTCCCTGCACCTTCCACATCTCCAGTACAGCGGCAGGGTTCCATGACGAGAACTTGTTCATCTTCGCCATCGCTTTCCCGTCATTGCCATAATACCAGGTACGGAGTATCTGGTGCAGATAGGTGGTATCACGCAGCCAACGGCTCTCCATGATATGATGTCCGATAGCACAGGCTATCAGGTTATAGCGGTCAGCATACGACCGCTGTACGAGGAACTCCGTCATGCCATAGCCCACAGGAGTCCGCTTGATATGCTTGCGCAGTGTCCACCAGCGGTAGTAGTACATCTCCCGGAAGTTCTCCTGCGGACAGTCAAACAAGGGGATATTGTCACGCATCCATGCCGACGACTGTGCATTAGGAATCGTGGTGACGATATTCTCATCCTCCATACCGTTGAAATAGTCAGCATAGTGGGCATAGTCGTCATAGTGGAGGACGGCGGTGACACTGCCGTCAACCGAACGACTGGTGACATGAGCAATATGATAGCCTGCCTTAGCGTCTGACTCGTCGGCGCGGGGCATATCAAAGTCCTGGTCGGCAGGTGTGTTGATATCTGGTTTGTCAAAGGGCATGCCAGTACGGAACACAATACGGCTGATACTCTCCACCGGCGTATCATACTGTCGGGTGCATTTCCCTAAAACACCTACCTTCCCTACCACACCTATCTCATACGTCGCACGATGCAGTGATGCGGAGAGCACCGCTTTGATATGGTAGGTTGTACCAGCCTCATATTTCCTTAAGAGCGTACCATAGCGGGCACCACCCTTCACACGGATAGCACCAGTGGAGTCTACCACAATCCGTGAGCATACATTCCCACCATCATCCACGAACTCAATATCCAGTTCACCGTTCGCCGTCTGGTCCATCCTTAGGTCGAACTCCACTTCCAATTCCTTGGTATTAGGGATCAGACGCTCTGCTTTCGCATAGTCATAGGGATCGCTGTCATAGAGACTCAGCCAACCGTCTTTCACGGTAACAGGACACAGCTGCGGCACATACAGGTTCCAGTCGGTCAGTTCCGACAACTTTGTCGCAGAACCGAACGGTTGGGCATGGGTAGTGGCATTCAGCTGTACCGGGACGGGAATGCGGCTCACCCACATATCCTCCTTATTAGTTGAATAGGCGACCCAGAGATCATTGGGGAGGTGAGAGGTGAGAGGTGAGAGGTGAGAGGTGAATACCGCATCAGCATTCTCAATACCACGGACATACTGCGGACCATAACTCTTGAACTGTCCTCCATGACGCAGGGGATTCACCTCTCCATGTATCAGCGACAGGGTGGTATACTCCAGTCCGTCCTTGCTGAGTGAGATGGCAAGTGGCCAGCGGTATTCCGCAGGGTTATAGACGGTGGCATAAGTCCCGTCCGTCAGTCGCTGTCCCCATATCTTCGCATTGGAGTTGACAAAGCCGGGAGCACGGTCGCATCCTAAATTCCCATTGACGTTAGTCAGTCGCCACGTGTTACCACCGTCAGCCGACAGACTGGTGACGGAATGTTTCCACAGTGCCACCTTCCTACCGTCCGGCAGGGTATAGCCGCTGAACGCCTTATAGGGTTTGGTCAACGGGATGAGCGGGTCGTTGCGGTCAGCCTCCTCCACCCATTGCATGCGCTGCATGGGGTCGGCAAGCATGGCATCGACAGCAGCCACGAATCCTTTGTCCTTACATTTCTTATAATAGGGGTAGTCGGTATTCTTCTCACTGAAGCCATGGTTGTAATAGACGAAATAGATGGGACCGAGAGAGCCATCCTTCTTCACCTCACGGACTACACGACCAATCCCATTGCCGTCATTAGGCTCATCCTTGATGGTGAGACAGATGCCATAGTTGCCCACAGCCAGTAATCTCTCACCTCTGACCTCTGACCTCTCACCTCTGTAAACATACCACCCCATCCTCTGGTGCATCACCGCTTTCAGGTTATGGGCTGGCGGGAAGTCCTTTCCTTCCTTTGTCCACCCTTCCGGTACGTCATATTCCGGAAACAGCTCCACGGGTTTACTCCATGTATAGCCATCGGTAGAGGTCTGCAGCATGGTCTTACCCGGTGCCTCATGCTCATGGCGGGGATCAGTCAGGTAGTGCATATAGAACTTACCGTTCCAGTATGCCATCATCGGCTGATGGTTATAGGTCCAGGGCTTAGCCCCTCTCATCGTCTGAATGGTATGCACGCCGACCACCGGCTTCAGTCCTCCGTCATGCCGCTCAGGACGGGCTATCGTCTTTCCGGTATAGTGCACCACATCACGGTTGTATTTAATCAGTCCCTCTACCAACTGCTCGTCGGCAAGGAACACCGTGCCATGCTTATGCCCTACCGGGAAACTGACGGCACCCGTCTGGTTCTGGAAGGTCAGGAAGTCCTTGGTACGGTGGGCACCGTATATCTTATACCGATAACTGTCATAGTAGATATACCACCAGTCACCCACCTTTGCCGTTGAGGGACCTTCCGTAAACGACTCGGTGAAAGGTGCTGATGCCTTGCTCCACGGACCGTATGGCGACTTGGCGAAGGCGACCTTGATATTCCGCATGGGGCGGGAGTTGTCTTTCACCACCATCACGTAGTCCGACTTCCCCCGTTTCACCAGCGTTGCGTCGATAGCGCTGAAGTCCGGGTCATAGAAGAGCTGTGCCTTCGAGAAAGTCTTGAAGTCCTTCGTCGTCATATAATACAGACGGTGGTTGTTCAGATGATCCTCCTTGTAGTCAGGGAACTTTCCCGGTACACAGGATGCCCAGATGATCAGGAACTGTTTCTTCACATCGTCATAGAACAGTTCCGGAGCCCACGTGTTCACCGTCGACTCCTCCATCCCTGTGGGGATAAACCGTTGTTTCGTCCAGTGAATCAAGTCCTTCGAGGACGCATAGCCGAAGCCACGGTCACCACGCCAGGAACTGGTCCATACCAGATGAAACGTGCCGTCAGGACCTTTCACGACGGAAGGGTCTCGCATCACTTTCTGTTTTCCAACCTCTGGACGCAGGAACACCCCTTGTATGGAGTCCCACCTCACACCATCATAACTGTAGATAAAGCGGAGTCCCTCTGTAGCAGGCTCATGAAAAGAAGTGGACACATAGATATCCTTAGCCTCCAGAGAGAACGACACACCGCACGTCCAGACCAAAAATAGCAGTTTTCGTATATGCATAGTTTTTGAGTAGTATATTTCTGCAAAGGTAGTGAAAACCGAGCGAAGAACAAAATAAATACGCATTTATTTTTTCCGTGGCATAAAAAAGTGGCGACAGCATTGCGCCATCGCCACCTCTTATTATTGAGTCTCAGAGATTTGCACCTAAGCGGTAGCAAATTCTTCACTCTTCATTCTTCACTTTACAACGATCACTGAGCTTTCACCTCGAACTCGTTCACGCTCGATAAAGCATGAACAAGTTCTTGCTTTATTCTCACTTAATCACGACTTTCTTGCCGTTCTTGATAACGATACCCTTGTAGCCCTTGAAGACACGCTGACCGCTCAGGTTGTAAACTGGCTTGCCATCGCTGAAGATGTCGTTAGTGTAGTTCATCAATTATTCGTTTGATGACAGGAAGCATTGCTGGTATATCATTCTCTAACGTTTGAAATACGACATCCGTGTCAATCTCAAAATAATGATGGGCTATCTTGTCACGCATCCGCATGACTCCACTCCAATAAATCTCAGGATATTGTGGCAACAATTCACCTTTTGTCAATTTGTCAAGTCCCTTCACCGATTCGCCCAATGTTATTAAATTCATACAAATCGCATCCAATCGCATCATTCCACCAGGTGAACTAACGAATTCATCAACGGATTTTACAACTGAGAAGCGTTCCAGAATTGTATTTATCGCCACTTCAATTTGTCGAAGACTATCCAATGCCAACTCTTTATCAAACATAGATTCCCTCCTTTTGAATTCGCTGATGTAACAAACGATTCATACCTTTCCTGATTCTAACCAAATCTACATGACTGCCTAAACGCCGTTCCAACTCTTCTTGTATCATGTCAAGCGTTAAGAGAGAAGGGACTTTTCCTTCATAGCAAATATCAACATCGCTCTCTTCTGTCTGTTCTCCACGAGCCACAGAACCAAACACGCCAATACTTGTCAGCCCATACTCACGTTCTGCCAAAGGTTTAAAATCCCTGAGGATCTGTAGTACATCTGCTGTCGTTTTCATATTATTGCTAATGACACACATTTACATTGCAAAGATAAACAATTCTATTGTATCCTCCAAACAAAACAATAAAAAAAGTGGCGACAGCATTAAGCCATCGCCACCTCTTATTATTGAGTCTCAGAGATTTGCACCTAAGCGGTAGCAAATTCTTCACTCTTCACTTTTCATTCTTCACTTTACAACGATCTTACGACCATTCTTGATAACGATACCCTTGTAGCCCTTGAATACACGCTGACCGCTCAGGTTGTAAACTGGCTTGCCATCGCTGAAGATGTCACCAGATACACCGTCAACAGTGATGCCGTTGATGCCAGTAGCATCAGTAGCTGCACCCGTTATTTTATTGGTCTCTGGATTGAAGGTAAAGGTTACATTATAAGTACCTGCACTTGGGATTGTTACAGTCAGATTATTATCCGTTCCCTCAGGAATCCAAGTACTACCACCATTCTTCACAATCTTGTACTCAATCGTACCAGCTTCCAAAGTAACATTTGAATACGTAATTTCATAGAGACCTGTTGTCGTATTCAGCGTCATCTTATTAGCCTCAGCTGTAACATCCCACTCTGCTCCAAAGAGAGCAACGGAGTTACCAGCAACTACATAAGTATCCTCTGCAACCTCACCAGTGATAGTCACTGCACTGAAGTCTGACTCAACGACAATCTTATAAGTACCTGGCTGAAGCACGATAGTACCATTTACTTTAGAAAGAGACTTTGTCTCACCCAGAGTAGCATCTAAGTCACCCTCACCAATACTATAGCGATAGGTACTATTGAACACACTCCAGTCTGCATCGGCAGCAGCCTCTTCTTCTGTCTGCTGATAATCAGCGAATGCGAAGTAAGCCGTTGCTGTAGGAGCAAACTCATACTCATATTTGCCTGTCTCCTTATTATAGGTCATCTCAGTCATTGCAGTACGATCCCATACGCCGTTCACACCGATGATGTAGAACTTAGGCAGCTGCTGGAATACAACAGATACCGTAATGTTGAATGCCGGCATGATGAGGTAAGAACCAGTCTCATCTTCACCAAATGTGATGCTAGAAGTAACATCTTCGCCAGCATCATTCTTGACGGTTGGAACAATGCCACTAGGACTATAGCCCTCGGCAGGAGTAAAGGTTGCATAGACCTTCTCACCAGCAGCAGCATAAGGCTTATCTACCGTCACAATACCACCAGTGCACTCACCGACGGTGGTAGCATATCCTGCTGCTGTAGTGATGGTCCAGCGTGGGTCACCAGGCATCGTTTCTGGAGCAGTTGTGCCAGGAGCAAGCGTAAAGTTACCGCCGAAGTCACCAGCGGCAGCGTCGGTGAAGGTAATGATACCTGCAACACTGTTCTTAACAGGCTCTGCCTCGTCGCCAGTAGTCTCGTCTGCACTCGTGTCCTTGCCTTCGAAGTTGAAGATGTTGCCATCAATATCCCAAGTCGGATTGGCACCATTCTGGCCCTGGTTGATACCCTTAACCACCTGACCGCTCTTACCAACATTCAGGAAGACGCTGTTCTTAATCGTGTAGGCCAGCCACTTCTGATTGCTCTGGCGGTGGGTGAAGAAGTTCTTGCCCTTGGCAAGGTTATACAGAGTGGAGTTCGTAATAGCGAACGTCTGGACAGTCACGCCAGGAGCCTCGATCTCGATGACGCAGTTGTCAATCTGGAAGTCATTGTACAGATAGTTCTTGCCTGCACTTGCATAGACTCCCTTCTTCACGCCCTTGATGGTCACGTCCTTGACAGTAAGACTTGCCTCCTTCCAAAGAGCCAGGTCACCTGCAGGAGTCGTAATCAAGGCTGCCTCCAATGCAGATGCATCGATAACAGCACCGGCTGCACCGTTGATGGTCAGAGAAGCAGGAGCCTCGATGGGAGAGCTGACGGTATAGGTGCCCTCAGCAAGCGTAATGGTGATATTACCAACTGTCTCACCTTCTGCCAAGGCAGCCTTCTTGGCTGCTATAGCGGCTGTGATGTCACCACCCGTGATGTC
>OMWH01000023.1 GCA_900314755.1 uncultured Prevotellaceae bacterium | reverse complement strand
GCGATGGGAATATGCGCGAAGATAATATAGAAGCATGGATGCACCAATATTTTGAAAAGTTAATCGAAATCAATAAATGATATAAATTCCAATTTAGCGAACAGATGATACCACTGAAACATCTACATGTAGTTCTTATCTACCTCGCTGTCATCAACGTGGTCACTTTCTTCATGTACGGTATCGACAAGTGGAAAGCTAAGAACTCCAAGTGGCGCATAAGAGAGACTGCATTATTGGGCTTAGCTGTACTTGGTGGAAGCATTGGAGCTTGGTTAGGAATGAAAGTCTGGCATCATAAAACCCAGCATAAGGGAGGGAACCGCGATATTGATAATATCGTGGGAGGGTACCAGTTCAAGTATGGTGTCCCAGCTATTATCATTGTTCAACTCGCATTAATAGTCTATTTTATAATATCAAAAACAATATGAAAAGTTTTAAGCCAACAGCGTGGATCCTTCCACATTGGCATTGCATTCTCAGACGGTAAACAGTTGAAATGAGCTTCATCAAGTACATAGCAGACGAGAAAAAAACAGCGCACATGGCATATACGACGGAGAAATTCTTTGCCGATATAGATGCCAAGAACTATATCAATGAGTTCCGTAGGACTGATTACTTCATTGAGTTCTGCCAGCAATGCAAGAACTATAACCGAATATTTAGTTAGGAAATCTTTTGCTCTTCTCTCAATTTTTTGTAACTTCGCAGCGTGAAAAAGCAAAAATATACAGGCTTGACTGATGCGGAAGTGTTGGAGAGTCGTCTGAGGTATGGTCGTAATGTGTTGACCGAACCTGACAAGGTGCCCCTGTGGAAAAGATTTCTGGAGAAGTTCAGTGATCCGTTGATAATCATTTTATTAGTGGCAGGTGTCTTATCTGTCGGTATTTCTTTCTATGAGTATTATGTCTTGCAGGAAGATGTTGCAGTGTTTTTTGAACCTGTAGGCATCTTTACTGCCATTCTACTCGCCACAGGTTTGGCTTTCCTCTTTGAGGTGAAGGCTGACCGTGAGTTTTCCATCCTCAATAAGGTGAATGATGAAGAACCGGTGGTTGTGGTGCGTAGCGGACGCAGGTTGCAGATTCCCAAATGCGATGTCGTGGTGGGGGATGTCGTCCTCATGAATACGGGGGACGAGATACCTGCTGATGGTGAATTGCTGGAGGCGGTGTCGCTGAATGTGGACGAGTCGTCGCTGACAGGAGAGCCCATCTGTCATAAGAGCATCATGGAACAGGATTTTGACGCGGAGGCTACTTTTCCTACGAATCAGGTCATGCGTGGTACCAAGGTCATGGAAGGGCATGGCGTTTTCCAGGTGCAGGCAGTCGGTGATGCCACAGAGAACGGCAAGGTGTATGAGGCAGCACGTATTGATGACAGTGTGAAAACCCCGTTGAATGAACAGCTGGACCGTTTAGGATTATTGATTGCCAGGGCGAGTTATGGCATAGCCTTTCTGGTCATTGTCGGTCGTGTGATGATGTATTTCCTTCATTACGACTTCGAGTGGGTACATTTTGTTTCCTATCTCCTACAGACTATTATGATAGCTGTGACCCTGATCGTAGTCGCTGTTCCTGAAGGTTTGCCCATGGCAGTAACACTGAGTCTTGCCTATAGCATGCGGCGGATGCTGAAAACCAATAACCTGGTTCGTAAGATGCATGCTTGTGAGACCATGGGTGCAACTACCGTTATCTGTACCGACAAGACAGGAACGCTGACCCAGAATCAGATGCATGTCCATGAGACTTATTTTGAGCAGACAAGTCAGGAGCTGATTTTTCAGGGTATTGCTGTGAACACGACGGCATCCCTCCAGGTGGAAGAGGGAAAGCAACCTTCCATATTGGGTAATCCCACAGAAGGGGCTTTACTGCTATGGCTGCATGATCAGGGTGTTGACTACAGGACACTGAAAGATGAGGTGGTTTATGAGGCGGAATTACCGTTCTCTACAGAACACAAAATGATGGCTGTCGTTGTCCGTTTCCATCAGGAAAGAATTCTTTTTGTGAAAGGTGCCCCGGAAATTGTCTATGGTAAGTGTGTGATGTCTACCAGACAACTGGAAGAGGTGCAACGCCGTCTGCTTGCCTTTCAAGAACAAGGAATGCGTACGTTAGGCTTTGCCTATCAAAAGTTGAGTGAGGATGAAATGCCCATTGTTGACCATCAGTTGACGACCGGACATATGACGTTCATGGGAGTAGTGGCTATCTCTGATCCGGTGCGTCCCGACGTGCCTCAGGCTGTTCGTGAATGTATGGATGCCGGTATCGCAGTGAAGATAGTAACGGGTGACACGGCAGCTACCGCCCGGGAAATAGCCCGGCAGGTAGGTTTATGGACTGACGATGACACTGACCGCCAGATGATGACAGGTCCGGAATTTGCCGCACTCTCTGATGAACAATTAATGGAGCGTGTTCTGGACCTGAAAGTGATAGCCCGTGCCCGTCCGATGGATAAGAAACGGTTAGTAGAAGCGTTGCAGTCGTTGGGGCAGGTGGTCGCTGTGACAGGAGACGGTACGAATGATGCCCCAGCGCTGAAAGCTGCACATGTCGGTCTCTCCATGGGCGATGGTACGTCGGTAGCTAAGGAAGCCTCTGATATAACTATTATCGACAATTCGTTCAGCAGTATTGGCAGAGCAGTGATGTGGGGGCGCTCCCTCTATCGTAATATACAGCGTTTTATCCTTTTTCAGATGACCGTTAATGTTGCCGCTTGCCTGATAGTACTGGTAGGTGCTTTTATGGGGACGGAAGTTCCTCTGACTGTTACACAGATGCTGTGGGTGAACCTGATAATGGACACTTTCGCAGCGATGGCACTGGCGTCATTGCCTCCTACAGCCTCAGTGATGAAGGAAAAGCCACGTGACCGTCATGATTTTATCATCAGTCGTAAGATGGCATCACAGATAATAGGGGTTGGTTTGACTTTCTTCCTGATACTGATAGTCCTATTATACTATTATGAACATAATGGCTGGTCACGTTATGAACAGAGTCTGTTCTTTACCATTTTCGTGATGCTCCAGTTCTGGAACATGTTTAATGCCCGTGCTTTTGCCACAGGTGACTGTGCCTTGAGGATAAAAGGGTGTCGTGGCTTTATTCTTATTGCCTTTCTGGTGTTCTTCGGTCAGTTGTTGATAGTCAGTTTCGGAGGAAGGATGTTCAATGTGACCCCATTATCTTGGAGAGATTGGCTCATGGTTATTGTTGCCACATCTTTTGTATTATGGATTGGAGAGTTATGCCGTTGGAAAAAACTTAAGAATTTTCTTGGTTTTTTAAGCACATAATTGTACCTTTGCATCATCGTAAAGCTTAAAACAAATGAAAACAAACAGATACTGCATCTTATTGGTCGGATGCCTTGCCTTGACTCTGATGGCATGTGGCGGGAAGAAGAAAAGTGAGAATATCATTACGGAGCGTGCGGAAGTTCCTAAACCACAGGAACCTGTCCGCCTGCAGCCTTATTCTGATAGCAGGGATATCAGTTGGATAGGACGTCAGTATCATCTGGACATCAATCGCCAATCCAGTGATTCACTACCTATGGTGAAAGATGAGATAGGACAGCAGTTTGTGGATAACTATATTACATTGGTCGTGTCCCGCCAGGATGGCAGTCAATTCTACCATCATCGTTTCAGTAAGAAAGATTTTGACAAATACCTGGATGATGATTATCGGAAGACAGGTATCTTGGAGGGATTGGTTTTCGACAAGACTGACGGTGACTGGCTGGAGTTTGCAGCCAGCGTATGTCATCCTCAGACGGATGAGTATATCCCTTTGATAGTACGTCTTTCCCGTATGGGTGAACTGTCCATTAAACGTGATACACAGATGGACACAAGTGCCGTGGAGGAAGAGGAGAAAGACGAGGAAGAAGGCGTTTGATATAATATCAGCATTCTTTGTAGAAGGTTTCCCATTGTTGGGAGAATGTCAGCATGTCGGGCATAATGATGTCCGCTCCTTTACTCGTCAATTCTTGGTCAGGCAGTGGTCCGGTATTGACGGCGATAGTGAAACATTGTGCTGCAACGGCAGCTTGCACTCCTAGTGGCGCATTCTCAACAACGATGGTCTCCCAAGGATTGGTGTTCACTTTCCGCATCCCAGCCAGGTAGGGGTCTGGGGCAGGTTTCCCGCGTTTCACGTCATAACTGGTAACAATCAAGTCTTGCTGGATCAGTCCTGGGAAGTCTTTTGTCAGTTTATTTAATAAGGTGTGCTGACCGCTTCCCGTTACCACACAGATTTGGAGGCCGCAGGCTTTAATTTGCCGCATGAGTTCCTCTGTCCCTTCCATTTTTGGTGCTGGTGGGCATTGACTAAAAATGGATGCTTTGAGTTCATAGAGTCGTTGTGCCTCTTCGTCGGTGAGTTCACGGTGCCATTGTTGACGCGCCTTTAGTTTGATGGTTTCCACACCCCGCATGCCCTCATAGAGATAAGCTTCGCTTTCGTCCATCTGAATGCCTGCAGCAGCCATGGACTGGTGCCAGGAAAGAGCATGGTTACGCATAGAGTCGTAGATGACCCCATCCATGTCGAAAAGTACGGCTTTGGGACAGAAGTGTCCAAAGCCGTACTTCTTTAAGTATAATTGAATTGCTTTCTTCAATCTTTCAATTCTTCAACTCTTCAATTCTTTTAGTCGCTTCGCTTTGTAAAAGCGTCTTGCGACGATTACTTCAACTCTCCTTGGCAAGACGCTCTTTGATAGCCTTTGAGTCAGCCTCATAGCCTGGTTTGTCGAGCAGGGCAAACATATTCTTCTTGTATGCCTCTACACCGGGCTGGTTGAATGGGTTAACTCCCAATACGTTACCACTGATGCCACAGGCAATCTCGAAGAAGTAGATGAGCTGTCCGATATAGTATTCGTTCAGTTTGGGAACGCTGATGCGGATGTTGGGCACACCACCATCCACGTGAGCAAGACGAGTGCCGAGCTCTGCCATCTTGTTGACCTCATCAACACGCTTGCCGGCAAGGAAGTTCAAACCATCCAGATTCTCTTCATCGCTGGGGAATAGCAAGCTACGGTTAGGCTCCTCAATGCTGATGACAGTCTCGAAGATGGTACGCTCACCATCCTGGATCCACTGACCCATAGAATGCAGGTCGGTAGTGAAGTCGCATGATGCAGGGAAGATACCCTTCTTGTCTTTACCCTCAGACTCTCCGTAGAGTTGTTTCCACCACTCAGAGATAAAGTGGAGTTTAGGCTGGTAGTTCACCATGATCTCTATCTTCTTGCCAGCACCATATAGACCGTTGCGGACAGCGGCATACTGGGCTGCGAGGTTCTCCTCGAAAGGAACGTCCTTGCCACAGGCTTTCTCCATGTCAACAGCACCCTGTACGAGTTGCTTGATGTCGAAACCTGCACATGCGATAGGCAGCAGACCTACAGGAGTAAGTACGGAGAAGCGTCCACCCACATTATCGGGAATGATGAAGCTCTTATAGCCTTCCTTGTCTGCACAAGTACGAGCGGCACCACGCTTAGCGTCGGTGACGGCAACGATCACGTCTTTTGCCACGTCCTTGCCCATCTGTGCCTCACACTGTTTCTTCAACAGACGGAAAGTGAGAGCGGTCTCGGTGGTTGTACCAGACTTAGAGATATTGATGACTCCAAATTTCTTACCTTTCAGGTATTCAGTCATCTCAGAGAGATAGTCCTCACCGATGTTGTTGCCTGCAAAGAGAATGGTAGGATTCTTCTTGTCCTGAATCAGCCATGCGAAAGAGTTTCCTAATGCCTCGATAACGGCACGGGCACCTAAGTAGGAGCCACCGATACCGGCAACAACAACTACCTCGCATTTCTCTCTGAGGGTATTGGCAACAGCCTGTACCTCGTCCAGAAAAGCAGGAGTGATACTGCTGGGAAGATGCAGCCATCCTAAGAAATCATTACCAGGGCATGTGCCCTCTTCTAATGCCTGCTGTGCGGCTTTTACTTTCGGTTCGAAAGCTTTTACGGCACCTGCTTCCAAGAAACAAGCAGCCTTTGTGATGTCAAGTTTAATACTCATAGTTTTATTGTTATCTAAATGAATCTGTTAATAGCTTGATTTCAATTTGTGGGGAGATGCGCTCATAAAGGATATTATAAACAGCATCCAGAATAGGCATGTTTACATGGCAGTGGCGATTAATCTCCTTCATACATTTGGTACCGAAGTAGCCCTCCGCTATCATCTCCATCTCTATCTGTGCCGACTTGACGCTGTAGCCTTTTCCGATCATCGTACCGAACGTGCGGTTGCGTGAGAAATTGGAATAGCCTGTCACCAAGAGGTCGCCCAGATAAACACTGTCAACGATGTTACGCTCAATGGGGTGTACCACTTTCAGGAAACGTGCCATCTCCTGTACGGCATTCGCCATTAACACCGCCTGGAAGTTGTCACCGAACTTCAGTCCGTTGCATATACCTGCTGCAATAGCATATACATTCTTCAAGACGGAAGAGTACTCAATACCAATCACGTCAGTAGAGGTCTTTGTCTTGATATAGTCACTTGCCATGATATCAGCAAAGGCATGAGCTTTCTCACGGTCGGCACATCCCACAGTCAGGTAACTGAGACGTTCCAGTGCGACTTCCTCTGCATGAGAAGGTCCACCGATACATGCGAGATTCTCGTAAGGTACGTCATATACCTGATGGAAATACTCTGAGCATACCAGATTCTCATCGGGAACGATGCCTTTGATGGCTGTAATGACAAACTTGTCACGGATACGGGTCTTCAGTTTCTTCAGGTGACTCTTCAGGTAGGGAGATGGCGTGACAAACACCAATGTGTCATACATCTGCACAATCTTGTTGAGGTCAGATGAGAAGAAAATCTCGTCGGTATTGAAGTGGACGCTCATCAAGTAGGCAGGGTTATGGCCTAGGCGCTTGAAATCGTCAATGCGGTCATCACGGCGCATATACCATCCAATATGGTGTGTATGTCCCACCACAATCTTGGCTATTGCTGTAGCCCAGCTACCGCCGCCAATGATGGCTATCTTCCCACAGTCGTACATTATTTGTTTGCTTTGTCAATCCAACCCTGCACTTCATCAACACTGGGCTTCTGCATTTCCAGTTTGTATTTCTTGACAATATCGCCCACTTTCTGTTGCAATCCTTGAGCCTTTTCTTCCTTGATATTTGAAACAAGGTTGAAGCCCGCTTTCCGGAGTACGGGAACCCAGTCTTCGGAGACTCCAATCTCTTCCCATTCTGCCACAGTACTCTGAGGAATCTTCTTCTCAGGTTTCATCTGGGGGAAGAACAATACTTCCTGGATGAAGGTCTTACCTGTCATCAGCATCACCAGACGGTCAATGCCAATACCAATACCACTGGTAGGGGGCATGCCGTATTGCAGGGCACGCAGGAAATCCTGGTCGATAATCATCGCCTCATCGTCACCTTTGTCAGCAAGTTTCATCTGCTCGATAAAACGCTCCTCCTGATCAATGGGGTCGTTTAGCTCAGAGTAGGCATTTGCCAATTCCTTGCCATTGACCATCAATTCGAAACGCTCAGTCAGACCAGGCTTGCTACGGTGCATCTTGGTCAGCGGCGACATCTCCACAGGATAGTCGGTGATAAAGGTTGGTTGGATAAAGGTACCCTCACAGAACTCCCCGAAGAGCTCGTCAATCAGTTTTCCCTTACCCATGGTCTCGTCAACCTCCATGCCTTTCTCTTTGCAGAAAGCACGAATCTCTTCTTCGGACTTACCATCACAGTCGAAGCCCGTTTTCTCCTTGATGGCATCAAGGATAGGCAGACGACGATAGGGCGCCTTGAAACTGACGATATTACCATCAATCTCACGTTCCGGTTTTCCGTTAACAGCAATACAGATGGTCTCCAGCAGTTTCTCGGTGAATGACATCATCCAGTTGTAGTCCTTATACTGCACATAGAGCTCCATGCAGGTGAACTCAGGATTGTGGTTGCGGTCCATTCCTTCGTTGCGGAAATTCTTGCCGATCTCATAAACACCCTCAAAACCACCGACAATCAGTCGCTTCAGGTAAAGCTCAGTAGCGATACGCATATACATATCCTGGTCAAGAGCATTGAAATGAGTGATGAAAGGACGTGCGGAGGCACCTCCGGCAATCATCTGGAGCGTTGGAGTTTCTACTTCTGTATAGCCTGCCTCGTCCAGTACCTTACGGAGGGTACGGATAACAGTGGCACGCTGTAGGAAGGTGTCTTTCACACCGTCATTGACCACCAGGTCAACATAACGCTGGCGGTAACGGAGCTCAGGATCCTCAAACTTATCATAAGCGACGCCGTCCTTATATTTGACGATGGGCAGTGGCTTGAGTGATTTCGACAGCAGCGTCAGCTCCTGTGCGTGGACAGATATCTCTCCCGTCTGGGTACGGAACACGAAACCTTTTATTCCGATGAAGTCACCAATGTCCAATAGCCGCTTAAATACTTTATTATATAAATCTTTATCCTCTCCGGGACACAGGTCGTCACGGGAAATATATACTTGGATTCGTCCTTTGCTATCCTGGATCTCCGCAAAACTTGCCTTACCCATCACACGACGGCTCATCATGCGTCCGGCAATACAAACCTGACGGGGCTCATCGTCGTCACGGAAGTTATCGCGTATGTCGGTAGAGAAAGCGTTGGTCGGATATTCTGCGGCAGGGTAAGGATTGATTCCCATTTGGCGCAGCTCTTGCAAACTCTCGCGTCTGCCAATCTCTTGTTCACTGAGTTCTAAAACGTTCATAATTTATTTATGTATAATTAATGGTTGCAAAGGTAGTGCAAACTGAGTGAAAAACCAAATTTTATTTGAGTTTTTCCGCGGTGCAGCCTATTTTCGCTGGATTTTATTCAGCAAAGGTACTAAAATATTCTGATACAATTCCCATTTTAGCGTTTTTTTTCATTTACCATCGGACATACGTTAAATATTTGCTAAAAATACGGACAATATTTGGTAGGATGAGGAATTCTTCCTATATTTGCCCATTATTACTAACACATATGATTGAGAATAACTATAAAACCCAGGTAATAGGCGTTGATATTCGTGTTGACAAGACTGTTTCCGCTTTAGTCAATATACGTGGAGAGATATTGGCACGTGAAGAGTTTGCCACGGCTGATTATCCCAATATCAGTGAATATGTGACGAAACTGGCTGACAGTATAGCCCTTCTGATGGAAAAAAGTGGGAATCCTGATGGGATACGCTCTGTCGGAATAAGTGCTCCAAGTGGAAATTATAATACAGGATGCATTGAGAACTCCCCTAATCTCCCATGGAAAGGTATCGTTCCATTGGCAGCCATGTTGCGTGACCGTTTAGGCTTGGCAGTTGCTGTCGATAACAATGCGAATGCCATCGCAATGGCAGAGCATGCGTTTGGAGCTGCTCATGGTATGAAAGATTTTGTCTTGGTCAATCTGGGAAGCGGTATGGGTAGTTGTATTTTCAGTCACGGAAACATTCATCAAGGTACCAACGGGTTTGCTGGTGAGATAGGTCATACGACTTATGCCTCTGGCGGGCGGCAGTGTGGTTGCGGGAAACAAGGTTGTCTGGAAGCATACACAGCATCTAAGGGTGTATTGCAAACCGCACAGGAAGTGTTGTCAGAAAGTGATACCCCCTCTTTGATGCGGAGTGTCCAGAAGTTGACGGTTCGGTTGATTATAGAGTTCTGTAATCAAGGTGACCAGCTTGCTATAGAGGTGATGCGGCGTACAGGGCATGCCTTGGGAGTCGGTCTTGCTAACTATGCCTCCTTGTTTAATCCTGAGGCCATCATCCTGTCAGGTGTCGTGTCCAGGGCTGGGAAGTGGTTGTTAGAGCCGGCAAATGACGCTTTTGAGACTCATGTGTTTCACAACATGAAAGGGAAAGTCAAATTGCTGAACTCTTTTAATGAGGACAAAGACCTGAATGTGTTGGGAGCCAGTGTTCTTGCCTGGGACGTGAAGGAATATTCTCTGTTTAAATAATAACGATTACTACTGATGAGTGAAAATATAGTTAAGCGGCATGTTGTCGGTGTTGACGTGAGTACAGATATTACAACGTATGGCATTGTGGATGTTCAAGGTGGGATATTGGCAAAAGATACTTTCTGCACTTCAGATTATCCAAATGTGAATGAGTATATTTCTGTGCTCAGTGATAAAATTATCATGCTTGTGGAGCAACATGGAGGGTATGAGAGTGTTCGTTCCGTAGGAATGAGTGTTCCCAGCGGTAATTTCATAACAGGTAGTATGGAGAATGCTCCCAATATGCCGTGGAAGGGTCATGTTCCATTGGCAGCCATGTTGCGTGACAGATTGGGCTTAGCAGTCGCATTGGGTAACGATGCGCATGTGGCTGCAGTTGGAGAGAAAGCCTTTGGTGCTGCTCATGGGTTGTCTAATTTTATCCTAGTATCGATTAGTCATGGTGGACTGGGCAGTTGTATTTTTCTTGATGGTCATCCTCATCTGGGTGCAGAAGGGTTTGCTGGAGAGTTCGGTCATATGTGTGTGGATGAGAATGGTCGTCAGTGTAGCTGTGGGCATCGTGGCTGTTTGGAGGAATATGCTTCTGCCCGAGGCTTGGTACATACATTCCGTGAAATCATGGAAGAAGAAGGAAGAGACGAAGTGCTGAAAGGTGTCGATGCGCTCACCCCACAGATGATTGCTAAAATGTGTGAACAAGGTGACGAGGCAGCTATTGAGGCATTTCATCGCACAGGACTCGTCTTAGGAAAAGCATTGGCTACCTATGCCTCTTTGGTAGATCCTGAATCCATCATACTGACAGGTGACATGACTGCCTATGGCAAATGGATGATGGATGTCATGAAGGAGACTTTTGAAGCCAATATTTTCCAGAATTTGAAAGGTAAGGTTAGTCTGGTCATCTCACCCTTGAATAATAGTGAAAGAGATATCTTAGGTGCTAGTGCCCTTGCCTGGGAAGTGAAAGAATACTCCTTATTCAAGTAGATATATAACTTAATTATTACATTTACTCATGGAAGAAGATAATATCAAAACAAGAGTCGTTGGTGTTGACATCAGTAATGAACTGACCACCTACGCGGTTGTTGACATCAGGGGGAACATTATCGCTGAAGATAGTTTTGTGACTACGAACTATCAGGACGTGAACAATTTTGTCTCAAAATTGAGTGAGGATATTGTCACGATTGTAGAGGCGAATGGAGGCTATGAGAAGATACGCTCCGTGGGAATCAGTTCACCGAGTGCCAGCTTTATTACAGGCAATATTGTAAACGCCCCCAATCTGCCCTGGAAAGGAGAGATTCCATTGGCAGCCATGATGCGTGACCGCCTGGGGTTGGCTGTCGCTTTGGCGAATGATGCACATGTATCGGCTTTGGGTGAGCATGCCTTTGGGTCTGCACATGGAATGAAGGACTTTATTGTCATTAATCTTGGTGTTGGATTGGGAAGCTGTTTCTTCTCCAGCGGACATGAGCATCAGGGCTTTCAAGGCTTTGCGGGGGAGATTGGTCATACCTGTGTCGTAGAGAATGGTCGTGTATGTGGCTGTGGTAAGTCGGGTTGTCTTGAGGCTTATGTCGGGGCAAAGGGCATTGTCCGTACAGCAACGGAGATGATGGAAGAATCTGATAAACCGTCTCTGATGAGAGATTTAGAGAAATTGACACCACGAACGATAAAGGAGTGTTGCGACAAGGGTGACGAGATGGCGATAGAAGTATATCGCCGTACTGGTCATATGTTTGGTTTGGGATTAGCCAACTATGCCAGCATCGTCAATCCTCAGGCAATCATTCTGACGGGAGGTATCTCTCATGCGGGCAAGTGGTTGCTGGGACCTACTCGTGAGTCGTTTGAGGAAAATGTGTTTGGTAATATGCGTGGCAAGGTGAAAATCATCGTGTCAAAATTGGACGACCGTGAGCGTGATGTCTTAGGTGCCAGTGCCCTCGCTTGGGAAGTTCCAGAATATTCACTTTTTAAATAATGAACGTAGAAAGAATCAATCAGATTATCAATAGTAAACCGAATTTGAGTACAGCCCTCGGGATGGAGTTTATCTCCACACCCGAGGACGATACTTGTATGGCACGTATGAAAGTGGATGAGCGTAACCGCCAGCCATTTGGCTTCCTAAGTGGGGGAGCATCTCTTGCTTTGGCAGAGAATGTGGCAGGTGTGGGCTCTTCTGCTCTCTGTCCTGATTGTGCCTGTGTCGGTATAGAAGTCAGCGGCAGTCATGTACAAACGGTCAGTGAAGGCGATATGGTTACTGCCTATGCTCGCTTACAGCATCGTGGCAGTACCCTGCATGTATGGCACGTGGAAATCAAGAACACTGCAGAGGAGTTGATATCCACCGTCCGAGTAACGAACTATATCATTAAAAATCGTAAATAGTATGCGGAGTTTCGCCCTTTTCCGTTTGCCCTATCAACAGCAGCAGACGCTGGTGATGCAGACATCGGGTGAGCCTCTCGAAGTCACTTCGTGTGCGGAACTAAGTGGTAAGGGTGGATTTGTTATCGCTCCTTTTGCCTCTTCTGTCGATCGTCCTATCCTGTTAATACGCCCTGATGTGGTGACGCATGATATTCCTTGGGGACAGTTGGAGACAGAACCGACCATTGCTTCACCGTCAATCTCTACCGATCCTCGGACAGACTATCATATTGATTTCTCCAATTTCCATGCCCATCTGGAGAATCACGATTTCTCAAAGTTGGTACTCTCCCGTAGCATCTTCATTCCTGCTGATAGTACGGCATCACCGGTGGAATTATATCAACGTGCTTGTGCCAGTTATCCTCGTATGATGATTATTCTGGTCTCAACACCCACCAGTGGAATGTGGCTGGTGGCAACCCCAGAAATCTTGTTGTCGGGTGGAGATGAGGAATGGAACACTGTAGCATTGGCAGGAACAATGCCGTTTAGTGAGGAAGTGCTGTGGAGCGACAAGAATATCCAGGAACAGCGTTATGTGGCGACATATATCACAGAGCAATTGGAGCAGTTCACGTCAGACTTTAAGGAGAGTGGACCTCGTACTATTCGTGCCGGACATCTTGCTCATCTGCGTAGTGACTTCCAATTTAAGCTGAACAATAGTCAAGGTATTGGTGATCTTATCCAAGCACTTCATCCGACACCTGCCGTCTGTGGGCTTCCCAAGCAGGATGCCTTCCATTTCATCCAGCATAACGAGCATCATGACCGTAGTTACTATAGTGGTTTTATGGGACCATTACAGGTGGAGGGAAAGACCAACCTTTTTGTGACTCTTCGATGTATGGAGATTTTCACTAACGGCTACCGGCTGTATGCCGGTGGTGGTATTTTGAAAGACAGTCAGGAAGAGCAGGAATGGCAGGAAACGGAGATCAAACTCGATACCATGCGTAATATAGTTCATAGTTATTAGTTCATAGTTCATAGTTGTGATGTATAGTAATAAAGATCATATAAACATACTCACTGCTTTGTTGGTGGCACATGGCATCCGTCACGCCGTTGTATGTCCGGGTAGTCGTAATTCTCCTATCGTACATAATCTCAATGAGTGCCCGGACATCCTTTGTTATCCGGTGACCGATGAGCGGTCAGCAGGATTCTATGCGTTGGGTATGGCGCAGGCTACCGATACTCCTGTTGTCGTTTGTGTCACCAGTGGTACGGCATTGCTCAACCTCGCTCCAGCCGTTGCAGAGGCATATTACCAGCATCAGTCGCTGGTTGTCATTTCTGCCGATCGTCCTGCGGCATGGATAGATCAGTTAGACGGACAGACCCTGCCACAGCCCGATGCTTTGGGACGATTTGTGAAAAAGGCAGTATCGTTGCCCGAGCCACATGATGAGGAAGAGCGTTGGTATTGCAACCGCCTGGTCAACGAGGCGTTGATGGAGTGTCATGCTCCTGTTCATATCAATGTCCCTATCAGTGAACCACTCTTTGAGTACACATGGGAGCATCTTCCTGAGGAGAGGAAAATAGAACGTACACCTGCTGATATCCAACCGCATACATTGTCACACATCTTGCGTATGTTCATGCAGGCAAAACGTCCCATGTTGGTAGCTGGTCAGCCTTTCAACCCACATATGGATGAAGCGGTGTCCTTGGTAGAGGATGATGAACGCTATGTGCCTGACTTTGTGCTCTATACCGGTGGAAGTATCGTTAGCAAGCGATGGAAACGCTTCCTCCGTAAGGCGAAGGAAACATGGATGGTAAATGAATCGGGGGAGGTGACGGATCCCTTTATGAACCTGACCCATGTCTTGATGGGTGATCATGCTGTTGTTGCTGACCAGATACGGTTTATGTTAGAGCAGCAACCGCACCCGTTCGTACAGTTGTGGAATGAATTACTGGAACGTGTGCATCGCCATGCATTGGCTTATATGCCAGCCTATTCGCAAATGGCTACCGTGAAATACTTCAACTCTCAACTCTCAACTCTCAACGCTCAACTCTCATCCCTCCACTATGCAAACAGTACCGCAGTCCGTCTGGCAAATATTTATGCCTGCCATCCATTTTATTGTAATCGTGGTGTCAATGGTATTGACGGCTCCTTGTCCACAGCTGCGGGCTATTCCCTTGTGACGGACGACCTTGTGTTCTGTGTCATTGGTGACCTTAGTTTCTTCTACGACCAGAATGCGCTGTGGAACCAGAGTTTACGGGGAAACTTCCGTATCCTTCTGATGAATAATGGTAAAGGGGGAATTTTTAATATGTTGCAAGGCTTGGAACAGAGTCCTGCACGTGACAAGTATGTTGCTGCCGAGCATCATACTTCCGCAAAGGGGATCTGTGAACAGAATGATGTCGTTTATATGAGAGCCGAGAACATGGTGGAGATGCAGGACGGTATCGATAGGCTGCTCCAAGAACAGAGTGACCGCCCCATGCTTTTGGAGGTGTTTACGGATGCCGCTGAGGATGAGCGGGTATATAGGGACTATTATATAAAATTGAAGAATTGAAATATTGAAGTTTATGAGAGAATGGAAAGAGATTAGGAAGTTCGAAGAGATCCTCTTCGAAGAGTATCATGGGATTGCAAAGATTACCATCAACCGTCCCCGTTATCGTAATGCCTTTACGCCCAAGACGACATTGGAACTGTCGCAGGCTTTCGCCCTTTGCCGTGAGATGCAGAACATCCGTGTGGTGTTGCTGACAGGTGCCGGCGACAAAGCTTTCTGCTCGGGTGGAGACATGCATGTTAAAGGACGTGGCGGGTATGTAGACGACGAGGGAGTACCCCGTCTGAGTGTCCTTGACGTACAGATGCAGATCCGTCGCTTGCCGAAACCTGTCATCGCCATGGTCAACGGCTATGCCATCGGTGGCGGTCATGTGCTGCACTTGGTATGTGACCTGACCATCGCTTCCGAGAATGCCATCTTCGGACAGACAGGTCCGAAGGTTGGTTCTTTTGATGCTGGTTTCGGTAGCAGTTACCTTGCCCGCATCGTAGGACAGAAGAAGGCACGTGAGATATGGTTCTTGTGTCGGCAGTACTCAGCAAAAGAGGCTGAGGAGATGGGTATGGTCAATAAGGTGGTGCCCTTCGACCAGTTGGAGGATGAGTGCGTGGCATGGGCTGAGGAGATGATGGAACGCTCACCCATCGCTCTCCGTATGATCAAGGCTGGTCTGAATGCGGAACTTGACGGACAGGCTGGTATCCAGCAGTTGGCTGGTGATGCCACGATGTTGTATTATTTCCTCGATGAGGCACAGGAGGGTGGTAAGGCGTTCTTGGAGAAACGTAAACCAGATTTCGACCAATATCCGAAGATTCCATGAAGATAGAGATAGAGGAGCGTGTGCTCCATTTCAAGCAGCCGGCAGGTACCAGTCGGGGTGTATATACCGAGCGTCGTATCTGGCTGGTTAAGATGACCGATGGTGAACGGGTCGGAGTAGGGGAGTGTGCTCCCTTGCCCAACCTCAGCTGTGACGATATACCTAATTATGCTTTGATGCTCCGTCATTTCTGTGATGACATGGAGCGGACGGGTGAGCTGGATACAGAGGCGATGCGCGACTATCCCTCCATGCTCTTCGGCTTGGAGACAGCATGGTACTCGCTCAACGCTCAACACTCATCTTCCAACGCTCCACTCCTATTTGACTCTCCTTTTGCTCGTGGCGAAGAGGGCATCCCTATCAACGGACTGGTATGGATGGGAACTTTCGAGGAGATGCGGGAGCGCATCGAGGAAAAGTTGGCACAGGGTTTCCGTTGTGTCAAATTGAAGATTGGTGCCATAGACTTCGATGCGGAGCTTGCCTTATTGAAGAAAATCCGTGAGCGATTCGGTCCCCGGGAGATCGAGCTGCGGGTGGATGCCAATGGTGCCTTCCCTTTCGATGAGGCTTTGTATAAACTGGAGCTGCTCTCGCAATATGCCCTGCACTCTATCGAGCAACCCATCAAGGCAGGACAATGGGGGAACATGGCGGAACTCTGCCGTGAGTCTCCTTTGCGTATTGCCTTGGATGAGGAACTGATAGGTGTCAATGACCCAGAACAGAAACGGCAGATGCTGAACATCATCCGTCCGGCATATATTATCCTGAAACCATCTTTACATGGGGGTATGACCGGTGTTTGTGAGTGGGTGGACATCGCTCGTGACATGGGAATCGGCTCATGGATTACCTCTGCCCTGGAGAGTAATGTCGGGCTGAATGCCGTTGCCCAGCTTGCCGCTGACATCTATGGTCCCGGCATCCGCATGCCACAGGGACTGGGTACCGGTCAGCTCTTTACCGATAATATTCCCATGCCTTTGGAAATACGTGGTGACCAGTTATGGATCTCAGCGAATTCTTAAACGAGTGGCATTACGACCGTCCGACAGTACTGGTGCATACCAGCGGGTCGACAGGTAAGCCGAAACCTTTGCTCGTGGAGAAACGGCGCATGGAGGCTTCGGCACGTATCACGTGTCAGTTTCTGGGACTGAAAGAGGGTGACACGGCATTGCTCTGTATGCCCCTCGACTATATCGCGGGAAAGATGATGGTGGTACGTGCCTTGACTTGCGGCATGCGATTAGTCAGTGTGGAGCCGAAAGGTTGTCCAGAGTGGGATGGGCCTGTCGATTTTGCGGCGATGGTACCCTTGCAGGTATGGAACCTGTTACAACAGGCTCCCGAGCGTCTGCTGCAGATTCGTCATCTGATCATCGGTGGTGGTGCCGTCAACGATGAGTTAGCGGCGGCATTGAAAGACTTACCCAATGCTGTGTGGAGCACGTATGGGATGACAGAGACACTGTCACATATCGCCCTCCGGCGGCTCAACGGACCTGAACGTAGCGACTGGTATACTCCTTTCGAGGGAGTTGATGTGTCATTGAATGAGGAAGATTGTCTTGTCATCAATGCCCCTGCCGTTCATGACGGTCCCCTTGTCACCAACGATATTGCCGAACTGTCACCTGCCAACTGTCATCTTTCATCTTTCAACTTTCAACTTTCAACTCAACAATTCCGTATCCTCGGCAGAAAAGATAATGTGATCTGCTCGGGGGGTATCAAGATACAGATAGAGGAGGTGGAACGGCTGTTGCATCCGCATCTTCACGTACCCTATATGATTACTAAGGCACCTGATCAACGGCTGGGTGAGCAAGTCGTCCTACTCACCGAGGCGCATGATATTCCAACTATTCAGGGTATTTGCCGTCAGGTACTTCCTAAATACTGGCAGCCTCGCAAGTATCTTTCTGTCGACCATCTCCCCATGACAGAAACAGGAAAACCCGCTCGTGCGGAAGCGGAACGGTTGGCAACCCGGTAACATGATATTAAAGAAGTACCTTCGCAAGGATAAGTAAATGAAACGACTCATAAACATGTGATGAAACGAAAAAGTATTTTGACAACATTGTTGTGCATGACAGCAGTTGTAATGAGTGGGAACCCTGTGGAGATTCAAACAGGGGAAACGACAGTACGGTTAGAGTTCTACACCCCCAGAACAGTGAGGGTCCTGAAGTCGCCTGCAGGTCATAAATATGACAAGCAGGGGCTCGTGGTGATAGCGAAGCCGGAGAATGTGAAGGTGATTCAGAAGGGCAATACCGTGAGTAGTGAAGTACTTACGGTGGTGATGGACTCAAAGACAGGTGCTCTCACTTTCTCTGCTAAGGGTAAGACGCTACTCCGCGAGAAAGGGGCTGTTACCTTTGAGACACGGACAGAAGGACCGGATGCCGGTAAATATCGTGTGACGCAGAGTTTCCAACTCGACAAAGACGAGGCGATCTATGGTCTTGGCACTATCCAGAATGGCAAGATGAACCGTCGTGGTGAGCACAAGTTGATGGAACAGTCTAATCTGGAGGACTTCCAGAATGTCTTACAGTCCGTCAAAGGCTGGGGCATCTATTGGGACAACTACTCCCGTACGCAGTTTGATGATGACCCAGTAAAGGGCATGTCGTTCTCGTCGGAGGTGGGAGATTGTGAGGACTACTATTTCATGTATGGTGGAAGTGCGGATGGTGTGATTGCACAGATGCGTCATCTCTCAGGTGATGTTCCGATGTTCCCCTTATGGACTTACGGTTTCTGGCAGTGTAAGGAACGCTACAAGAGTGCTGCCGAGGTGCTCTCGGTGGTCGACAGGTACCGTGAGTTACAGGTGCCACTTGATGGTATCATCCAAGACTGGCAGTACTGGGGCTCGAACTACCTGTGGAATGCCATGGATTTCCTCACGGAGGAGTACGCTCACGGAGAGCAGATGATCAGCGACATCCACAAGAAGAACGCCCACTTCATGATTTCTATCTGGGCAAGTTTCGGTCCAAAGACCAAGGCATACCGCCAACTGGATGAGAAGGGACTGCTGTTTGATTTTGAGACATGGCCCCAGAGCGGACTCACAGGATGGCCGCCACGTATGGACTATCCGTCTGGTGTGCGCGTCTATGATGCCTTCTCACAGGAAGCACGGGATATATATTGGCAGAATTTGAAAACGCTCTTCGATAAAGGAACGGACGCATGGTGGATGGATTCTACCGACCCTGATTTCTTCAATCCGAAAGAGTCTGACTACGACCACAAAGCCGGTCTAAATGGTACATGGCGTTCATTGCGCAATGCCTTTCCATTGGAGACCGTCCGGGGCGTTTACCAGTCGCAGCGTAAGACATCAGAACAGAAACGAGTATTCATCATGACACGCTCAGCCTTTGCGGGACAACAGCATTATGGGTCAGGACTGTGGAGTGGTGATGTCGCCTCCTCATGGGAAATGCTTCGTAAACAAGTACCCGCAGGTTTAAGCTATTCTTTGACAGGCTGTCCTAATTTCAATACGGATATCGGTGGTTTTTTCTGTGGGTGGTATAATACCAAGGGTGCTAATACAGCGCCACAGAACCCTCAATATCAGGAATTGTATATCCGTTGGATGCAATATGGACTCTTCTGCCCTGTGTTCCGCAGTCATGGTGCTGATGCTCCTCGTGAGATATGGCAGTTCGGAAAGAAAGGTGAGATGGTCTATGATGTCATAGAGAAAATGATACGCTTGCGTTACCGTCTGATACCTTATTTATATAGTACCGCCTGGCAGGTGACATCGAACAATGAAAGTTATCTCCGTCCACTGTTCTGTGATTTTGCCACAGACAAGAAAGTGTGGGACATGACTGACGAGTTTATGTTTGGACGCAGTATCCTTGCAGCCCCAATTCTTGATCCGCAATATACTCAGGAGCAGATTATCCGGGAGGATGCCATGACAGGATGGGACAAGAAGAATGTGAAGATGGAGAATGGCGAACAGATGGTGGACTGGAGTGCCTCTAAGGAAGTAACGAAATACTTGCCGAAAGGTGTCCTCTGGTATGACTTCTGGACAGGTAAAGCCTATCAAGGTGGACAGACGCTGACGCTTCAGACCTCACTCGAACATGTACCGATGTTTGTGCGTGCGGGCAGTATCTTGCCTCTCGGACCGGATATGCAATACACGGGAGAGAAACAATGGGACCATCTTGAGATTCTACTCTATCCTGGTGCAGATGGTGACTTTACTCTTTATGAGGATGAAGGTGACACGTATAATTACGAGCATGGTATATACACGACCATATCCTTCCATTGGAATGACCGCACTCAGACATTAACAATCGGTGACCGGCAGGGCAACTATCCAGGCATGCTTTCTACTCGTAAGTTCACGATTGTCTTGCCAGATGGAACGTCAAAGACAGTAGACTATACCGGGAAAGAACTGGTTTGCTCTGCAAATGAAGGCTTTAATTGACCCGTTTAAGGGCTTTAAATGATGTGAAAGTGGGCTTTAAGTGATAAAAAGGAGGATGACATCCTCCTTTTTATTTATTTTGCGATGTATTTTTTCCCGTTCTGAATATAAATACCGTGTCGTGGATTCGTCACTTGCTGCCCTCTAAGGTTATATGTACGTCTGTTATAAGAATAAGACTCTTTCTTTACTTTTTGAATAGCGGTGATTCCTAGTTCTTTCATGGCTTCCTTGATGCCCTCCATCATATAACTGTTATAAATCGTTTTGGTTGAGCGATTGATAATGGTCATCTGGTTGTTGCCAGTACTGTTGGTATCCCATGCAAAGGGGACGATACCTCGTTCCATGCAAATCTTGTTCATGGTCTTGTAATAATACTTGATAGAGGCGTTGTGTTTTTCCTGGCTTTCATTAGTACCACTGATGTTCGTACGCCAGATTACACCATATTCACCGTTAATCACAGGAATGCCTTTATCGACAAACGAGGTCTTCAAACGGTCAGCAAGTTTAATCATGTCACTCTCCTCACCATAGGTGGCATTATGCTTTGATCCGCTGACATGGTTAGCACTTCCCCAATAATAGAACATGTTGCCCCAACTCTCATCTTTTTCCATACCCCAAAAGTTCCAAGGGTAATAGAAATGTATCTCAATGGCAAGCTTGTTGCCAATAGGGTCTGTCGGCATCTTATTGGTCATCCAATTACAGGTCTTATCAATGTCTGTAGAAGGTCCCTGTACCACTAATAGTCGCTTGGCGTTATTACCTCCTGTAGCACGGACGGCGTCTATGAAAATCTGTTCATACGAAACCAGTTGCGTGACGGTAGCCTGGTTCTCTACATTTGGCTCGTTAAGTCCTGCGAAGATAAGATGTTCGTCATAGTCCTTGAACACATTGGCAATCTGTGTCCAGATAGCTCTTAATACCTCTTCGTTCTTTGTCTTTGCAGAACCTGTCGCATTGATATTCCTTTCTAGCCAGCCACCGTCGTAATGATCGTTTAATATGACATAAAGTCCGTCTTTCACGCAATAATCAACAATCTCCCGTACTCTCTGCATCCATGTGGCATCTATCGTGTAATCTTGTGCATTACTGATATGTCCCCATACCCATGAGCATGGTATTCTGACAGACTTGAAACCACAACTCTTCACATAGTCTATCACCTCTTGTGTGGTCTCTGTTCCTTGCCACATTGTTTCTGATTCCAGTCCACCGTCATTGGTGAACACTTCTACTGCTGGGCGGTTAGGAGTCTCCCACGTAATAGCATAATTACGCGCAGCCTCCATAGTGTTCCCAAGGTTCCATCCGGGCATCATCTCGGAAGCAATCTGAGTGGCTGTCTTGTCTAGACCGGTTTGGGCAAATGCTTCCCAAGCTAATAATAAACACGTGCATGTCATCAATAGTCTTTTCATTTTCATTATTTCTTTAGTTTAAGTTTCTGACTGCAAAAGTAAGGATAAATTTTGAAGATTCAGAACTTTTCAGTAAATCTTGCAACAGATTAGGTATACATTTAAAACAAATGCTACCGCTAAGCAGATATTCAGCTGCGGAGCGAAAAATAAGATTATACTATTTGGAAATACGACTGTCGGAATGAAAATTCTGCCAGTCGTATTTTTAAATAAGATATGCGTATTGATGTTTACTTCACACCAACTATCTTTGTCTTTGGTAGTTCCCGGTTACGCTTGTTGACTACCGTTACTACCGACTGTGCAAGGTTGATGAAGGCGATGCCTGTTGCCGTATCGCTGTTGAGGGCAGCAGGTGTCCCTTGATCACCGCTGTCACAGATACCTTGTACCAAAGGAATCTGGGCGAGCAGGGGCACTTCCATCTCCTCTGCCAGTTGCTTACAACCCTCCTTGCCGAAGATGTAATAACGGTTCTCGGGCAGTTCGGCAGGTGTAAACCATGCCATGTTCTCCACCAGTCCGAGGATGGGTACGTTCACCTTCTCGTTACGGTACATGTCAATACCCTTACGGGCATCGGCAAGAGCCACCTGCTGTGGGGTAGATACGATGATGGCTCCAGTGATGGCAAGAGTCTGCAAAAGGGTGAGGTGGATATCTGACGTGCCGGGAGGGGTGTCGAGGATGAGGTAGTCGAGTTCCCCCCAGTCAGCATCAGCGATGAGCTGCTTGAGGGCGTTCGATGCCATACCACCACGCCACAGTGTCGCTGTCTCAGGAGATACGAAGAAACCGATGGACAACAGTTTCACGCCATACGCCTCAATCGGTTCTATCAGGTCACGACCATCCACATTGACTGCGTAGGGTCGTGCGTCCTCCACCTTGAACATCTTCGGCATCGAAGGACCGAAGATATCCGCATCAAGCAGTCCTACCTTATAACCCAGTCGTGCCAAGGCGATGGCGAGGTTGGCAGAGACGGTACTCTTTCCCACACCGCCCTTGCCACTGCTGACGGCAACGACATTCTTCACCTGTGGCAATAGCTTACCCACCTCAGGTCGTGGCTTTGACTTGAACTCAGTCTGGATGTCCACGACAACATCCTTGCCGCAATGGTATTTGATGGCAGCCTCAGCAGCCTTGACAGTAGATTTCAGGAAAGGATCCGTGTCACGAGGGAACTCCAGGACGACACTGACATGCCATGGCTCGCCCTCTTTCTCGGGGGCAGCGACCACAGGCTGGTCGGCAAGCATCTCACTTTCTATCAGGTTTTTCTTGGTGCCTGCATAGGTTACTGTCTGCAGGGCTTCTATGATTATTTGAGGATATAATGTCATTATAAGCTTTATTAAAAATTAATACCTAAGTTGACGAAAAAGCAACGGGTCTTGGTGTTGTCGAACTCATCTTTGGCGATATTGGCGAGACCGAGGTCATAACCAACCTCTACGTACATCATCTTATACTCCAGACCACATCCGGCACGCAGTCCGCCATCGAAACGTTTCATATTGTCGAAGACACTCTCTGATTCCCTGGTTCCATAGTTCTTCATCTTGCCTGTAATACCCACGGACAGGTAACCGCCAAAGAAAGGCTGTAAGTAGAGATCATCATCCATATTGATGCCATATTTCGCAATGATAGGCAGTTGCAGATAGCCCAGACGATAGGTCACCTTGTCACCATCTTGATGGGTCTTGCCTCCCTTCTCAGAATATAGCAGGCTTGCCTCCAGCCAAAGGGGATGGTACTTAGAGAGTTGCATGCCATAGGCAAAACCGATGACGAGACCCGTGCGGGGGTTGGTATCGAAAGTATTAGACTCACTGCTGGTGCTGGCAACATTCATACCCAAACGCAGACCATAGTACCGTTCAGTATCGTCACGGTTATAGCGACTGCGCCCCCTGTTGGTTTCAAACTGTGCGAAAGATGGTATAGTAAAGGCTATGACCATGATTAATGTGATAATTCTTTTCATATTTCTTGTTTTATGGTTTGTATTTAGTCAATCCGGCATCCAGCCAGTTGATGTATTCTTGTATGTTCTCATCGTAGGAGCGAGAGGGACCGAGAGGTTTTCCTTCCTCATCCAGCAGCACATAGAAGGGCTGAGTGTTCGCCCCGAACTTCGTTGCCTGCAGATGACTCCATTTGTCACCGATGGTACGAAGCGTGCGTTTCTGTCCGTTCACTTCCACTTCAATAGGTTGGGGTAGTGGAGTCTTGTCGTCAACATAGAGCGAGATGAGCACATAGTCTTGTGTCAGACGGTGTGCAACGTCCTCGTTTGTCCATACGGCAGCCTCCATCTTACGGCAGTTGACACAACCGAATCCTGTGAAATCGATCATGACGGGCTTTTGTTGCTCCTTGGCAAAAGCCATGCCTTGCTCGTAATCTTTGAAAGGTGCCTCCACAACGGTGGTCTGTATGATCTTGTAGTCCTGGGTATACATAGGAGGTGTGAAAGCACTGATTGCTTTCAGGGGCGCTCCCCATAGTCCCGGTATCATATAGATGGTAAAGGCAAAGGACAGGAGTCCGAGGAAGAACTGAGGCACATTGGTGCGATGCTCCGGTTCGTCATGGGGGAACCGAAGCCATCCCATCAGGTAGGCTCCAAGGAGTCCGAAAAGGGCAATCCATATCGAGAGGAACACCTCCCTGTCAAGCAGTCTCCAGCCATAGGCAAGGTCGGCGACGCTTAAGAACTTGAGGGCAAAGGCGAGTTCGATAAAACCTAATACCACCTTGATGGTGTTCATCCACCCTCCAGACTTCGGTACCGACTTCAACAGGGAAGGGAAGAGGGCAAAAAAGGCAAAAGGAATGGCAAGCCCAATGCTGAATCCTAACATGCCGAGAGTAGGACCGAGGATGTTTCCTTGGGTGGATACGGCTACCAACAGGAACCCGATGATCGGTCCTGTGCAGGAGAAGGATACCAGTACCAAGGTGAATGCCATGAGGAAGATACTCAGCAGTCCGGTGGTTTTTTCCGATTTCTCATCTATCTTTGTCGACCATGAAGCGGGTAGCGTCAGTTCGAAGGCTCCGAAGAAGGAGGCGGCGAAGACGATCAGCAGCAGGGCGAAGAAGATGTTGAACCATGCATTGGTTGATAGTGCGTTGAGTGCATTGGCACCAAAGAGTAAGGTGACCAAGAGTCCCAAAAAGACGTAAATAATGATGATGCTCAGACCATAGGTCAGTGCCTCACGGATTGCCTTTGACCGTTCCTTGTTACGTTTGAGGAAGAACGATACGGTCATGGGGATGATAGGCCATACACAGGGTGTCAGCAGGGCAAGGAAACCGCCCAGCAGTCCTGCAAGGAAGATGTACCATAGTGAAGTGTCCGCTGGAGTGTCGCTAAAAGCATGCAGTTCCTTGGTGACTGGTTGCCAGAGTACGTCACCCCCTAAGTTGGGGGATAGGGGGACAGAGTCGGCATTAAAGGTCGTAATCGTATCATTCTGACCTTTTATCTTTATAGAATCGTTCAGCTCCCTGTCGTCCCCTAACTTAGGGGACAATGTGATATTCCCAGTCTTCTTGAACTCCACAGAGGAGGGAGGCATACACATCTCATCATTGCAAGTGCCAAACTCCAAGTAGCAGTCAATGAGATATTTCTCTTTGGTAAACTTCACTTTCTGAACGAAGGTTGCGGTGTTCTCGAAGAAACGCACCTCCATATCGAAAAGCTTGTCAAATTTCTTCTGCTCATTACCTCTGTGCTTCAACTTTCCAATAGTCTCCACGCCCTCCATCTTCACTTTGTTAAAGGTGGCAGGAATAGGACCTCCGCTTAATTCCGTGGAGTAGACATGCCATCCGGCATCAATCTTACCTGTGAAGATAATCTCTGCCTCGTTATTGGTGAGTTCTTTGAGTTGAGTGGTGAAATGCACAGGATCAACCATCTGTGCACTTGCTGAGAGCACAGAGACAAATACCAATAATAAAGCATAAATCCGTTTCATCGTCGCAAAGGTACGAAGTTTTTGGCTATTTGCCAAGAAATTTCGTATCAAGATAACTTTGGAAGGCATCTTTATACATATCTCCAATGGGCAGATAGGTGTCTGCATCCATGATGACACGGTTTTTGTTGACTTCCTGAATCTTCAGCAGGTTGACGATATAGGAGCGGTGGATGCGCATGAAATGGTCGGGCAGTCGTTCCTCCATTTTCTTCATGGAGAGCAGCGTGATAATCGGTTTCGGCTCTCCTTCAAGGTATATCTTCAGGTACTCACTCATCGCCTCAATATAGCGGATGTCGGCAATGGTGACCTTGACGATGCGGTATTCGGTTTTGACGAAGATTGTGTCGGACTCGCCTCCGCCTCCTCCCTGTTGGGGGAGGGGAGTCGTGGCATCCAGCCTCTCCTTGATGCGATTGGCAGCCCTTTGGAAATCTTGCAATCCAAAGGGTTTCAGGAGGTAGTCAACGGCATTGACCTTAAAACCCTCGACGGCATATTCCGCATAGGCAGTGGTGAATACCACCATGGGGGCAGCCTGCAGCGACTTCACAAAGTCCATCCCATTGAGGTCGGGCATGTTGATATCACAGAAAATGGCATCCACGGTATCCTGCTCCAGGAATTTCCGTGCCTCCAAGGCACTCTGGCACTGTGCAGCCAGTTCGAGGAAAGGTACTTTACCAATATAGGCAGCCAACTGCTGTAGCGCCAGCGGCTCATCATCAATAGCCAAGCATCTGATCATGTGAGTGGAATTTCTAGTTCAACATTATAAGTGTCAGGTTCGTCCTGTATATTCAGCGTATAGTTTGTTCCATAAATTAAGTTTAACCGTTGTTTGACATTGGCGAGTCCTACGCCGCCTTTCTCCTCATTGGGCTTGTCAGCCTTGCTGTTACGGCAGGTGAATCGCAGCTTGGTACCTTCGATACCTGCTTTAACATGAATAAAAGAGGCATGCTGATAACTGATACCATGTTTAAACGCGTTCTCAATGAAAGTGATGAGCATCAGTGGAGGCAGTTCATAATCAGGAACCTCAGCAGGGAGTTCTACCTTTACCTCCACCTTGTCCGTATAGCGGAGTTTCATCAGTGTGACATAGTTGCGGATGAAGTCGAACTCACGGGTGATGGGCACTCCTTTCTTGTCACCCTCATAGAGGACGAAACGCATCATCTTCGACAATTCCAGAATCGTATCCTTCGCTTTCTCTGGGTCAATATCCACTAAGGCATGGATATTGTTGAGCGTATTCATGAAGAAATGAGGGTTGATCTGGTATTTGAGGTATTCCAGCTGCTGCTCCAGATTCTCTTTCTCCAACACCATTAGTTGTTTGTCGTCATGCCGTGACTTGAAATAGAACTTGATACCGATGTTCATACCCATCATCAGAATCAGAACGATGAGAGCCACGATGTCATGCTCTCCCAGGAAGACGGGAGGACGATGCTGGTCCCTCGGTCCATGATGCCTCTTGGGGGGCGTCTCTTTCTCAAAGGGTGGGGGCTCATGGTCGAAACCTTCCTCATGGGGAGGCTGCTGATGCCTGTCAGCCATCTCGTGACGCTGATGAGGCGGATAGAAGGGTTTCATGGGTCTGTTGCTGCACTGGTAGGTCACGAAGATGCCCATGACTACGGCGATAGCACAGAAATACAGGGCTCTTTTGTGTTTGTAGACCAATAGGGGTGCCAACAGGAAATTGTGAACCAGGAAGATGCATAGGAAGATGGCAAACTGCTTCCAGATCATGAGCACGTCACTCCAATAGAAAGTAAAGGAGTCATCGTTCACCGACCGCACATAGAGACTGAGCACTGGCACTGTGAAGAGCATGCCCCACAGTGCCAGGTATGTCAGATTCTCATGTTTCCGTTGTTCTTGCATCCATTTCATATAACGCAAGGAATAGGGGTTATATTGTGTATGATTACCATCCCTGTCCAGGACCTCCGCCAGGCATACCTCCTCCGGGCATACCTCCTCCTCCAGCATTATAACTGCTGATGGAGTTGGAGGCAGTCACACTGGCAGAACTGTTACCAGAGGTGAGGGTATAGCTGCTGCCACTCTTCAGGTCAGGAGTGCTGACGATGATGAAGTTGCTGCCACTATAGGAGATGGGAGGCATCGTGAAGGTATAGAGTGTCTTACTGCTGTCACTGATGCTGACCGTGCTGTTGGCTGATATGGAACCGGTAGCGGTGACGATACCCTGTGAGGTACTTCCAAGGTTGCCGTCTACACGTCCTCCGATAGCGAAGAGATATCCACCGGTGATGTAGAGCTTCTTCTGCTCATTGATGTCAATGCCTGCCTCTGCGCCATTGGCTCCACAGGCGATAATCGTGCCGCCCTTGAGATACATGTTGCCATTGGCATCGATGGCATCGTTGTTGGTACCTACTGCTACCACTGTGCCACCAGAGATGGTCATGTCACCTGTAGAATTGATGGCATCGTCATGAGCATATACCAGGACTGTTCCTCCAGAGATCTCGAGTGTGCCCTTGCTCTCCATACCCTCGGCGTTATTGCCACTGGTACGTATCATGATGTCTCCACCTGAGATGACCAACGGACCGCCATACGCTACTTCGTTCTCGTCTTTACCTCCCATCTTGATACCCTTGGGTGATGAAGTGTAGACACTGGGCAGGTTGTCGGTATTTCCTGTGTAGTTATGACTCTCTGTAGACCCATTACTGTAATAGAGTCCACCTTCTGTGATGATACGAATCTTTCCGCCAGTAATGTAGCCCTCGTAGTCTGCCTTGATGCCCTTGCCGCCACTGCCGGTAGCCTTAGCATAGACTTCTCCGCCGTTCATATAGAAATTACCGTCGCTGCCGATTCCTGCCGCCGCCTTGGTGTCACCACCATAGATGAGTGTCTCGTCAACCTCCCAGGTACCATTTCCTGTGGCAATGACAGTCGTACGTCCACCATTAATCGTGATGTCAGCGTCACCGTTGATAGCCTTGCCGCCATCTGCGGAAACCTCTACGTTGATGATACCGCCGTTGATGAACATGTTGTCACCAGCCTTGATGCCATTGTTCTCCGTGGAGTTTACATAGAGGTTGACACCTTTCTCTATGACGATATTACTCTTGCCATGGATACCATTCTTGTAATTACCATAGACCTCCAGGGAACCATCGCCATTGATAAACAGTTTGCCTTTGCTGAAGATAGTACCTTTGTGGTCTTCTGTCGTACCGTCAGAAAGTTTGTTGGTGCCTGTCAGTACCATGTAGGCACTGCCCTTTCCCTCCATGTCAATAGCCGTTGTTGTCGTACTGGTGATGTCGGCATTGTTGAGGTTCAGCTCGAAATCGGCACTGCCATTAATGACCAGTGAACCATCCGTCGTCGTTCCAGTCACTACATAGCAGATACCCTCAGTGCTGCCATGGTCGGTGGTTACCTGATGACCGTCTATGGTTACTGTTACGCCCTCCACTCCTGGGTCAGCAGGACTTGACATGTCGATATTGACAATCGTCCCGAAAGTATGGTTGCTGAAAGCGTCACCCTCCTCAGGATACTGTGCCGTAGCCGTCGAGGTAGGCTCTGCCGTTGTCTTGTCGATAGCGATGGTGAAGGTGGACATCTCACTGTATGTTCCTGTGGAACTGCCGCCTGTGGAGCTGCCTCCAGAGGAATTGTCGCTGTTGTCGTTGTCATCATTACCAAAGATGTTCGTACTGTCATTGCTCAGCGGATCATCCGAAGAGCAAGCTGTTGTCATCGTCATCATCGTCATGGCTGCCATGAGCATGATGGGCATCATCGTCTTTTTCATATTCGTTACGTTTTAATTGTTTATACTCAGATTAGATGATGCAAAAGTAGACAAAAAGAGCCGGCTCGCGAAATTTATTCAGCGAACCGGCTGTTTTATTCAATGAAAAGTTAAAATCTCAGTTCTTCAAAGAACTTCAATTCTTCAATCTTTCAATTCTTCAATCTTTAGAGTCCCAAGCCCTTCTTAGCGGCATTAGCGGCATTGTCGATGGCACCGGCAGCCTTCTCCTTGGCAGCGTCCTTTACCTCGTTAGCCTTGTCGGTAGCAGCTTGCTTAGCCTCGTCAACCTTCTGGTTGGCAGCGTCAACAGCAGCGTCCTTAGCCTCAGTAGCGGCATCACCAACCTGCTCGAGCAGACCATTGACAACCTTGTCTGGCTCAACGTCAGTGATAGCAGATACGGCAGCGGCAACAGCAGCGTTCTCACCTACAACAGCCTTTACCTTATCGGCATTCTCCTTCAGGAATGTCTGTACTCTTGCCACATACTGCTTGGCAGCCTCAGGATTGGTCTTGATGAGCTCGGCAATCTTTGCCTTGACAGTGTCAAGAGCCTGCTGGAATTTGCTAGCATCCTTTGTCTCCAGGTTAGATGTCAGAGCGGCGATAGCGGCATCAGCCTCTTCGTCAGCAACATTTACTTCAACAGCAGTACTGTCAGTAGCTTCTCCCTGCTGAGCTTTGTTACCACATGCTGTGAAACCGATGGCAGCAACAGCCATCACTGCTAAAAGAATCTTCTTCATAACTTTCTCTATTTAGTAAAATATGTTTAGTGGTTTATTAAAACCGCGACAAATATACAACGAATTTCGTTTCGTCGTACTTTTCTTTTTAATCTTTTAACGTTAATTCTACCGGACAGTGGTCAGAACCCATGATTTCTGTGTGTATCTTGGCATCTTCGATACGCTCAAGGAGTCGCTGGCTGGTGACGAAATAGTCGATACGCCATCCTGCGTTTTTCTGACGTGCCTGAAAACGGTAGGACCACCAGGAATAGGTGACCTGCTCAGGGTAAAGGGTGCGGAACGTGTCAATGAATCCACTGGCAAGCAGCGTGCTGAACTTCTCACGCTCCTGATCGGTGAAACCGGCATTCATGCGGTTGGTCTTGGGATTCTTCAGGTCTATCTCCTCATGAGCGACATTCAGGTCACCGCAGAGGATGACGGACTTTTTCTCGTCGAGTCGCTTCAGATAGGCACGGAAGGCATCCTCCCATGACATACGGTACTCCAGTCGCTTGAGACCGTCCTGTGAGTTGGGGGTGTAACAGCAGACAAGGAAGAAATCATTCATCTCCAGGGTGATGACACGTCCCTCATGGTCGTGTATGTCAATACCAATACCATATTCCACGTTTAGTGGCTGATGTTTGGTGAAGATGGCGGTACCGGAATAGCCTTTCTTCTCGGCATAGTTCCAGTAGGAGGTATAGCCCTCAAACTGCAAGTCGAGTTGTCCTTCCTGCATCTTTGTCTCCTGCAGGCAGAAGAAGTCGGCATCCAACTCCTTGAAGATATCGCTGAAGCCCTTGCCTTCGCAAGCCCTCAGTCCATTCACATTCCATGATATAAATCTCATATTTAAATATTCTTGTATCGTTTCCTTACTTTTTCTTTATAGGTATTGAGTCGTTTCGTGTATTCTGTGCTTATTTTACCTTGTCTTATAGATGCATTTGTGAATGTTTCAGAAGCTAATTGATTTAGAATGACTATCTGTGTAATATTGTTAAAGGTGTATGCTGATGTGTAATCCAGCCGTACATATAGTAATAACTTGTTGTCGCTTGTATGCACAGGTGTAGTCAGCACGTAGCCGTCAGGGGTCATTAATAGTGCTTCAAGGTGCATAGTTGTGCCTGTGGGTAGTTCTACCCAGCTCTTGTCCATCTCTGCTTCAAGCACCATTGTGATAAAGGCGTTCTCGTTTTTTATGAATGGGAAGACATTTGGATAATCCTGTATCCAAGCAGCATGAAAAGGTTTGACGATGTTGATGTTTGGTGCGGTAGGAGAAACATATGTGGGTATCTTGGCACTTGTACATTTTTTGAACTCTGTGTTAACAAGGTTGCCAAATCGTTTGCAAATGGCATCGTTCTCGGTTTTGTCTTTGTAGAACGTTGCCGAAACCCATAACGGTGCAATGTATTCGTCAATGATGCGTGGTAGCATTCCAAAGGGGTGATCGATTACCGTTCGGGGCGGAATATCCTCTTTCGGTGTGCCGTTGAAAGCATATTCGATAGTTCCAATTCTAACAAGTGCAGAGAAGTCTGTATAGTAGGCAGGTTTGTCTTCGTACTGTCGTTTCGGTTTCTTCTCGTCTTTATTTGGTTTGTGTCCCCCTCCATGTGAGTCGCCATTTCTGCTGTTATTTGGACTGTTCCTGCTGACTGACTCATTCACATTTCCACTTTCGTTTTGGCTTCCTGTTGCTTCTCTTTTTTCAGGGGTGAAAGTGACGGGTATGGCGACTCTTGCCCTTACGTCTTTGTTGTTGACTTTTCCAGGTATCCATTTGGGCATGGAATTGATGATGCGTAGTGCCTCGTTGTTGAGTGCCTCATAGGATGTACCTTTTGAGACCTTGGCATTAGATACTGTGCCATCTTTCTCTATGACTATGCTGATGATAACCCTGCCACCTTGCTTGTTGGTCTTAGCTTCCTCTGGATATTGGATTTTTCCACGAATATAATGGTGAAGAGCTTTGTTGCCACCAGGGAAGGAGGGGGGTACTTCCGCCAAATCATATATATGGTTGGGATCTTTGTTTTCAGGAATGGTGATTTTTGTCTGGTCGCTTCCGCCCTTGCTCCAATAAGTAATTGCCCGTTCGATAGTGCCTTTCGGTACGGTGCGACCGTTTACAGTTTCCTTGATGGCTACACGTGTCCAGTTGTTCTTTTGATCGTAGGAATAGGTGTAGTTGGTGGTTGTGGTGTTCAATCGGCGCACATGTACCCACTTGTTATTACAGGTCCATGAGGTAGTTGTAATTTTAGTAATGTCGCCCTTTTCGTTATATGAGATGCTAGAACTCGTTTCGATGTATTCTACTTCGTCCATACCGTCGAGCGAGTAATACTTGGTGGAACTTAGTAATCCCTGTGTGTTATAGAGGAATTCCGAGGCTTTAACATCAGTGTTGTTCATGTACATCCACAGCGTGAGCCGTCCCTGAAAATCGTATTTTACTCGCTCGTCGCTACCTACACTGGCAGCATTCGGGCGGCCTTCAAGGTCGTATTCCATGGCAAGCATCGGGTCTTTTGTGAAACCTTGGAGCGACTCGTGTAGTTTGCCGTCCTTCTCTTCGAAATACACCTTCTGCCATTGCTTGCTCAGACGGTTTTTCTGGTCATATTCATAGGTTATGACATCACGATGTTCAATAGGGTGGTTGAAGTTAGCATTGTCGTTCCATTCGCGAAAGACATAACCGGTGCAGATATCTCCATTGAACAGAAAACTGTAATGTGTGTCAGGATACTTCTTGCCAGGGGTCATCTGATCGACCTTCGGCGAGACGATTCTCGTGAAGTTGCCCTTGCGGTTGAAACTGATGGTATCAGTGGTGTGTCCATAGGTGTAGTCTGACTTTACGTTAATCTTCTGTATCACTTGACTTACCTGTCCACGCAGGCTCATCTGCTCAGTTCCCGTTTTCAGTGGGGCAAAAAAGGTGTCAAAGGCGATGTGACCGTCTCGTGCTGTCGAATACGAAAGGATGGGATTGATTCTTGCTGCGATATCGCCATTCTGCGCCTCCGACTTGATGGTCTGTAGCAGACTTATCAGTAATGTGGCTATGGGCAACAATAGTTGTTTGTACTTCATAATATATAAGTTAATAGTTGTTGTAAGATGATTGCTATTTGTGTTGCAAAGGTAATGCAAACCGAGGGAAAAACCAAAAGAAATGAAGATTTTATTTATGTTTTGCATTCTTTCAATCTTTTGAGCCCCAAAATTTGAGGTACTTTGTCAGAATATTAAAAATAGACTATGGATTAGCAGCAAGAATCTCTGGGCGGAACTCAAAGTGCATGGTGTCGTAGTGATACCAGCGTCCTCCCCAGATGAAACCGTGCTTCTCGAAGATAAGCACTAACTCTTTAGGAAACCTGTTGGCATAGACAATATGCTCCGTCTCTCCCTTACCAGGATTCTTCCATAGCCAGTAGTCACTTTTTGCCACACCGATGTCAATAGTCATGCCATAGGAGTGGGCACTCTGGCGGTTGGCACCTCTTACCTTGCGCCACAGGAATGAGCCTGATGACTTGAGGTAGGGGCGAAGTTCCGGGTGTTTTGCCAACTCTGCGGCAACAGCACGAAGACTGTCGGCAGCACCGTTGTTCTTGGTGAACAGTACCTTTCCTCCAAACCAGTCTACACTGACGAGGCTCTTTCTCACCTCAGCCTCTGACGCTCCATACATCTTCTTGAACAGGGGCTCACAGCGACTGCGTCCAGCGTCTTGCAGGTATTCCGGTGTCCATGAATTCCTGTCATACTTAAAGGCAAACATATCCTCCGGGTCACTGTCATCCAGTTTCTGCAGGAATGTTTTCTCCCGTCTGTCATCATACAGCAACTTTGTGCCGTCAGACATCAGCAAATAACCATTCTCATAACCCTTGACGAAGTGAGAATAAGTCTTCATCAGAATCATTGCCCCTTGGGGAATCGGTTGTTGTGCTGACGCAGAGACAGCGGTAAAAAGGATGACAGCCATCAATATCTTTGAGGTCAGTCTCATAGTCCTTCACTTTAATGATTATTCATGTGATTTGTCATTCTCGTTTGCGAAGGTACAAAATAGTGAGGAAACTACCAAAGAAAAACACAATAAATTGTACGGTAGACCTCCCCTTCTTTGTACTGAATAAGTGTAATTCTACATTTTCCTTTTGAATCCTTTGGAGTTTCAGAAATAATTCTTATCTTTGCAAAAAATATAAATAGATGGGATCAATATTCATTATTCAAGGCATACTAATTTATATATGCTTTCGACCATAATCCACCTCACATTCATGTGAAATGCGGAGGCGAGGAATTTACTATTACAATTAAAGATAGAGTCGTAGAGGGGAAATCTAAAGTTAAAACCGTTCATATAGTTAATAATTTCCTGGATGAGCATGAGGAGGAAGTATTGGAAATATGGGAAAAGGCTCAAAAAGGAGAGAAAATAGATAAGATAAGGAGGTAAAGTTATGCTAAAGGTTACTGATGTTGAATATATGGGAGATTATGCACTATTGTGCCAATTCAATGATGGTAAGAAGAAATATGTAAATCTGGAGCCATTGTTGAAATTTCCCATGTTTGAGGAACTAAAAGACAAGAGTTTATTTACCCAGTTTGGACTTGATGGTACCATTTTCTGGGTAAATGGTGCTGACATTGCCCCGGAGTACCTTTATGAGAATGGATTAGATTATCCCCCAACATTGGCTTCTGAGCCTTTGCCTGAACCCAATCCAGAGTAAATCTATATCTGTAACTTACAAGGGCTAAATAACCTATCATCATTTTTAATTAAATTCTGTAGTGGAGCCCTTTTTAGTGCTGAATAAGTGCAATGTTCATAGGACTATTAATGCAGCAAATCTTTTTGGAGTTGATTCACTTAGTGAGGTTTCTTCGTTATTCCTCTTCATCAAAAATTAGATCTAAGTCATTATGACCATTGAGAAGTTGAAGGAGTTCCATGTCAATTAAGCTGGCATGAAAGTTCATGTTTCGATATTGGCTTTTGTCTGCTGTAGATAAGTTTTTGAATTCACATAGGGCTGATTCGATGTGCTGATGTGCCTTCAACAGATGCCGCATAAATATTTGGTAACTTTTTGAGTCGTTCATCTTTTTTTCGCGAAGATATGTAAAAATGCCAATATCTGTGAAACTATTCACATGTTTTACAGATTTCGCGCATTCTTTTGCAATAAATTTGGAGTATTCAAAAATTCATCTTATATTTGTGACCTTAAAATAACGAAACAAGATGAAATTTGACGATTACATATCCGATTTTTATCATTTCATGATAACCGAGGGGAACTTGACTGCTAAAACGAGTCATGATTATATTTCACGTCTGAGATTTTTATCAGATCAATATGAGATTGATGATAATTTGACAGTGTCAACTGTGAAGGAAATTCTTAGTTCAGAAAAAGAAAGACAACAATCTCGCAGTGTTTATAGTTCACGAAAGGCTTTAAGTGATTTTAGTGCTTGCTTATATAAATTTCTTGCTTTTGTTAACTCCGATTATCACAAGCGTATTGAAGATAGCATTCTTAGTGAAATAACAAAAATAGAAAAATCTCCGGTCCTTAAAGAAACACAAAAGAAAGCAATAATTCTTTCAAGAATTGGACAGGGGACTTTCAGAAAAGGACTGATTAACTATTGGCAATGTTGCTCTGTTTCTGGTTTTACTTCTACATGGATATTAATAGCTTCTCATATTAAACCATGGCGAGTTTCAGATAATAATGAGAGACTGGATGTATTTAACGGGTTGTTATTATTACCTAATTTAGATAAACTATTTGATAAAGGATATATGTCCTTTGATGCTAATGGACGTGTTATTTATTCCAAACTTCTTAATGCAGAAGACAAGAAAACATTGCATTTGACTGATGATTTGAAATTAAGAATGATAAGCCCCAATCATGTTCCTTACCTTAAATATCATAATGACAATTGCTTGTTATGAAGCACGATAATCGTCGAGACGGTTCTGAATGACTCTCTTCTTACCAAATACGATAATGTTATTTGATGATACGACTGGCGGAATGAAAAATCTGTCAGTCGTATTGTTTGAACATAAAGTTTTTTACCCTTGCAACCGTTGCCACCTTGCAACACTACTTGAGAATCAGCGTGTTACGTGTGGCAACGAGGTGACAAGGGTGACAACGAAAGGCGTTTTTGCAGCTAAAATGAGTAAATAACACGTGAAGGTGCCGCCTCCTCCTTGCGAAGCCCTGGGCTCCGAGGGTCGAAGCCCCGGGCTCCTCCTTGCGGAGCCTAGGGCTTCGCAGGACAGGGGAGCAAACAAAAAAGGAGTGCTTGCGGCACTCCTTTTATCGTTTGAAAAAATATTGTCGTTTAGAATTTTGCCATCTTGATGGCTACCACGGCGCACTCGTCGCCCTTGTTGCCTAAGCGTCCACCAGCCCTGTCCTTAGCCTGTTGCATGTTCTCTGTAGTCAGGAGACCATAGACAACAGGGATATTGTTGGTGGCATTCAGTCGTGCGATACCTTGTGTCACTCCCTGACAGATATAGTCGAAGTGAGGTGTCTCACCACGGATGACACATCCAAGGATGATGACAGCGTCGTAACCGTCGTTAAGGGTCATCTGGCGGGCACCGTAGATCAGTTCGAAAGAACCAGGTACTGTCTTGACGTGGATGTTCTCAGGAAGTGCTCCATGTTTCTCAAGGGTATTCACACAACCTTCCAGCATTGCCCCCGTAATCTCAGAGTTCCACTCCGACACCACGATGCCAAAGATCATGTTAGAGGCATCGGGCACCTTCTCTACGTTGTATTCTGACAGATTCTTCGTTGCCATTATTTAGCAGATGCACGTTCGATATACCCGTCGATGGTCTGGTACTGCATGGAGTTGAAGTACTTCTCCTTCACTTCCTGATACAGCTTCAGAGCCTCGTCCTTCTTACCCTGACTCTCCAGAATCTCACCAGCCTGGATGAGGAAGGTGGGGGACAGAGAGTTGTTGTCAGCCATAGAAGCAGCCTTCTTCAGATGCTCCACAGCCTTGTCGAGCTGGTTGAGGTTAGCGTATGCATTACCCAGTGCACCCTCTGCGGCAGGCGAGATCATCGCGTCACCCTTGCCACTGAAACTCTCCAGTGCATTGACAGCCTCCTGCCATTTGCCCAAGTTAGCCTGACAAAGACCGATGTAGAGTTGTGCCAGGTTGCCAGCATCGGTAGAACTGTAGTCACTGGCGATTTTCTGGAAACCGGTGAGTGCCTTGTCAAACTGCTCGTTAGCGAACAGCTCCTGACTCTTGGCGAGTTCTGTGCTTGCCTCATTCTCACGAGGAACGAGATAGTAATTTTTGAAAAGGATAGCGCCTACAACGATAATAATCACTGCACATACGCCGATGATGATAGCCTTCTTGTATTTCTCGAAGAAAGCCTCTGCTTTGCTTGCCTGTTCCTGAAGCTCAGGAGCGGCCTGTTGGTTTTTGTTTGCCATTATTCTTGTTTCTTTTTAATAATCGTTTATAAATCGGGTGCAAAGGTAATAATTTTAATTGATAATTGATAATTGATAATTGATAATTTTTTGTTTTTAATGATTTTTCGTACCTTTGCAGTCAAATGATACTTAGGAAACTCTCGATACTCAATTATAAGAACATCCGTGAGGCAACATTGCAGTTGTCTCCGAAAATCAATTGTCTGATCGGACATAATGGGGTGGGTAAGACGAACGTGCTGGACGCTGTGTATTATCTGTCGTTCTGTCGCTCTGCCTCCAATCCCGTTGACTCGCAGGTCATTTGTCATGACGAGCCATTCTGTATGATAGAGGGTGTTTATTCTGAGAATTCGGAGTGTTCGGAATATTCGGAGAATTCCGATTACTCCGAAGTTATCTCCTGTGGCATCAAGCGAGGACAGAAGAAACACTTCAAGCGTAACAAGAAAGAGTATAAGCGGCTGTCGGAGCATATCGGACTGATTCCCTTGGTCGTCGTCTCTCCCTCTGATACCTTGTTAATAGAGGGAGGCAGTGAGGAGCGTCGCCGCTTGATGGATATGGTCATCTCACAATATGACCGTTCCTATATCGATGCCTTGTCACGGTATAACAATGCGCTCCAGCAGCGTAATATCCTCTTGAAACAAGAAGACCCAGCCCCAGATCCTATGCTCCTGCAAATCTGGGAGGAACAGATGGCTGAGGCGGGTGAGGAAATCTATCGCCGGCGTGACACCTTCGTACAGGAACTGGTACCGTTGTTCCAACAGTTCTACGACCAGATATCCTCAGGACGTGAGACGGTAGGGTTGGAGTATATCTCACATTGTCAGCGTGGACCCTTGCTGGAGGTCATCCAACGTGACCGCCACAAAGACCTTGCCGTAGGATTCTCGCTGCATGGTATTCATCGTGACGACTTAGTGTTTACCTTAGGCGGTCATCCCATGAAGCGCGAAGGGTCACAGGGACAGAGCAAGACCTATGCCATCGCCCTGAAACTCGCCCAGTTTGACTTCCTCAAACGTACTGCCTCCCAGACAACTCCCTTGCTGCTGCTGGATGATATCTTCGATAAGTTAGATGCAGAGCGGGTGGAGCAGATCGTGCGGCTGGTGTCTGGTGATGCTTTCGGACAGATATTCATTACCGACACAAACCGTGACCATTTAGACCAGATACTGCGCAACAGTGCGCTGGACTATAAGATATTCGAGGTGGATAACGGTGAAATAACAGAGAAGGATGTTTAAGCGGAACATAGAGTCACTCAAGGACATCCTGTTGCGCAACCTGCGGGAACAGGGGTTGGAGACACCATTGATGCAGAAGCGCCTGGTGGAGGCATGGCCTGAGGTGGCAGGTCCTGTCGTTGCCCGTTATACCCTGAATACCTATATCTACAACCAGACACTCTTCGTGAGGTTGTCGAACCCTGCCCTTCGCTCTGATTTGTCGATGATGCGGGGGGAACTGGTCAAGAAGCTCAATGACGTAGTGGGTGAGCAGGTAATTACGGATATCCGCTTCAGTTGATTACCTCTTCTATCAGGTCATGCCACCTTCTTGCCAGTCTTCTGGGCAGGTGTCTGCGGGAAAGCCTTGTTCTCACGGAACACTTTCAGCGTCTCCTTGATGGCAGGGTCATCCTCATTGATATACTCTACCCACGCCTCCTCACTCATCATGTTATAGACGATACGGCTGTGGATATAGCGTTCCAAGAGCTTATGAGAGCGTTGTATCATGAGGTTACGGCGTTTCAGTCCGTTCTTCTCGCCATAGGAGGCAAACTTCTCGACCATGTTCTGTTTGACGAGGTATTTCTCCAAGTCCTTCAGACTTTGATATTCTTTCAGCTTGTCCCGGTTATTATCCGTATAGTCATAGGCAAACTGGATAATCAGTCCGCTCAGTGATGCCTGCTTGTAGTAGGATGTCACATCGGTCGTATCCTCAGCAATGAAGATGTCAGGGGTGATGCCGCCACCACCGAATACCTGACGACCGATACGTGTCTTATAGGCAGGACCCGTATGCTTGATACTGTCCTGCGAGAAGAACTCACCGTGCTGATAGCGTACCATCAGGTCCTCCTCATAGTCCTTGTTGTCGCCAGAGACATAGGGTTTCTGGATACAACGACCGGAAGGAGAGTAATAGCGGGCGATGGTCAGGCGGATCATGGACCCGTCATTGAAAGCCATCGGCTTCTGTACCAGTCCCTTGCCGAAAGAGCGTCTGCCGATGATGGTGCCACGGTCGTTGTCCTGAATGGCACCGGCAAGAATCTCACTGGCAGAGGCAGAGCCCTCGTCAATCAGTACCACCAATGGTATCTGCTGGTAGGAGCCACGACCGTCACTGCGGTATTCCTGCCGGGCTTGCTTGCGTCCCTGGGTATAGACAATCAGCTGCCCCTTGGGCAGAAACTCATTGGCAATCTGTACGGCAGACTCCAGGTAACCACCCGTGTTACCACGCAGGTCGATGGTCAGGTTCTCAAAACCCTGTTGCGAGAGTTTGGCAAGGGCTATCAGCAGTTCCGGATAGGTGTTCTCACCGAAGTTCTTCAGACGGATATAGCCCGTCTTCTCGTCGAGCATATAGGTTGCTGTGACACTCTTGGTGGGGATGTCACCACGTGTCACCACGAAGTTACGGATGGTTTTCTCCCTGCCACGCATGATGCCCAGTTTCACTTTCGTGTCCTTCGGACCTTTCAGCCGGTGCATCGCCTCCTCGTTGGTCAGGGTCTTACCAGTAAACGGTTTGTCGTCAACCATCACGATCTTGTCACCGGCAATCAGTCCTGCACGCTCAGACGGTCCGTTCTTGATGACATTCTGCACATGCAGTGTGTCATGACGGATGGTGAACTCAATGCCTACACCCGAGAATGACCCCTTCAGGTCGTCGTTGGCAATCTGCATGTCCTTGGCGGAGATATAGACAGAGTGCGGGTCGAGTTCCGCCAGGATCTGTGGCATTGCCTTCTCGACGAGGTCGTTCACATTGACCGTGTCCACATACTGGTCATCTACCAGTCGGAGCAGGTTATTCAGTTTGTTGCTGCCCGAGTTGATAATGCTGAGGCGGTTGCCAGAGAAGTGGTTGGCATAGAAGGTACCGATCAGGATACCCACTACCACGCTGACAGCCATCAGCAAGGGCATAAAACGGTTATTTTTCTTTTCGTTCATCGTCATCGGGATTTAGATAGATTACTTCAATACCGGCACGCTTCAGCAAGTCGACACCATCCGTCAGACGGTATTTCTCGCCATAGACCACGCGCCTGATACCTGCCTGGATAATCAGTTTGGCGCACTCGATACAGGGAGAGGCGGTGATATAGATGGTTGACCCATCGGAGTTGTTTGACGAGCGTGCCAGTTTGGTGATGGCGTTCGCCTCGGCATGCAGCACATAGGGCTTTGTCACGTTGTTCTCGTCCTCGCAGACATTCTCGAAACCACTGGGCGTACCATTATAGCCGTCGCTGATAATCATACCCTCTTTGACCACCAGGGCACCTACCTGACGGCGTACGCAGTAGCTGTTCTCTGCCCAGATGCGAGCCATTCGCAGATAACGAAGGTCAAATCTTTTTTGTTTCTCGTTTGATTCCATTTCGCTTTAGTAATGCGTCTATTGTCGGTTCCCCGCCACGGAAGCGCTTGTAGAGCGTCATCGGATGCTCCGTGCCTCCTCGTGACAGGATGTTGTCTCTGAAACGCTGTGCTGTCTTCTGGTCGAAGATGCCATGCCGCTTGAAAACGCTGAAGGCATCAGCATCCAGCACTTCCGCCCATTTGTAGCTGTAGTAGCCTGCGGCATACCCGCCTGCCATGATATGTGAGAACTGCACCGTCATACAGGTGTCGGGCAGTTGTTCACCCAGAATAGCTTTCTTCCAGGCTTTCTTCTCGAAGGGGATGATATCGTCGGTGAAGGCATCCTTCTTCGTATAGTATGCCATGTCGAGCAGTCCGAAGCTCACCTGGCGCAGGCATGCCGTGGCAGCCATGAAGTTGCGGCTCTTGACAATGCGGCGGATCAGGTCGTCAGGCAGAGGCTCTCCTGTCTGGTAATGGAAGGCGAAAGTGCGCAGAAAGTCTTTCTCGATGGAGAAATTCTCCATAAACTGTGAGGGAAGCTCTACGAAATCCCACCATACATTGGTACCGCTGAGGCTCTCGAAACGGGTGTTGGCAAACATGCCGTGCAGGGAGTGACCAAACTCATGCAGGAAGGTCTCTACCTCGCCCAGTGTCAACAATGCCGGTTTCTCGTCTGTCGGTTTGGTGAGGTTCATCACGACTGATACGTGGGGACGTATATTCTCCCCCTTCTTCGTGATCCATTGTCCCTGGTATTCCGTCATCCATGCACCTCCCTGTTTGCCCTTGCGAGGATGGAAGTCGGCATAGAAGACCGCCAGGTAGCTGCCGTCCTTGTCGAACACCTCATAGGCTTTCACGTCAGGGTGGTATACGGGGATGTCCTTGTTCTCCTTGAAGGTGATGCCATACAGCCGGTTTGCCAGTCCGAAGACTCCATTGATGACTTTCGACAACTCGAAATAGGGGCGCAGCATCTCTGCGTCGAGGTTGTATTTCTTCATCTGCAACTTGTGCGAGTAGAAACCGCTGTCCCAAGGCATCATCTTGAGTTGAGAGTTGTTCTTCTTAAACAATTTTATCAACTCCTCACGCTCCTTCATAGCTGTGGGCTTATAAGCGTCGATGAGGTCGTCGAGCAGTCGGTAGACATTGCGGACGTTGGATGCCATGCGGCGTTTCAGCACATAGTCAGCATACGTCTTGTAACCCAGCAGCTGTGCAATTTCCCTTCGCAGGTTGATGAGCCGCTTGCATATCTCGATATTGTTCTCACTGTTGTCATGCGTACACTCCGTATTGCGTGCCATGTACATCTGCTTACGAAGTTCACGCTGGGTGGAATAGGTCATGAAGGGAGAGTAGCTCGGCATGTCAAGGGTGAACAGCCATCCCTCCTTGCCCGCTTCCTTGGCGGCAAGGGCTGCTGCCTCACGTGCCGTGTCGGGCAGACCGTCCAACTGTGCCTCGTCAGTGATGTGCAGGGTGAATGCCTTGTTCTCCTTCAACAGGTTCTGCGAGAACTGCAGGGAGAGCATCGATGCCTCCTCTGTCAGCTGGCGCAGTTTTGTTTTCCCCTCCTCATCGAGCAACGCACCGCTACGGACGAATCCTTCATAACAGTTGTCGAGCAGCATTTTCTCCTCAGGGGTCAGCCGGCGGTGATGCAGGTGTACCTGACGGATGCGCTCAAACAGTTGCGGGTTCAGTCGCATATCATTGGCATGCTGCGTCAGGATCGGCTGCATCTTCTGTGCCAGTGCGTCCATCTCGTCGTTCGTCTCGGCACTGAGCAGGTTGAAGAACACCGTCGACACCCTGTCCAGCAGGTCGTAATAGTTGTCACCCTCGTCAAAGGGATTAAGGATGGTATTGTCGAAAGTGGGTTTCTCTGGGTTGTTGATTGTCTTCTCGAGATACTCGTTATCCCGTCGGATGCCTTCCATGAAAGCCTCCTCATAGTCTTCCAGCCGGATACGGTCGAAGGGCACTGTGTCATGCAGTGTGCCGTATGGTTCTAGAAAAGGGTTTTTATGCTCACTCATACTAACTTTTCAAATTGACGTACAAAGGTACGGAAAAAAGGGCAGAATACCAAATATATTTGAGTTTTTTAAACTATCTGTTCCAGACTCGGTGATAGCGGCATCTTCTTGGGTAAAGAGATAGGGTTATTGATGATTCCGAGCATCGGAATGGATGATACGATACTCGTAATTGTAAATACGATACTCGTAATAAAAAATACGACCATCGGAATTTTCGTTCCGGCGGCCGTATAATATATATATATTTTAACACTAGTGTCCACTAAATAAAATTAAGAGTCAATTGACCATCATCTGCAACATACTCAGGTTCCTTGGTAAAGAGTTCCTTGATAGGAGTCTTATCC
>OMWH01000038.1 GCA_900314755.1 uncultured Prevotellaceae bacterium | reverse complement strand
ATAGATATCACTGCTACCGGAGTTCTCGTGCTCAATGATGTTCATATAGATGATGTCTCTGGCACGGTTATAGAATCCATTGATTTCAAAGTCGAGCCCGGGCAGCCACTGGTTGGCTCCGAAGGTGAGCTGGTAAGAATGAAGTGCTTCTGGATCGAGCTCGGTAGCAAGGTCTTTGTATCCTGCAAAGGTGGCGAGGAAGAGGTTAATCTTGCGATACATGTATGGCGCATCAATAAACGACTTGGAGTAGCTGAGTTTGACGTTCCACTTCGGCTGAACAAAGATGAGTGCCACACGAGGTGAGAACTCGCGAATCTTCGTGTCGTTATAGCGGTTCTTATAGTCGAAGCGCAGACCAGCGTTGAGGATGAACGGTCCCCAATGGTGTTTCAGCTGTACGTAGCTGTTGATATTGCTCTCATGTCCCTTGCCAAGTATTGGAATGCTGTCGTTACTCGTAGCTTGTTTATCGAAGTTATAGCCAAACATGTATTGTACGTCGTCGAGTTGGAAGTAGCTGTATTCGGCACCGAAAGAGAGAATACCCTTGTGATGTTTACTGTTGATATAACTCCAGTCCCCCTGAATCTTACCACCAATGGTATGCTCTTGTCCGTTGAGATAACGCGAAAGACCACCGTTGCTGTTGATGAGTGTTTTTTTCAAGTCACCTTGAATAGGAAGTGACGGGATGATAGAGGCGGCAGGATTGTCAGAGATGACCTGATAGTGTGTCAGGTCACTGTTGTCGTAGGTGACCGTTCCTTTCAGGTATACGTTACCCAGTTGTTGTCCGTAATTAAGTTCACCATGGTGGGAGAGGGTGGCGAAACTGGGTTTGATGCCATTGAATGACCGGTATTTGTCGTAGTCATAAGGCGTGAACAGGACATTGAGTGTCATGGGCGAGATGATCTGCGAGAACTGAGCGTTGTAAAGGAAACTCAGGTTCTTGTATTTCAGCTGTGCACCGACATCGTAGGATGGTTTGGGTCCAATACCACCAACAATCGCATTTCCACCTTCCCGCTTAAGACCAGTTTCCTCATCCGGTACATAGATTTCCTGACCTTTTGCCTTATAGAGGCCTCCCCATATGAGCAGGTCGAGATCGAAATAGCGTTTACCCAGCATCATGGATGCTTTCACTTGTCCGTAGCTGCCGGCACCTGCATGTACCTCGACACCATCAATATCCGCACCCTGCCATGTGATGACGTTAACTACGGCTGTAAGCGACACACCACCGTAGAGTGATGAGGCAGGTCCGCGCAGCACCTCAATCTGTTTCACCTTGTCGAGTGAAATACTGAAGTCGGGGGCGGCGATATTGGTGGCATAGCTGTTCAGACGGTGACCGTTGAGCATGATGAGGATTTTCTCCTGTCCGTTGCTGTAGATACCGCGCATGGCAATGTTGATGTCGTCGTTACAGTCGACGATGGTCATGCCAGGAACATAGGCAGCAAGAACCTCCTGCAGGTTGCGTCCGCCACAATTCTTGATCATTTCCGCCGTTATCAGCGTAGTGGGCACAGGAACCTCGTTCAGACTTTCCGCCTGGCTGGATGCAGTGGTGATTGTCGCGGTAAGTCCTTTCTTGATGCGCTCAACCATGTCGATGAACCGCTGAGGGTCGTTGGCACTTGCCGTATAATAGGGATTCTCCTGTAATAACAGGCGGGTGCGTCCCTCTGCTTCTACTTCCAGGTCATTCCCCAGACTACAGAGAGCCAACAGTCTATAGACACTCTGACGGAGATTGCTGGGAAATTTCTTCAGGTTTTCCGTCAGTATCTGCTCTGCCTCGTCAATCTTACCGATGTTATAGTTTTCCTCAGCCATGTCATAGACACTGCGATACTGCTCGTATTGTCCCTGGGCATTGGCACTGAAGGCACTTCCTAATAATAATAAGGTGAAAAAAATTTTCCTCATGACTGTTTAACGGGTATAGTGATATAGAAAGTGGTACCCTGACCTTCTTCGCTCTCAAAAGTCAGTGTCCCGTTGTGCTTGTTTTCTATAATATCTTTCGTAATCGCCATACCGAGACCAGTGCCCTGTCCTGCGGGTTTGGTGGTGAAGAAGTTCTCATAGAGTCGTTGCTTCACCTCATCAGTCATACCCTCTCCATTATCCCTAATACTGATATTGAGCTTTTGGTCAGAGAAAGATACTTTGACATCAATGGTAGGCTTGAATTCTTCTCCCAGACGTTGCGACTTATGCCAGATGGTGTAGCATGAGTTGTTCATCAGGTTCAGGATGGCGCGGCTCAAGTCCTGCGGAATCACCATCATCTTGGGGATGTCTTCTTGATATTCCTCATGAATGGTGACATTGAAGTTCTTATGGTCGGCACGCATGGCATGATAGGAGAGCCATACATATTCCTTGACAATATGAGTGACATCAGAGGGGAGGTACTCATTCTCCTTACCTCTGGACACTAACAGTATTCCTTGGATGATGCTGATAGCACGCTCACCATGTTCCACGATTTTCGCCATGTTTTCCTTCAGGTCAGCGATGATGTCCTCTACTTCCTCGCGGTCATCCTCGGAGATGTTTTCCTCATTGTCCTCAATAATCTCCGTCAAGTCTTTCAGCAATTTGTCAGACATCTTGCTGAAATTGATGACAAAGTTCAGTGGGTTCTGTATCTCATGGGCGATACCCGCACTCAGCATACCTAAGGATGCCAATTTCTCTTGTTGCTTCAACTGTTGCTGTAAAGTGTCAATTTGTTTCTCCATAGCCGTCAGTTCTTTATAATAGGTAATAATATGGTAAATTCTGTATATTCATTTTTCACTGACCTCACCGTGATGTCACCACCATAGTTCTGTATAATCTCACGACTGAGGTATAGACCGACACCGGAAGCTTCACCCGTCGTCTTGGTGGTGAAGAAGGGGTCAAAGATTTTATTGATAATTTTCTCTTCGATACCTATTCCGTTGTCCAGTATCTTTATCATCACTTGACTGTCTTCAATGGTTACCGTAAGACTGACCTCAGGAGAGCCTTGTTGTCTCTTGGATTTCTTGATGACAGCATATACAGCATTGTTCAGCAGGCTCATGAATGTCGTGCTCAACAATTCGGGGTTAGCGTTGATAAAGATCTGTGTGGAAGGATAGGTGAAGCCGATCTTGATATGATATTCATTAATCTTATCATGATAGTAGGTACCCACCATCTCCTCGTCCTTCCGTATCAGAGGGATGAGATCCATTTTCACGATACCGGTGGAACGGTCTTTCAGCATCTCCTCCATAGCCTTCAGCGTGCGGGTGGTATTGGCACCGTGCTCGCTGACTTTCTCCAGATTACCTTTCAGCATACTGAGTACATCGATGGTGTCGTCATAGTTCTCAGGATCCATGTTCTCTTTCTCATCATCGATATTCGCTTTCACGTCATCCACCAGACCTTGGGAGAGCTTGGAGAAGTTGTTGATATAGTTCAGAGGATTCAGGATACGGTCAATCAGACCCTGTGTGAGCTTACCCACCGTAGCCATTTTCTCCTGTCGTACCAGTTCATGCTGGGTCTCGCTCAGTTCAGTCAACGCAGTCTCCAGTTTCTTTGACTTCTCCTCAATCTCGTCTTTCTGCTTGACCACCTCAGCGGTACGCTCCTGAACGATATTCTCCAACTGTATCTTGTCTTTTCTGAGCTTACGGATACGCCATTGTACCGTGACATAGGCTAGCATGATAAACAGGATGGCGTAAAGTACTATCATATACCAACGAAGATAGAAAGGCAGTTCTATCTCATAAGAGAAACTGACTATTTCTGAGGTTTGTCCAAAGGCATCACGTGACTGAACCTCAAAAACATATTTTCCATACGGTTGGTTATTATACTCTGTATAGGTGTCATAATCCCATGAGCTCCATTTGCCGCCATTGATGCGATAACGGTATTGCGACCGTAAGAGCAGAGAGGGATATGCCACGGCATAGCGGATGGCAATGGTACGCTCGTCGTCCTTAAAGTCCATGTGCATGGGGAGCTCTCCAAAACCACCCCAAGCGATACTGTCATCATTGATAATGATTGAGCGTATAAACACTTCAGGTGTGGTCTTCGTCGGGTCATTCCGTGATATGTCCGCGACAATAGCCCCATTTGCACTGCCCAGCCATATCTGATCACCATCATGCAAAATGGTACGGATATTATTATCCGTGAGTGGATAGACGATCTTGTTCCATATGTTATTCATCGAACCGTTTGTCAGGGCATAAAGACTTTTACCCTTGTTATTGGTCAGCCACAATATGCCTTCTGAGTCCGTATACGAGAAAAGCGGGTAGGGGAAAGGCTTGGTGGCACTGGCAGTAACAATGGTAGGTTCGTTCTGATACATCACGAGTGTGGAGATCTCGTCTTTGACACTGCGGTCTTCCTTCATGACAAATGTTCCACTCTCGTTATTCCAGATTCTTCCATAAAGGTTTTGCATCCATATAACACCCTTTTTGTCTTTCATGAACTTTGTGACACGCTCCGCCTCGCAGACCTTCACCGGTGTTCTTCCTGCCACATGATAGAACACACCGTCAAGCTCACCCGTGTAGAATCCGTTACCATCAGCCAGGATGGACATAGTACTTGACGTAGTCAGATGGTTGACAGCTCCGTTTGCGGCTATCTTATACACGCCATTGGAGGTTGCCGCTAACAGTCCTCCTTCATAATTGATCAGTTGCCAACAGGCATAGTTTACTTTTTCAATATGAACAAATGAATGCCGGTCGCGACGGAATAGTCCGTTCGATGTGCCTGCATATATCTGTTCATTGATTTTTGCCAGAGAGAGCACCTCTCCGCGCAATCCTTGATCTTGACTGAAATGACTGTAGGGTGATGGAACCTGTACGACGAAAAGCCCATTGTCAGTGGCACCCCATAACAGTCCATGCTTGTTATAGGCAAGACTGGCGATATTATCTGAACATAATCCGTTTTCTTCTTTCAGTTGATAGAGGATATTGCCGCTGCTGTTGATGATGACGAGACCTTCTGACTCTGTAGCAACAGCTGTCATCCCGTTACCGATGTCCTCTCTCCAGTTGACGGTGGCGTTATTAATGACAGGTGTATAGTCATAAGGGATGGGAAGCACGTCAGCAGTCTGATAGACCTTGTTCTGTTTGGCGGTATAGGTCTTGCCGTTGCTGACCGCAAAATAGATATCTCCGTGGCTCTCCCAAATATCCTGAACCTCTCCTTTGATCTCATGCTGCTCATCCTGACTCTTCAGTTCCAGGATACCGTTCTTGCCGGCTTTCACATAACCGAAGAAATTATAGCCGCCAGCCCATACCTTTCCTTTGGAGTCTTTGAGTAAGACCGTGACACGGGTGAGGGCAGGGGTGTATAACAAATTCCATTTGGAATTGTCGTAATAGAGGAGTCCCTCGAAATTAGCGACATAAAGGATACCGTCATTATCAAACTCTATATCAAAGTTCTGATTATGAGCCTTGTAGGTAGCTGCACTGATATTGTGGTAGAATGGGACTCCTTGCGCGCCTGCTCCTAACAGGATACAGGTGAGGAAGAGCCATGTCAAGAGTGTCCGTCTGTTCATCGTGTTGCCTCCTTTCCGATAAATGTCTCATAAGGAATGTTCTTGCCGATATAGTAGTTCCATTCCTCACGGGTCAGGTTTCGCTTGAGGTTTGCCTTTACTCTCTTAGCCATCTCAGCCACGTCAATCATCGTCTCCGTCAGGTTTCCGTTCTGGTCACCCGTCCATACGAATTTTTTGGTTAAGTCAAAGCTAAGACTGATAATCCATTGTCGGGAGTTGATGATGTTAATCGGTTCGATTTTCTCGCTTGAGATATTCCAGAACTTGACGGTACCGTCGTAGCTGGAAGAATACAGGCGTGTCCTGTCATAATTGATTCTTGACACGCGGGAGTTATGTCCCACCAGTTTATGCATCTTGCCGGAAGGCTCAAAGTAGTAGATGGTTCCGTCGTACATGCCAAATGCCTGTTGCTTGGTCTGGGAGTTGTAGTTATACGACATCACACGCCCTTTGAAAGGCAGGGGCTGCTTGACAGCTTTTGAGATATCCTTGTTGAGCAGGTACATGTTTCCTGAGCTGTCGAAGAGGACTATCTGTCCGTTCTTCCATCCTGCGATGGATGTCTTGAAACCCAGGGGAAGTGTCCTGATGGGTCTGAGGGTGCGGGCATCAATGATGTGGACGCTCTGTTCAGCTGTTACGATAAGCTCATCCTCTTTGATGGTGAAGATTCTGAAAGGATGAATGGCACCGTCGATATTCACGACATGCACCTTGCCATTCTCCTTGCTGACCACCAGCTGACCAGTGTGGCTGACCGCATAGAATGTTCTTTCCTTATTAATATATATATCGCGGAAGTCAAGATCTTTGTTACTGTATACCGTACTGGTCTTCAGGTTGTCATTGACCTTCGTGTGACGCATGATCTCACCATAAGTGCTGATACTTATGAAACTCGTTGACCCCGGTATGATAAGCGTCTTCATGATGGAGCCATTGGCTATAGACCATCTGCGCTGGGTACCGCTGGTCAGTGTCATTGCCTCATAGATGGAAGGATGGTACACGTCTCCATGATAACGGTTGGTGAAAATGTAGGACGCATAGGCGAGGAGGGCTGCCAACTGCTTATTGCCTGTACGTTGCTGGGTAATCGCCACGTTGCCGATGCTACGTGCCATGGCGATATAGCTCAGGGTGTCTGCCACCCGTTTGGAGAATTCTGCCTGCACACGCTCATTCTCCGCAATGACACGCTGTCCTTTGGCAACCTCTGAAGCCTCCAAAGCCCTTTTCTCAGCCTCTTGGGCGTTCTGCCGCTCTTGTTCGGCATGCTGCCTCATCTCATTGGCGATACGACTCTGTTGCTCAGCCTCATCACGCTGCTCATCACTGATGATACGTTGCTGGTTGGCTATCTCCTCCATCTGCGCATTGACACTCTGCATGACAGCGGACTGCTTCTCCTGCAAGGAGAGCGTTGCCAACCGGTTTTCCAGTTCCATGACCTTAGCCTTCTCCTCGGCATATTGTCCGTGCATCTTCCATGCTGTGTATCCGGCAGCGAAAAGGGCTAATGCTACAATGGCGAGACTGATGATTCTTAGACGTTTTTTCATGCTTTGCGTTTCAATGCCATAATAGTGATGTCGTCACTCTGTTCAGCACCGTCAGTGAACTTCCGTATGTCTGCCAACTGACCTTCAATCACCTCGCGGCAGTCCTTGCCGTTCAGTTCGCCCAGAATCTTCTCCATGCGCGCTTCTCCATATTCCTCAAGTTCGCGGTTGAATGCCTCGTTCACACCATCTGTATACATCATCAGTGTGTCACCAACCTCTAAATGTGCGCTGCCGCTCTCATAGGTCAGGTTCTCCATCACACCGACAACGCAGTTAGTACTCGTAGGCATCTGCTCTACGCTGCCGTTAGCCCGCATAATGTAGGGAGAGTTATGTCCGGCATTGCAGTATTCCAACTCACCGGTGTCGATATGGTAGATGCCATAGAAAACAGTGACGAACATGCAGTCCACAGACTCTGAGCTCAGCAGGTCGTTCGACTTGATGATGGTTTTGGCAGGTGGATAGTCCTGCAGTCCCACCGTACGTATCAGCGTTCTGCTGACAGCCATGAAAATAGCTGCGGGAACACCTTTTCCACTGACATCCGCAATGACAATGCCGATGCGGTTGGCATCAATACGGAAGAAGTCGTAGAAGTCACCTCCCACATCCTTAGCGGGTACCATCAGTGCCGACAGGTCAATCTCCTTCTCATTCTCAGGGAAGGGAGGGAAGATGCGTGGCAGGATCGCCTGTTGTATCTCATGGGCTACGGCGAGGTCAGTCTTCAGCAGTTCCAACTGTGAGTGCTCTGCCTGTGCTTTCTTGATATACTCAATCTGCTCTATTGCCTTCTCTATCGTTACACTCAGATCGTCCAGGTCAATAGGCTTTGTGGCAAAGTCGAAAGCACCGTTGTTCATAGCGGAGCGGATATTCCCCATATCACCGTATGCAGATACCATGATGCATTTCATGGCGGGGTTCTGCATCTCGTTAATCTTGGTGAGCAGCGTCAGTCCGTCCATTTCCGGCATGTTGATATCGGAAAGAATGATATTAATATCTTTCTCTTTCAACAGGACGGTAAGTGCTTCCAAGCCGTTATGTGCAAAAAAGAACTCATACTCGCCCTTACGGATCTTGCGTCTAAAATATTGTGTTAACAGGAGCTCGAGGTCCATCTCGTCGTCCACACTGAGAATCTTTACTGGTTTCATGTCTAGTACAATATTGTTAATATATAATGACGCAAAATTACTGATATTTTTCCAATTATACAAATAAATTGCGAATAAAATGTGTATCTTTGCATGCGAAATGGCAAAATTACACATATTCAACCCTGAGCATGACATTGCCTTGGCAAGCAATCTGTCTAATTTCACAGCCCCTCATGCCGGCAGGCAACTGCGGGCGGACCTGGGTTTCCTGCCTGCTCTGTGGGCAGAAGAGGGCGACGTGATAATGGTGGAGAACGTGGAGTATGCTGTCAAGACATGGGAAAGACTAAGGAAACGATTTGTTCCATGGGGTGGAACACTTTGTTCCATGGGATGGAACACTTTGTTCCATGGGGTGGAACATTTTGTTCCATGGGGTGGAACAAACAGTATCTCGGTATGGGGCTGGGACAAAGCCGTCAGGCGAGAGCTGGAAAGGGCAGAAGCTCCTCTCTCTCTGCTTCCTTCCGACAGCCAGCTGGAGCGCATCCGTACCTTGTCGCACCGGCAGACGGCAGCACAGTTGTTGTCGCTTCTCCGCATCAACGGAACCGTCGGTGAGGCTGTGCTGTGTGAGTCGTTAGAGGCGGTGGAGCAGCAGTTGGGACTTCATTCCCGGCTGGTGTTGAAGGCACCCTGGAGTTCCAGTGGCAGGGGAATCCGTTTCATCGATGGTGAACTGAACGATTACCATCGTGGATGGCTGCGTAACCTGTTGTCGAAACAAGGTGGTGTGATGGCAGAGCCCTACTATGAAAAAGTAAAAGATTTTGGTATGGAGTTTGAGTCCACCGAGAGTGGAATCCGTTATCTAGGACTCTCTCTCTTTCATACCTCCAATGGTGCCTATACGGGAAATGTGCTGGCAACGGAGAATGCTAAGCGTGAAATGATAAGTCGCTATATACCAGTCTCTTTGTTGGATGAAGTAAAAGAAAAGATTTGCGCTATGTCTCTTTTCAATGGCTATGTGGGACCTTTCGGCATAGACATGATGATTGTCCGTCATCATACCCAACTCTTACTGCATCCGTGTGTTGAGATAAATCTAAGACGAACGATGGGACATGTGGCTCTTCATTTGTCACCTTCTGACGATGATATACGAATGGTGATGCGCATCGATTATGAAGATAAATATAAACTAAGAATACGCAAACTATGAGAAAGACTTTTCTGACATTGCTGTCAGTTGTAGCCATGACCATGAGCGCTCAGTATAAGTCGCAAGTGTGGTCACCCGACAACGGAGATGGCACTTTTACAAACCCTGTGATTAATGCCGACTACTCGGATCCGGATGTCTGTGTGGGAGCCAGTGGCGAGGATTTTTATCTGACAGCCTCCTCCTTCAACTGCATTCCCGGTCTGCCGATCCTGCATTCCAAGGACTTGGTCAACTGGGAGATTATCAATTACGCCATCGAGGCACTGCCTCCGCTGGAGCGTTATAACATCCCACAGCATGGTAATGGGGTGTGGGCTCCGTCAATCCGCTATAATGAGCATAACCAGACCTATTATATTTATTGGGGTGACCCCGATCTGGGTGTCTTTGTGGTAACAGCAAAGGATCCTGCCGGTAAATGGTCTGCCCCCCAATGTATCATCGAAGGGAAGGGAATGATCGACACGACTCCATTGTGGGACGAGGATGGTCGCTGCTATCTGGTGAATGGATGGGCGAACTCCCGTTGTCAGTTCAACTCCGTCCTGACCGTCCGTGAGATGTCTGCCGATGGTATGCGACAGATCGGTAACCCTGTCATCGTGTTCGATGGTAATGGCACTCCCAACCGCACCGCTGAGGGTCCGAAGTTCTACAAGCGTGAGGGGTGGTATTGGATTATGTGCCCTGCGGGTGGTGTCCCTGTCGGTCATCAGCTCGCCATGCGCTCCAAGTCACCCTACGGTCCCTACGAGTGGAAGGTGGTGCTCGACCAGGGCAAGACGAATGTCAATGGTCCTCACCAGGGCGGCTGGGTGCATCTGAAGAGTGGGGAAGACTGGTTCCTGCATTTCCAGGACAAAGAGGCGTATGGTCGTGTGGTTTGGCTGGAGCCTGTGACATGGAAAGACAACTGGCCCGCCATGGGACAGCATATCAAGGACTACTGCGGTGAGCCCGTCATGACGTATAAGAAACCGAACGTGGGTAAGACTTATCCTGTGCAGAACCCGGTGGAGAGTGACGAGTTCAATACGACGACATTAGGAAAACAGTGGCAGTGGCATGCCAACTACCAGCAGACCTTCGGCATGCCTACCCCTTATGGTGTCTTCCGCCTGTTCTGCCATAAACAGAGTGCTGACTATAAGAATCTCTGGGAGGCAGGCAACTTGTTGTTGCAGAAGACCCCTGCCGACAACTTCACGGCGACGACGAAACTGCGTGTCTCCGCAAAGGACGAGGGACAGTATGGCGGTATCATCGTGATGGGTATGGACTATTCATCCTTGGTGCTCCGCCGTGTCGGTGACCAGTTTGAGTTGCAGCAGATTACCTGTAAGAGTGCTGACAAAGGAAAACCGGAGACCATTAAGACCCTTGCCACTTTGAAGCCTACTGCTGTTGATAAGGTTGACTATCAGCCTGCCATCCATTGTGACATTTTCCTCCGTCTGCAAGTCAGCTATATCGGTGGCAAGAACAGTGACGGTACCAATAAGCATGAGGCTGCCGTCCGCTTCGCATGGTCAAAGGACGGTAAGAAATTTAAAGAGGTGGGTGATGCCTTCACGATGCGTCAGGGCAAGTGGATCGGTGCCAAGATCGGTCTGATGGCTGCTGAGCCTGCTGGGAAGAAAGTGCGTGGATGGGTGGATGCCGATTGGTTCCGCATCACCGCAAATAAGGATTAAACTGCCGCTCGTCGGCAATGGTGGTCTGCGGACCATGTCCGCAAAGGACCTGAGTATCGGCGGGGAGTTTTGCAAGTTGTTGCAGACTCTCCGCCATTTCTTTCCAACTGCCTCCCTCAAAGTCGGTGCGTCCGATACTCATACGGAAGAGGGTGTCACCGGTGAAGGCGACATGCTCGTCCTCACAGTAATAGACACATCCGCCAGGGGTATGCCCGGGGGTATGCAGGATGTCGAAATGATGGGTGCCGAAATGGATCTGCTCACCTTCTGCGAAGTAATGTCCGACAGGTGCTTCCTCCTCGTTCAGCTCAAAACCGAACAGGTCTGCTGCTTGTTTTCCTAAGTGGGCAATCAGGAAATCGTCCTCAGCCCGTGCCTCGACCTTGAGTCCGAACTCCTTATAAAGGGCGATATTCCCCCAGTTATGGTCTAAGTGCCCATGGGTCGCCAGCAGATGGACGGGTTTGAGTCCCTCGTCTTTTATATAATGGATGATGGCACTACGCTCCTCCGGGTATTGTGCCCCACAGTCGATGATGACACACTCCTTTGTCTCGTCACTCACCACGTAGCAGTTTTCCTGCAACATGTTACACATGATTCGTTTGATAGTCAGCATGGCAGATAGATAATGTTTTTCTCTTGGAACCATTCCTCGTCAAAGAACTGGCTGATGTCCATCATCTCCACGATATGGCGGTAAGGACGAGTCTCCTCTTGCAGGTCACCGCCTTTCAGACAGATAATACCGTTAGGCAGGGCGTTACGCTGTTCTTTAGAGATATTCTTCTTGACAATCTTATAAAGGTCGGGGAGGGGCATCACGGCACGGCTCACCACAAAGTCATACTGCCCTTTCTCCTCCTCGCCACGCAGATGCTCTGGATGACAGTTCTGGAGTCCGATAGCATGGCATACCTCCTGTGCCACCCGTATCTTCTTACCCGTACCGTCAATCAGTTTGAAGTCACAGTCGGGGAAAAGGATAGCGAGGGGAATACCCGGGAAACCGCCTCCTGTGCCGAAGTCCAGAATCTTCGTGCCGGCTTGGAAACGGATGACCTTGGCGATCGCCATCGAGTGCAGCACATGATGCTCGTAGAGGTTGTCGATGTCCTTGCGGGAGATGACGTTGATCTTCTGGTTCCATTCTCTATACAGACCATCCAGCATCTCCAACTGTCTCCGCTGCTCGTCCGTCAGTTCCGGGAAGTATGTCAGGATATGCTTCATTTCAGTATCTTCGATAGTTTCGAGTAGGAGAGTGTCAGCTCCGTATTGCCCTTGTCACAGGGGGCTATCTCGTAGGGGTTATAGATAAAGGTGATCTCGTCGTCGCCAAGGATGAAGTTCTGTGGCGCATAGATATCCATCGTCAAAAGGTAGTCCTTGGAATGTAACTCGTCAAGGGTATTGGTGTCTGTCTGCTTCTTCAGCTCCTCCAGCAACAGTTCCCGCAGGGTGTACTGATAGCCCTGGACAAAGAGGTCGTCATACGTTATCTGCTTTCCTGTCTTCTCGTCGAAGTTCATGGCGAGCTGCTGTCGGATGCCATGGGCTCCGCCCTCGTACATATCGAGGTCGATGATATATATCAGACAGTTGTCCTTGCCACGCCTGGTGTCCGTCTCTATCACATATTTATATTCATACCACGCCCGTTTCGTCTCGTCGGCACGATCCTCGCGGTACAGTGGTGCCATGTTCTTCTGATACTCCTTCGTGTAGAAGTTGGCAAACGAGTCGACAGCTTGCTGCATCTGCAGACTGTCGTACATGAACAGTCGCTGCTCAATGGCGTTGTTGATGTTGCGGGCTCGCTCGTCATCTCCCTTCACATATTTCACTTGCAGGTTCACCTGGCACTGGGGGACATCGTCCTCGTTAGTGATGGTTACCGCCTTGACAGCCTTTGCCTCTTCGATGTCTATGCTGGAGCCGCCGAAGATACCTCCGCCATTGCTGCCCCCGCAAGCCGAGAACAGCACCCCCGTAAGTCCAATGATTAAACAATACTTCTTCATATTGGGTGCGAAGGTACGAAGAATTTTTGTTAATTCCAAATATTCGTCGTCAAATGCTTCCCGTTTCGCTGAAGAAATCTGCCGATTCGCTGAAATCGTTCGTATCGTGGTTAAACTTTTCCTATCTTTGCATCGTCAAATAAATGACTTCGGTCAAGAGATAAGTAACATAAATACAGACATTAAATTAGATTTTAAGATGAAAAAGATTGTATTAACCATGGTTGCCCTCCTGTCGATGACAGTGATGCAGGCACAGAACAATGACAAGTGTGAGTGTAAGAAGGGTGCTAAAAAAGAAATGAGAAAGATGACCCCTGAGATGATGACGGAGAAGATGACGAAGGAACTCTCTCTCACTGACGCACAGAAGACCAAGGTGCTCGCTCTCAACAAGGAGTATCAGGATGTGCTGAAAGGTCCGAAGATGGGTGGTCCTCGTCCACAGAAGCCCCAAGCTGACGCAGAGACTGGTGCCACAGAGCAGCGCCCGGAGCGTCCACAACTGACCGATGCCCAGAAGGCTGAGATGAAGCAGATGAAGGCGAAGCGTGACGAGTACAATAAGAAGTTGAAGAGCATCCTCAATGACGACCAGTACACGAAGTACGAGAAGATGCAGAAGCGTCACGGTCGTCGTGGACATGGAGGACATCATGGTGGACCACGCGGGCCCCGTCCGGACATGGAACCGATGGATTAAAGAAAAGACTTAAGTATTTTAAGGTGAAAAGATTGGGTATGTCGCAGATATCTCGTGTATCTGCGACATTATTTTATGCCCATTCTGTCAGACAAGTCACGCAAGTCAATAGTTTGCCCGTATCCACGAGATAATCCTCAAAAAGAAGGTCAACGCCGATGTCTCATGGTTGGTGATGCCTATTTCCTTTATCGTTTCAGAACTGTACTCACCGACGAACTCCTCAGTTTTGATACCATGATCTTTCAGGAACTTGCTCATGGCATAAAAGTTCTCAACTGGCACCACATCGTCTTTCGTGTCGTGGAAGAGCATCAAGTCCAAATCGCTGCGTGGTGTCCATCCGCTGGTGAGCGCATCCTCTTTGAAGGCTTCCTTGAACTTGAGTGAAAGGGGTGAGTTGCCATTGAAGACAGCCGCTGTGCAGAGGTCGCTGGTCTTCTTGGTCTTGATAAGCTCCTCGTCAAGAGCTCTGCGTTTATTCTTTTTGCTGAGAAACCACTCGTCGAAGTTCTTTGCCACAGGATCCTTCAGATAGTCGTGGATATCGTAACCCAGACGGAAGAAATAGTTGAAGGCATAGAGCACGTTGCAGACGGTGCTGGGCATCTCGGTATAGCCTTTGGTGATGGCATCATACATTGAGTTGATGTCATAGGGACCGTCACCGGCGAAGGCACGTTTCACCTTTATTTCAGGATGACGTTCTGATATCTCGCGTAACACGCCGATCGTGGTCTGAGCCCCCTCTGAGTAGCCTGCAATGATAAAGTCGTCACCTTTCTTCACTTTCAAGTCCTCAATGATCCGCTTGGCAGCGAGATAGGCATCGAGTGATGCGCGTCCATTGGCTCGTGAGATGCAGTAAGCCTGTGGTTCTTTTTCGGTAATTCCGAAGCCGTAGTAATCGGGAGCTACGACGATGAAATCAGTGAGTGCAGCACCTGTCGGAAACTCAATAGCACCACGCGAGGGTGCCTGTGTGGTGGCGTAAATTGTGAAATGGTTGTAGAGCAGGATGCCGTTGAAGGGTCTGTTGTCCTTGATCAGCGACTTGTCGACTGTGATGGTACCGCTGAGTGTGCAGGGGTTGCCGAAGGGGTCGACAGAGGGGTAGTTGAACACATAGTTCATATAATCAGGGAAAATCTCCACTGGGATGCTGTCGGTGATGCAGGCGCGTGGGAGGGTGGACTTCGCCATCCAGTCCTGAATCAAATCGTCCTTTCCGCCTTCGACCTTGCTAAGCGAACCGTTATGGGAAGTATTGCTGAAGTTGACAGTACCTTGCTTACAATCCAAATTTATCTGGTTAATATCGACAAAATCGTTGTGACTCCCCGTACTGTCTGTTTCTGCCGATCTGAGAACGTTGTCTGTTTGGGGAGCATCGAGGATGACATGCCCGTCGGCTGTTATTTGCCAAGTGAATGGTGCATCTGTCGGACCGCCGTAAATCTCAAGTGGCTCATTGAATTCGTCGTCAAACACAGACAGCGCCACGTACCCCGTGTGGTCGGCTTTCACCTCCAATGTAATCATGGCGCGGTTGAAAGGCTTACCTTTCTCGGTCACATCCTTGTAGTCGAATTCCTCATACCACAGTCCGATGAGGTCCTTTTCCATTTCTTGCTGACTGGGGCGTGAGACGTTGTCGGTCTTGTCCGTGCAGGCAACCATTCCCCAACCCATACAGATGATGGTCACCATCATCCAGTGGCAATAAGTTCTTCTCATAGCTATATAGTTTAATACTGTACGAAGGTACTGATTTCGCTACAAAATTATATTAAATAATTTATTCCGCAAAGAAAAACCCACTTATTCCGTCATTTTTATCATGTTTTTGTCTACATATTCCGTTTTTGAGACGGTAAATACAGCCACTTATTCTGAATGGAACCTATAAATGACCCCAACCCCCACGGAGCCCCGGGCTTCGTGGGTCGAAGGTGCCGCCTCCGTGGGTCGAAGTCCTGGGCTTCAAAGGTCGAAGGTACGGGCTTCGTGGGGCTTGGGGATTATCCCTAAGGGTCATGGGGATAGTTCCTTTACCCCCTAAAGGATGTCTTGCGTCACCCATAGGAGGCATCGGAGTACCCCCTTAGGAGGTATCGGAACGAATGATAAACTATATCTCTGTCAAATGGATGCGTTAATCGTAATGAAAACAGGCTTTAGTTGGTAAGAAAGTGGGCTTCAGTCGGTAGGAAAGTGGGCTTCAGTCGGTAACTGAATGCCCCTCAGTCGGTAACTGATTTTTTATGAATTTCGCAAAAACATATAACCTTATAACATGACAGGGCGCAAACCCCGATAACCAGAGGCTTTAAAGCATGTTATATGGTTGCTGAACATAT
>OMWH01000020.1 GCA_900314755.1 uncultured Prevotellaceae bacterium | reverse complement strand
TCACCTCACCCTTCACCTCGAAGTTGGTGATGGCACTCAGATAGTTGTGCTCTATGTCTTCCGAGAAGTTGAAGATGATATTCTCACCAGAGGTCAGCAGTCCGCTCTTCGGTTCGGGAGTGCCGAACAGCTGCGGACGGCGTGTGTCCTTGATACCGCTGATAATCTTCGACGGCGTGGTCAGGAAGTCACTGCCGTTGCGGCAGAACACCACGGCACGCAGGTCGTAGGTGCGCTCGGTCACCCAGCCCTCGCCGTAGAATCGCGTCGTAATATTGCCGTTCTCGGGAATCAGCTCCCTCACGCCGTTGGCTTTTTGCATCAGCGAGTCCTTGGCATAGTACGAGCAGAGGTTCGTCCAGGCATCGTCGCCGCGCTGCGACTCCTTGTACTGGAACTCAATGTGGTCGAAGTTATGCTGGTGGCGGTCAAAGCCGTTGATGGTCACAGGCAGATACCAGCCACGGTCGGCATCCTTCGCGGCATTGGTGTTCAGCACCCACTTGTCATTCGGCACGGAGATGCTCACGCCTCCAGCCTCGTGCAGGAAGTGAACGTCGAATGAGGTCAGGGCCGTTGTATGGTCGGGGTCGGTGGGCGACATCACGCCAATCACCAGTTTCTCGAAGTCGAAGCCCTGGCCGGCACGTACCTCCATCTGCAAGGCCGTTTCCATTCCGGGCACTACCGAGACGGCCATGCCGCCCGTAGTCAGCGTCTGTCCGTTGACGCTGATCTTGGCACCTAACGGATTCATCTGGTCGTTGGCAAACAGTTGCAGGACGGTAGGATTGTCGGCAGCCTCAGGCTTCTCGCTCTCGTTCGACAGGTAAACCGTGAAGTGGGCTGCGTCGTTGACGGACACGCCGCTTACGCTCTGCTTGTCGAGACGGATCTTCGGGTTGCAGACCTTCAGCGTGCGGGCATCGAGCTGCGAGCCGGGACTGTAGACCTGTGTCACGCGCTGGTCCTCCCATGGATTGCGGGTAGAGCCGCCACGGGTGCGGAAGATGAAGCCGCGCGGACCATTGACCTTCATGCTCTGCAGCGACTTGATCACACGGCCCGACACCTCATCGTAGTACGTGCTGAAGTTGTCGTTGGTGAAGATGTTGTAGACATCCACCGTCTGCTTATTGCTGGTGGAAAGCTCTGCACGATAGACATCCACGTTCAGGTGGCTCAGCGGGTCGATGGCAATGGTGAAGCTCTCCGTGCGGTTGTACGACCTGGCCTCAGAGTCGGCACCAACTGTGGTGTAGGAAGCCACGGGGGCTAACGTCCATTGGAAATACTTTCCAGCAAAGTAAACCCTCGAATCCGTTCCAATGGGGTCAAAGTGAACACCCTTTACGTCTGGAACCTTCCATGTGCTCATTTCCTTTAACGAAAGACCAATGACACTGGCTAACGAGCCGGCAATGCCCACTGCCGAGGCAGCCATGCTCACACCCCTGCCCACGCCGAAGTAGTCGACCTCGGTGACAATGGGGAAGAAGTTCGACCACGACTCCGTATAGCCGGCATCGAAGGTCTCGCTGTAGTTCACGCCGGCGGCACCTGCCACGTCGTAGTTGACCACCAGGTCGCGGGCGTTCACCTTCTCCTTCTCGTTCATGGCAATCATGTCTACCCAGGCCTTGATGACCTGATACTTCTCCGACACCTCGTCGCTGAACTCTTCAGGCTTCTTGTCACTGGGTATCACCACCAGGTAGTTGTAGCCCGGCTTGGCCTTGTCGATGCTGTCGTTGAAGACATGGCCCTTCAGTGGCTGGTTCACCACGGCGAACGTCGAGTCAGTGGGCTGGCGCAGCGACAGGTAGACCGGACGCTTCGTCCTGTTGGCAATCTCCTGGGCCTCGGCCTTGGTGCCTAAGAACATCATGTCGACAATCTCCTTGGCCTTGGCGGGGATAATCTGCTTGAGCAGCTGCTTCTGCGAGTAGATGAACTGCGACTGCACCGACGGGCCGTAGCCTAAGGCCACGTCGCGTATCAGGTGGAATTTCTCCGTCTTTCCATTCTTGCCCTCACGTTCGCCGCTGGCAATCTCCACTACAGTGCCATACTCGATGCTCTTGCCTACCTCGGAAATCATGCCGCCCTTGGGAGCCGTACGGGCAATGATAGCCTGATACATGCTGTCGGTGACGGCACGGATGGTAGACATCGGCGTGACGACGACGTTCTGCACCGTACCGATATAGAGGTCGGCATCGGCACCCACCATCGACGGGTCGCTGCTGGTGCTGACATTGTTGCCCACCACCATCGTATGCGAGAAGGCCTTGCTGCCGTTACCGTTGTACATCAGCACGTTAATGTCGGCACTCTCGGTGTCAGACCCGTTGATAGGACCCGTAGCCGTTCCCAGACCTTCCGGTGCTGCCACGGCTGCCGACACGGTCTCCAGCTTCTCGCCGTACTTGAAGTTCATATACAGACCGGCCGTTAACGTCAGGTTCATCATGTACGTATTGTTGATCGTAGCACCCTTGGCGAGCGTGTTCGAGCTGTAGCCGCCCGGGGGGTCGCGCAGCACGTCGTAGAGGATGGGCCTGCCCTCGGTCAGGATGTCTTGGCTGCCGCCGATGGGGAACATATTGAGCACGAAGCCCCTCAGCGGCTCGGCCTCTATGAAGGTGCCGTCGCGCTCTACGGTGAAGGTCACCGTACGCAGGGCGCTCTCGCGCTTCAGCAGCGTGGTAATCTGGTTGGCCTGCAGCGTGAGGCGGGCCTGGCCTAAGCTGTCAATCTCTACCGGAGCCTCCATGATGCCTTCGAGCGTCACGCTCTTCAGGCCGTTCTGCATGCGTACCTTGCCGCCGCCCAGGCGCACCATGTCGAGGGTGCCGTTGCCCTTGTCGTTGTTGTAATAATAGCGCTCGGCCACCTGCAGCAGGATGTTATACTTACGCTCCAGGCTGAACACGGGATAGCCGAAGGTGTAGACGGTCTCCAGCGAGTCGCTCCGCATTGCGGGCCAGTTGGGCTTCTTCACGCCGTATGCCAACGGCACCTCGGCCGTCTTGCCCGTCAGCTCGGTAGCATAGTATGACTTGTCGCCGAAGTAGTCGAAGTTGTCATAGCCTATCTGCTTGTAGGTCACCTCCACCGGACTGTGGTAGATGCGGTTGTAGATGGCATGGTACTGGGCCTTGGGGGTGCTGACGGTGACGGTGTCCACATCCTTGTAGCTGCCCGCATAGGTGGTATCCACCGGTGTCAGGCAGTCGGTCAGGTCGATGACCTCGTTCAGCTGTCCCTCCTGGAACAGTGTGCCATAGCCCTTGCAGTACACCTGCTGCACCTTCCAGCGTACGGGCGGCAGCATCAGCAGGTACTCGCCCGTCGTCGGGTCGGGCAGCACCTCCATGCGCTTGCGCTCGGTGGTCACACGGGTGTAGTGCTTGTCGCCGCCGCGCGGATGGCGTACCACCTCCTCGCGGGTGGTGCGGTTGGGATTCAGGTTGTCGTAGACCAGCCACGACGTGTTGTCGCCCTCCAGGGTGAGCACCATCTTCAGCGAGTCGCCCAGGTTGTTCTTCGACAGGTTGTTCATCAGCGGCTTGCTGCCCTGGTCGTCACCGCCGACCACGCGGCCGGTCAGCTTCACCTTCGTGGCATCGTAGAAGTAGATGCCGGAAATGTCGTCGTTGACGTTCTGCTTGCCGCTGTTCTTATACCAGCCGTCGTTGGTGAACACGTGGTTGTCCTTCACGGCCTGGATGGTGACATCGCCACCCACCAGCCGGAACGAGAAGCTGCCGTCATAGTCGCTCTCCACGAAGTCGCCCTTGGCATTGTGGACCTTTTGGCCGTTCACTAAGAAGTTGACACCCTTCACGGGAATGCTGGTGCCGTCGTACATCACGTAGCCCGAGAAGCGCTTGCCGTTGTTGATGGTAAATTCGTTCAGGGTCACATTATTGGTGTTGGCATCGAAGGTCACAAGGTAGTCATTTCTTTCATATTCTATTTGGGTGTCACCCTCCTTCACGGGTCCCACCTTGTAGTCGACCTTCGTACCGCCCAGGTACGACAGCTCGTCAATCTCGAAGTAACCGCTCTCGTCGGTCTTGACACTCGTCACCGTTTTACCATCATACATAGCGGCCACCTCGATGTTGGGGGCACCCGTGCCGTCGTTGAAGCGCACATAGCCCTCCACGCGACCCGTATGCTTACTCTCGCCAACCTTGACATCGGTCTCGGTGGTGCTGATGCCCTCGCAGTCGTTCACGCCAAGCACCTTATATTCATACCTGAGCAGCGGCGACACGCTGGTGTCCTCGTAGCTCATCTGGTCGATGTTGGTGGCTATCTCCTTCCAGTCGCTGTCGCTGCCGCCCTCGGGACGGCGCATCACCTTGAAGTAGTCGATAGGGCTTCCGTCGGTGTTCCACGACAGCAGCACACTGCTCTGGCGCGTCTGCGTCAGCAGCTGCTTCTCGATCGTACCCGTGTTCTTGTGGTAGAAGTCGGGAAGGGTGGGCTTGGTGATGGTGGTATATTGAGGCTCAGCCTCCGTCGTCATGACGGGTACGAGGTCGTCGCCCTCTATCTTCCAGCCCTCGGGGATGTTTTTCAGGATTTCTTCTACGGTAGCCTGGTCCAGGATGAGCTCCATGATGGGAACCACCTTGCCGTCGACAACCGTCCAGTTGTCCTTGCCTAAAGCCTCTACCTGCTGGCTGGCCGAAATGGTACCAGCGTACCAGGCGTTGGTGCTGAAGTCGTCGGCCATGATGGGAACCACTTTATCGCCATCCACCTTCCAGTTGCCGCTACCCAGCTGGGTCACCATCTCGCTGGCGGACTTGCTGCCTACCTGACTGGCTTCGCTCCAGCATTGAACGTTACCACCAGCGGAAAGGTTAAAACGTGTTTCAACGGCGTGGTAGGTCCAGTTGTTTGAGCCATACTGACCGGCGTTTGCCCACTGGGGGTTTGAAGTAAGTCCTGATAGATAAAAGTTCATTCCTACATAGGTCGCATCTAAATTAGAATTTTTTGGATAGGTTCCATTCTCCAGGTTGTTGTTAAAAGAATTTCCTGAAATTTGATTACCTCTATTATCTTGCCAGCCAATGAATGCAGCGGCATATGTTACACGCCTGTTTTCATCATTTATTGTACCATCAAACAGGCAGTTTGTGATGACTTGAGGCCTATCGTTACCATAACCGACAAATCCAGCGACACACACTCTGATATTATTTGTACTATTATAATCTAAAGTGACAGATACACGGCAGTTATCGATGTGATTATAAGAGCCATAGGTATAGCCAACAAGTCCTGCCAGATATTCACCACCCTTGATTTTACCTTTGACATGCAGGTTCTTAATAGTATGGTTGCGCGTAGTATGGAACAGGGCAATATACTCTCTATCGCCGCCATCGATGTCGACGGTGATGGTATGGCCATTACCGTTGAACGTGCCAGTCCATGTTTTCTGCATGGCCGCCGATTGCTTCGTAGTGATATCTGCAGCGAGCCAGGCATCCAAATAATAATTACCTTCAGCTATTGTAATCATTTCACGGAACGTGTCCCAGTCGGCACTGGAACGGATGACAAACACCGAAAAGTCCTTGGTGGCATGGCAGTTGGTCACCGTTAGCTTAGCTGATGCATCACCATCCTTGCGGGCCCAATTATTACACATATTGGTCATGGTGCTGATGCGGTCAGGAGCGAATAGGCAGTTCTCGATGGTTACGTTCGTGTTGGTGGCTGCCCAACTGACAAAGCCGGCGTGACCATAACTGCTGGCACCCTCGAAACTGCCGTCGAACTTACAGTTGCGGATCGTAAGCGTACAATCTTGCAGTCGTCCCACGAAGCCACTGAGCGTCTTGTCACCACTGCCTGTACAGTTCAGTTTAACAGACGACTGACAGTTCTCAATGGTAACAGTGGTATTATTGATAAGGGCAGCCACGAGACCAGTCGCGTATGTACCGCTGGACTGGATGGAGCCTGCCGTATGCAGATTTTTAATGGTAGCATTGCCCACATAGCGGAAGGGAGCAATGTAATTCTCCGTCCAGCCCGATTTGTTGAAGGTAATGGTATGTCCGTTGCCGTCGAAGGTGCCGCGATAGTAAGCAGCTTCTCCGCCTCCCACGTAGTCGCTGGTGGTGATGTCGGCTTGCAGGACTGCATCCACATCGTACCCGTTCTTGGCATCTTCCACCATGGTGCGGAACTTATTCCAGTCGCTGACGCTGCGGATGGTGATATAGGGCTTATACTCGTTGGTGGCATAGCTGTTGACGTTCGAGAGTTTCACGTTGTCAGCCTGGCGTACCCAGGTCTGACATTCTGCGAGCTTGGTGGTGATATGGTCGGGCGCGAAGACTGAGTTCTCGATAGTCAGGCTGCTGCCGCTGTTGGCCCAGCCTACAAAGCCGCCGTTGTGGCTGCAGTTGGAACCCTCGAAACTGCCGTCGAACTTGCTGTTGCGGATGATGACCGTGCCAGACATGACAGCCACGAAGCCGCCGTTGGTGGCATCGCCACTGACGCTGCTGTTAATCGTCACTGACGAACGGCAGCTCTCGATGTTGACGGTGCTGCCAGCCTGTATTTCCGCGATGAGTCCGGAGGCACACTTCGCGCTGGTGGTGATGGTGCCGGCCGTCCGCAGGTTGCGGATGGTGGCATTGCCTGCATAGCGGAAGGGAGCCTGATGGTCTGAGTTGTTCGTGATGTTGACGGTCAGCGTATGTCCGTTACCGTCGAAGACGCCACGATAGGGATTGCTCGCATCGCCTGCGCTTGAGTTGGTGGTGATGTCGGCATAGAGACGGGCGTTCACAGGCTGCCCCTTGGCATCTGTCACCTTCTGACGGAAAGTGTTCCAGTCATCGGCATTGCGGATGGGGAAGAAGTCGGGGATCAACTGCTCAGCAAAGTTGATAGGTGACTCGCCCTTCTCCACATACATATCTATATCATAATATACACACGAGCGTGTGAGGTTCACTATCTTATAACGCTGTACGCGCTCGTTCTGGTCGAGCGTATAGGTTAGGCTGTCGACCACCTCGCCAGCCTTGTTTCTTGACATGACGCGCAGCACCATCTGTGCACGGTCGTCCCAGATGGCATGATACTCGTTGACATAGTCCCATGTCACACGGACGCTGTAGGCCCGCTCGTCCTCCCACTTGGCCGAATAGTTGGCTATGCGCAGCAGGTGCAGGTTGTCGACCACGCAGCGGGCGCTCGTGGCACAGTTGTTGGCGGCGGTCCATCCCCAGTCCTGGGTGATGGTGCGGCGCACACGGTAGGTCAGGTTGTCCAGCGTACCGCCATTCTTGAGCATGCTCGGCAGAACGTCGTCCACCAGCGTGCTGTCGATATAGGTATAGACCCTCTTTTTGTCGTTCTTGGAATAAAACAGCTGGCCGATGGTGACGAAGTCTTCCTCCTTGCCGGTCATCGAGCGCTGAACCTCGAAGAAGTCGGTGGGCACCAGGTCCTCGTCGTCCACATAGGGCACCGTCCACTTCAGTTCCACCTTCGCCTTCTGTTCGTCCAAGGCGCGGGCGGTGAGGCCGACGGGCGCATGGATGATGGCCAGGTTGGTTGTCGACGAGGAGACATTCTCGATCAGGTACGAACCCTTGTCGCCTCTCTCCTTGTAGTTGCAGACAATATGGAACTTTCTGTAGGGCACGTTGGCATCGAGCATGATGGTGCCGTTGTTCATGTTGTTGATGTCCACCTTTTGTTTCTTGCCAGTGGCATCCTCGTATTCGTAGTAGGCCTTGGTGATGCTGTCCGAGGCGAGATACCAGGGCAGCTCCAGCTTGCCGGGGTTACGCGGGTTGAGCATCGGCGCTGCTACGAACGGCTTCAGCTTGGAGGCCGCCGCCGGCATGTTGATGGTGACCGACTTGAGGTTCTTCACCGTTTCGGCCGAGCGTCCGCCGTTACCATTGCGGTTGACTTCCCAGGTGAACGTCAGCTTCTTGCCCAACATGTTGTAGGGCACCACCCACTCGGCAGCAAACTCGAAGGTCTTGCCGTCGCTGTTGCGTACCAGTGTCCTGTTTCCACCGTTGCTCTTGGTCAGGCGGGAGGTGCCATTCGAGTTGCCAAGCGTGATGTCGAAGAAACCGTCGGCATCGGTGGTGAACTTACACGACAGCGTCGTATTGCTGTTGTTGATGTCCGTTTCCGACTCCCACTGGAAGATGGTTTGTGTCGATCCGCCTTCCGGCGTCACCTTGAGCTGACCCTTTTCGATCCATGTGTCGGAGTCGCTCGTGTCGTACACGGGAGCCGTGAAGTAGACGATGTTCGTACCGCCCAACCGCACGGTGTAGTTGGCGGGCTCGTCCACATAGGTTGCCGACGCCTGCTGAGGCATCAGCCATGCGAGCATCAGCAGCAGCATAAGCCACGGCCGCCCTCGCAAAATGTTCAAATGTTGTTGCATAAAGGTTATTGTTTTTATTTGTTTATGTTTGTTTGTATTTGTTTGGAATTCGTTTAAACTGTCACCTGTCCCACGAGCTCTGCTCGCTTTGACCTTCAGGTCAAAGAACTGTCACCCGTCAACTCGGTAACGAAGCATGCCACCAAGCCGTAGCTGATAGTAGGACGGATCCATATCTCGGTGAGGTAGTAGTTGGTGTACTCGTCCACCGGCTCGAAAAACATGATGTCCACTTGGTAGATGGCAGCAATGAGCGCATCGACGACGAAGATAATCCACAGGTTGTTCTTCGTGTAGGCTTTCCACTCGCGGCGGGCATAGAAGTAAGTCAGCGTGCAGAGCAGCAGCACCGCCAGCGTGAAGCTGACGGAGCGCATGGGCAGGTTGGCAAGGGGCGGCGGACATAGCACGTCGCGCAGCAGCACCGTGATGCCCATCGACAGCGAGCACCAGTAGTTGAACTGGTGGGTGTTGACGCGGATGTTGAAGAAATACATCCATATCATAGCAAAACAGGCAACATAGAACACATTGAGCACCAGCTCTGGCCATGTCTCGCTAAGCCCAAAGTAATAAACACCGTAAAGCGTCACTCCTACCGAGAGGGTACCACCAATGGCAGTGACCATAATGTCAGCGACCTTGGCATTTTTATGGAATCGAGTCTTCATAGATCAGTAGAATTTATCCACAAAGGTAGATAATTTCCAGCAAATATTCTTATGTTTCACTCACACAAATTAAATTTTGCATATTTTGAAACGAATTTTGCTAATTTTGAAACTCCATTAATGGATTTTGAACCTTTTAATCCATTTTAAGCCCCTGCTAATTGATTTTGAAACTCTGTCAGGTTATAGCCGTATACCGATAGAGGTGTTGACAAACCAGTCGTTCAGATAGCCTTTGGTATCATCGTGGTTATAACGGATATTATTGAATTGCCCGTAAATATTAAAGAAATAACGACCCAGATTGTAGGTCAGCGACAAACGGGCATCGAAACCGATGCTCAACCCGCTGTTGAAAGTCTCATCCCCTTTAAACTCTATGCGGGCATTCTCATAATACCACTCATCCCATTCTGCATAGGAAACCTTGTCGTTCCAGAACATCGGGTCATCCATCATTTCAGGTATATTGGTCTCGTAGCCATAAGCCTTGAGCTTGTTGACAAAAGTCAGCATGGGCATACCCAGGACATTGACAAGCAGCCCACGTGCTGGTACCCAGTTGTATGCATAACCGACCCCCACACTGCCTTGCCATAGCTTCACACGACCTATACCTTTCATAAGATATATCAAATCGGCGTTAGAGTCAGCGGCATAGTTGATATGAGTATAATTGAACATGGCACCTGCCATCAGTGAGCCTGCTGAACGTTTCTGAATCACCGACTGGTCGTAGGCTGCGGCATAGGAGAATTTCTTTCCATTGAACATATAATAGCCGTCGGCAATCACCGTATTCACATGAATAGGATCAATAAGCTTTATTTTCCCAAGCTCTTCTTTGTCCTCCTCTGTGAGAAATTCGCTGGAAAGACTAAAGTTCGGTTTACTGCTATCAAACGAGTGGAAGCGTACATGGACACCATACGACCCACCCGTGGCACCAATGGTGAAGTTGCTACCCTTGTCGCCACCGATATTCACCGTATAGCCCAGTCCATAGCCTCTGTAACCTGCCCAGACACCAACATACTGGGACGGGACAGTCTTTAGTTTCGCTTGAACGTCATATTTCTCACCAAGCACCTCCCCATGGTTTTTCATACTCACGATGCTCTGGCTGAGATTTCCCTTCAAAAGCAGTTGCCAAGGTCTCTCCGGTGCTTCAATATAACGACGGTCAACACCTCTGACAGACATGGAGTCAATGAATGTCCCTACTTTCTTCACAAAGGAAAACAAGCCCCCCTGAGCCATTGACTGCCCGCAGGTGCTAATCCCGATAAACAGCATCAAGTATCTAAACACTATGGACTTATTCATTACTCATTAAGTTTCTCTCTCCACTATGGGAGTGGGGTCAGTGGATAAACGATGTTCACAATGAATATATTTGCTGCCAGAATGATGAAGTTCATCGGCAGACCGATGCGCATAAAGTCGCTGAAGCGATAGCCACCAGGACCGTAGACCAGCATGTGAGTAGGAGAGCCAATAGGAGTGGCGAAACTGCTGCTGACACTTATCATCAATGCGATGAGGAAAGGGTACGGCTCGTAACCAAGATGCTCGGCAGCCTGATACATGATGGGGAAGAACATGGCACCCGCTGCTGTATTACTGATAAACTCGGTAATGAAAGTTCCTACCAGACAGATAGATGCCATGACCACTATCGGGTTCGTGCCACAGATATCGAGAATTCCAAATGCCAGACGTTCGGCGACACCTGTCTTCTGAAGCGCCAGTCCCAACACGACACTTCCGGCAAATACCATCAGTATCTCACCATTGATACTCTTCATCGCCTGCTCAGGAGTGCAGCATCTGAATATCAGCATGGCACCTGCTGCGAGGAAAGCGCAATGGAGCAGTGGCATCACACCTAATGCAGAGAGTACCACCATTGCCAACATGACAAAGGACGAGATGAGGGTCTTGGGACCGATGTTAGGCAACTGTTCGTTGTCGAAGAAATGAAGTTGTGACACCAACCGGTCCGTGTCCATATTCATATGTGGCGGACAATCCAGCAATAGCGTATCGCCTGCACGCAGCACCACCTGACGGGGAGGGTCACTGATGCGCATTCCACGACGCGCCACGGCAACGAGCGTCATGTTATTCTTACGCTCAAAATCAGTCTTGCTGATGGTGGTGCCGATGAGCGGACTGCCGAAGGTAACATAGGCGGTGCGCAGTTGGCGGTTATGGTCAATCTCGTTCAATGAGAACACATGGTGATTGGCACTTACCAGCCCGTGAGTCTCCACCAGTTCCAATATCTCGTCTATCTGACCAGCATACACCAGATGGTCACCGCCTAGAATGTATTCGTTCTCAGTGACAGGTGAGGGCACCTCATCGAAATGGTAGACCTCCAGCAGTGAACCGCCTTTCACGGTGTACAATCCTGCCTCACCCAACGTCTGCCCGATATACGGGTTATCGGATGGTACTTGTAACTCTACGGTATATTCCGACGTGGACTCAAATGCTGACTCTGGTGCCTTGCGGACAGGCAGCATCCGGCGCATGGCGATAACGGAGAGCACACCAACGAAAAGACAGAACAGTCCTGGGACTGCCGTTGCAAAAATGTTCATCGATTGTCCCGTATTGTCGGCATATAGCCCGGAGATTATCAGGTTCGGAGGGGTTCCGATCAATGTACACACACCGCCCATGCCAGAGGCATAGCTCAGTGGTATGAGTAGTTTGGAGGGTGAAACACCCAGTTTATGCGACCACATCTTGACAATACGTACAAAAAGGGACACTACTGTGGTGTTACTGAGGAAGGAGCTAAGTGCTGCCACTGGTAACATCAGCCTGACGACAGCCTTGGAATAGCTGTCTGGCTGACCCAAGAGATGTTTGACAATCCACTGCAAGACACCAGTATAAGTAAGTCCAGTCACGACTATAAACAGCACTCCGACAACAACCACAGAGGCGGAGCTGAAGCCCGAGAACGCCTCCTTGGCATCAAGCACACCTGTCACAAACAGTATAGCGATGGCACAAAGGAACACTAAGTCTGTCCGTAATTTAGTCAGCAACAGGGTGCTGAACATGACGAACACCGTCACAATAGTGATCCAAGCATGGAGGTCAAACCCCAAAAACTCAAAAGACTCCATTTATTCCAGTGGTATTTCCGGATGCTGTACAGCAAGCGGCAGTCCTTTTTGTGAGAGATAAAACATGTAGAGGATAACAGGTTTGGAGCCCCTGTTCTCGCCATGGTGGATTGTATTCACCATCTCTACGACGGCTTCACCCTCATGAACAACCTTCTCCTGACCGTCCTTACCGATGATGGTCAGTTCGCCCTGCACCAGTATACCGTAGTTCATCACGGGGTGATGATGCCAGCCCAGTTTCTGACCAGCAGGGAACACATATTTGACAGACACCAGTTCTGGACGACCCTGGAAATAGTCAGGCAACTCCACACCATCCCAGCTCTGGCTGGTACGTAACAATTCGGTACTCTCCACCTTTTGTGGATTTTCATCCTGGGCTTTTGTCTCATTTTTTGCCTCATTAAAAGCTGCTATGAAAATCACTATGCAGCAGATGACAAGGGTAGAGGCAAGCACCCATAGCTTTTTTTGGTTCATATTCAATTGTTTTAGTCGTTCCAAAATAATATTTAACTTAAGTTTCGCATTTGCTCAACTTTTTAGGAGTTACGGAGTTATGTAGTTAAGGAGTTAAGACGTTAGTCCTGTAATCGCGACTTTCTTCTGGAGTCTCGGGTGCCACGAAGTATCGTCCTAACTCCTTTAACTCCTTTACTCCTTTACTCCTACAACTTGCGAAAGTTGATTATTTAACTGCAAAAGTACAAAATATTTCCCAAATAACAGAAAAGAAAACAAAAAAATGTATGATTGGAAAGAGTCTGTAACTGAAGCAAGCAGAGCTTGCGAAAGTTGAGAAAACAAAAAGGGGGCACGCTTGCCCCCATAAAAAACACTATGTTAACCTAAATCACTATGATGTCTATCATTTATTCGTTTTTGTACAATCTGGTTGAGAGTGTCTTTTGTTTGTTAAGTCGGTTATTGTCCATTTGACGTAAGAGATGATAAAAAGTTTAACGGAAGACTAAAAAATATTCAAAAAGTTAGCAAATTGATTATTTTTAACTAACTTTGTAGGCATTAATAAACGAATAATGATCAGACACGCACTATATATCACACTGATTCTGCTCTGTTGCTATGGCTGTAGCCGACAACAAGAACCTATGACAGAGACGGTTGTCAAGTCAGACGCCATCCCACCCTTGGTCACGCAGATACGCCAATGCTCCCGTATCTATACCACAGAGTATAAGATTCATAAGATTATCACTCACGATGACGTAATACGACTGAGAGGCTCTTTCCTTGCCCAGGACTTTAACATCAGGATGCCGTTAGGCGATCGTAAGATTGCCATTCCGATGGATGCGACATTAAAGGCATATATCGATATGAGCCAGTTCTCCGAGCGTAACGTGGAGAAGACGGACGATGGGAAAATCATCATCACGCTGCCCGACCCGCAGGTTATCATGACCAGCTCGAAGATTGACCAGAAGAATATCAAGGAATATGTCGGTCTGGTCCGTTCCCACTTCACCGATGCCGAGATGACCAACTACGAGCGGCAGGGACGTGCCGCTATCATTGAGTCCATTCCACAGCTAGGCATCATCTCCACCGCTCAGGAGAATGCCGCCCGCGTGTTGGTACCGCTCATCACCAAGATGGGTTATCGGGAGGAGGATATCTACATCCAGTTCCGCAAGGAATATGGGCTTAAGGATATCCAGTCACTCATCAATATGGATATAGAACATGAAAAGAAATAACAGCATTCCCCTGCAACCGATACTGATAGCTGTCGCTGTCATTCTGCTGATACTGCTGATCAGCTGGATTTATCGTAATATGAAGTCCAACAGCATTGAGATCACTGCTGACCAAGAGATTGACATCACCCCGCAACAAATACAGAGTATCAAGGACATCGGGGAATGGGAGTTCCTGGAAATCAGCGATGAGGAGATGGTGGACACCACCCGTCGTGGTATCCTTTCCGACGACCACCTGGTACGCATCTACTACGGAACGATGCGCCTCGGTATTAACCTCAAACAGGTGGAGACGGGATGGATCGTGCCACGGGGTGACACCATTGAAGTCACACTGCCCAAAGTGGGACTTCTCGACCGCGACTTCATCGACGAGGCTCGCACCAAGAGTTTCTATGAGAGTGGCACGTGGACGGCAAAAGACCGTGAGTCGATGATGCGGCGTGCCTATCAGCGGATGCTCCAGCGCGGGCTGACCCCACAGAACCTGCAGACGGCACAGCAGAATGGTGAGGCACAGGTACGGCAGGTATTGCAGGGAATGGGATTCAAACTAATAAAGATACAATACAAAGACTAAAACGGATGGAAGCTATTAATGATTTTTTTGTCCAACTCAGCAGTATCATCTGGGGGTGGCCCATGATTATCCTGCTGCTGGGAACACACCTCTACCTGACGATTATCCTACGCTTCCCACAACGGCATATCTTCAAAGCCATCCGCCTGTCTGTCAAAAGGGACAACGGGGTTTCTGGTGACGTGTCACAATTTGCCTCACTTGCCACAGCCCTTGCTGCCACTATCGGAACAGGTAACATTATCGGTGTCGCAACAGCCATTGCCCTGGGCGGTCCCGGTGCCGTACTATGGTGTTGGCTGACAGGTGTTTTCGGCATCTCCACCAAATATGCGGAAGGGCTTCTTGCCATCAAATACAGACAGAAGAACAGTCATGGCAGAACAGTCGGCGGACCGATGTACGCCCTGGAATACGGACTTGGATGGAAATGGCTTGCCGTCCTTTTTTCCCTTTTCACTGCCCTGGCAGCCTTTGGTATCGGCAGTACGGTGCAGGCTAATGCCATTGCGACACTGACATACGAGAGTTACGGCATATCTCCTACTATCACAGGATGTGTATTATGCCTTCTGACGGCAGCCGTTGTGCTGGGTGGTATCAAGAACATCGCACGGGTCTGTTCCATGCTCGTCCCATTCATGGCATTGTTCTACACGGCAGGCTGTATATATATAATAGGTATCAATGCTGCCTACATATGGCCCGCCATCAAACTCATCTGCGTCTCCGCTTTCAGTCCAAACGCCGCAGGTGGCGGTTTTATTGGTGCCACGGTGATGATGGCAGCGCGCTATGGTATTGCCCGCGGACTCTTCAGCAATGAATCGGGACTGGGTTCCGCACCTATCGTGGCCGCAGCCGCGAAGACCCGCAACCCCGTACGCCAGGCACTGGTGTCCAGTAGCGGTACCTTCTGGGATACTGTAGTCATCTGCGCACTGACTGGCATTGTCATTGTCAGCAGTGTTCTCGCCTACCCCGACATCACCTTTGACAATGGTGCCGTATTGACGAAGGTAGCCTTCTCGAAGATTCCAGTAGTGGGTACACCCATCCTGACCTTCGGATTGGTGACTTTCGCTTTCTCCACCATCCTTGGATGGTGTTATTATGGTGAGAAAGCGATGGAATATCTGAAAGGAAACCGCTGGGTAATAGCCTATCGCATCATTTACATCATTGCCGTCTTCATAGGCAGTGTGATGAATCTGACCATCGTCTGGAACTTTGCCGACTGTATGAATGCGCTCATGGCATTACCCAACCTGATATCGCTCATAGCCCTCAGCGGCATCCTCATCCACGAGACCCGCAAGTTTCTGTGGAAAGGACGATTAGACCGTTATGAGGACAACTGACATTTACCGTAAGGGAAGAATGAGAACGAAACGCGTTCCCCTGCGCTGGTAATTGTCATCCATATAAAGTTTTCCTCCTATTTTCTGGATTATTTTATGACAGATGCTCAGGTCTATCTCCACCTCATCAGCAACATCGTCGGGACTCTCAAACCATGTAAACAACTTATTGCGGCGGTTTTCCGGGACACCATTACCCGTATCTTCCACAAAGATCGTCAACCGATCCGTATGCTCGCTGATATTACAGCCCACCATGACCTCGCCGACCTCTGTGAAGCGACAGGCATTCAAGATCAACTTATTAAGCACCAGTTCCACCAGATGAAGGTCATTCTTAACAAAGAACTCGTCATTCAACTCGCGCTTGAAATTCAGTTTCACAGCCTGACGGTGGTAAATGCTGTACATATTCGCCTCCAGACAACGACGGCACAGCGCATTGGGACTGAACGACTCTATATGTAACTGGTGACCTTCATTACTACTCTCGGTGAACATCATCACCTCGTCCATCAGCGTCTCTACCAGGTTGGCATTATAGTTTAACTGGTCGGAAATGTTGCGTTTCTCGTTTTTGGAAAGATACAAGTCTTCTTTCCCTACCACTTCTGCCAAGCTCTTTACGGCTTTCAGGGGTACACATATCTCATGATGGATATTCGTCAAAAAAGCCTTCTGCATCTTTTCAGACTTGGAAGTCTCCTTCAACCTGTCTTTCAATGTTTTGATAGACCAAAGGCTGCAAGCCAGTGCTATCAGAAGAATAATCCCTACAACGATCATTATTAACATATTTTTTATACCTCCATGTTCATTTCATCGCTGCAAATATATAGATTATTCTACAACAATCCAAATTTTTGATGAGTTTTCCACCAAAAAGACTAAATTATCTTAATAATAGTCAAGATGCCATGACGTACGCTGAAGCGGATATCTTTACCTGCAAAAGGCATCCCATATTCCCGCCAGGCATCCTCGTGATAATGGGGACGAGGGTCGAGAGACAGGATTTCCTCGATGGTTCGCCATTGCTCCTCATCATAGCAAGGACGGAGATCTTCGGGGATGATGACCTGTAAGTGCTGCCACTGATGGGTATCCGTAAAACCGCCACGTGCCTCCGGATGACTGTCCACATAAGAGAGATAGGGTTTGATGTCGTAAATAGGGGTGCCGTCCATCAAGTCAGCTCCCAACACCTCGATACTTGGCACCTCAGGATGTATCGCCATGATACGTACGGATGACAGACCAAGGTTGTTGGGACGGAAAGGCGAGCGTGTCGCCCACACTCCTACCCTCTCATTGCCTCCCAGCAAAGGAGGTCGAACGGTAGGGTGCTTCGCAGCTTCCACATTCTCGGAAAATCCCCATATCAGCCATAAATAGTCATACTCCTCCAAGCCCCGCAAGGCTTCCGACTGTGCGTATGCCTTGGTAAAGACAACAGTACCCTTCACTTCTTTGACAATACCACTCTGCCGTGGTATGCCGAACTTCGACGTGAAGGGGGATTGGAAATGGGCTATCGGCTCTATTTTCATGGTGCGAAGATACGAATATTTCTGTTAAATGCCAAGTGATACGGTATAAAAAAATGCAGCGGACAGGATATCACATTCCATCCGCTGCCGATTTGAATTAGTAGTTGTTGTTTTTTCAGTGTTTTTATATCTTTACTCTACGGGTTCGAGTTTAATGTAGAAAGGATGGGTTTCACCTGACGCTTTGGCTATAGTGTGAGAACCAGCTGATAAGCTACTAATAGTAACCTCATAGTATCCTGTTCCTACAGTGCCTGTATATGCAGTATTATCAACACCTATCTCATTTTTCTTTGTAGTAAGAGCAATTGTCAATTTCATGGCTTTGGTAGTCGTGAAGGAAATCTTTCCAGAACTATTGCAATTCCATGCCTGAGTATATGTTTTACCATTATAAGTGATAGCATTGGCATTCTTATAGTCTTTGCTGCCACCTACCGTAGTAAAGAAACTGTTAGTAGCAGAACCACTCTCAAACCAGCACTCTATTGTTCCCTCAGGAGTTGGTGTAGGTGTCTCACCGCCAGGTTCTTCACCACCAGGCTCTTCACCACCGCCAGTTCCCTGCTCACCGCTGGAAGCATTCTCGTCACCGAAGATGCCGACGAGAGAAGACTTATAACTCTGCAAAGCTTTCTTCAGGGATTCTATAACAGCATAGTTCTTATCCTCAGTGGCATTGTCAAAGGTCCACTGGAAGTCACCATGTCCCATACGTCCGGCACCTAACCAACCTGTCACGATACCTGGTACATCTTCTGTCTGATCGGGAGTATACTCATAGAAGAGAGAAGCATCCGTATCGAAGTTGTCATAGCCACGGGCTCCTTGCTTTGCCTTCACATCGGCAGGTACTTTCTCGTCACGTGTGGAAGCCTCGTAAGCATCGAACTCGGTCTTGTTCTGCTGATAGCTGACATATTTTCCGCCAACTATCTTATTACCGAACGACTTGATCATACCGCCATCCTCACTGGAGAAAGTTCCCTTACCGCCATCCATGTCTGAACCCTGCATAGAGATGAGCATAGGATACTTACAGTTGCGGAAGTAGTTATTCTCAACGAAGGCATTACTCTGGTATGCGGCACCCACACCATACTTGGAGTTACCGTCGAAATAGTTGTTGAATACATGGACGGACATCGTGCGGATACGTGGATGACGAGAGTCAGAATGATCGAACCAGTTGTGATGATAGGTAATCCAGTTAGGACCCGTCTCACTCTTCATACCACAGAGAGATGCCTTACCACTATCCCACAGGTGGTTATATGCTACGGTGATATTCTTTGAGTCACCCTTCATGTCAATGGTACCGTCACCTTTTGCCTGATCTGCGTCACTGCCCGGCTGACCATAGAACAAGTCAAGGTGGTGAACCCAGATGTTCGCATTATCGGTATCAATGCTGACAGCATCATCCATGCACATCATATTGGCGAAATTACGCAGCTCAATACTTGCGGCACTGCGGATAAGGAAACCGAACCCATAGGTGGTGGCATCGTCGCCCACACCTTCAATGGTGATATTCATCTCCTGATAAGCCTTGGCACCCTTAATTTGAATACCCTCCGCAGAACTCAGGAACTTGTCGCAGTCATCAGCAGTGATGCAACCGATGATACGTATGTCGAGTGGCCGTTTCTCATAACTGCCATTGGCATCACCCTTCTGATAGCCGTAAATCAACTGTTGCAAACCGGTGTAGGTTGCTGTCTTACCGTTACTGCTGGTGGCAATTTCCAAAGATTTTGTCTTAGCATTAGCCTTGGTGATATACACCACCTGGGCACCCTCTTTGAGCGAGCCGTCATTATTATATGCACCAATACCAGAGGTGCGACCCTTATGGGCAAAACCAGAACGGTCATAGTTGGCAACGCTGAGACCTGTCACCTCGTTGGCATTGGCTGTCATCTCCGCACCTTGTGCATCGACAGGCACCACCTTGATGGCATAGTCGCTACCTTTCACCAAGCCCAACACATCAGCACGACCATAGGTTCCATAGTTGCGGACCAGTTCTTTATCAATTTTCTTATAGTCGGAATAGTTTCCACCTTTTATATATACATTATAGGTCTGGGCTTCTGTGAACGGAGCAAACTTCACGTAGGCAGACTCCAACCAGCCTTTCGCCTCGGTGATATTCACCTTGCCGTCCACATTGACAACAGTACCAGACTGACCATTCTCTGCTTTGTTGAAAGAGATACCGGCTACCTGATCGTCAAAGGTATAAGACCTCTGGTCACCACAAATCACCTTCACTTGGGTCTTGTCGAAATCGATACTTGCCAGGGACTCTGTGTTATAATATTTGTTCGTACCGTCCTTCAATGTCAGCACGGCCTGATTCTTCATCGAATTGGCAGAGGTAGAATAATCATCAGGACCAGCGGGAGTGGTACCACTGTCATCACCACCTCCTGTCTCATCATCTGTGTCTGCATCACCAATGCTGATACTATAGAAATACATACCTCCCTCAGTGGTAATCGTGATGTCACCGTCAGCCTCCACGATACCCACACTCGTCACACGACTGGTAGACTGCTCAAAACCAGACTTCACCTTTACGTTGGTAGCGGAGATCTTACGTGCTGTCTTGCTGTTAGATGACTGGGAGATGATGCGGAGTTCCTGATTGGCAGTAGCACCTTTGATAGTGATACTTGCAGCCTTATTATTCAAAGTCAGACTACCTTTCTTGTTGTCGACACGAATCTGATCGTCACCAGCCGCCGTGAGCAACAGTCCCTTAGAGAATTCGAGTTCCACACCATTAGCCTTTAACGCCTCTGCTGTCAGGGCGCCAACATTCTTCCAACGGTTATTGCTTGACTCGTAAGTCCAATGATTGGTGTCAGCATTCAAATTAGCCTGGTCTGTCTCACTGACAAAGCCGAAGTCCCACGACTGTGCCTTTACACTTATGTTCAATCCAAGCATCAGGACAAGTAGTGTTAAAATAGATGTTAGTCTTTTCATAGTTTGCTCCTCCTTGCCTTTACTTGATAATCACTTTCTTGTTACCTACGATATAGAGACCTTTCTTCAAGCCCTCAACACCTTTTCCTACATACTGACCTTGCAGGTTGTAGACGGCATCGCCTTTCATAGCCTCCACCTGACGGATGATATTGATACTTGTAGCATTAGAGAAATCAATAACGACAGTCTCCAGGTCTTTCTCCAAGTCAGCCTTTGAGCCGTCCTTGAAATGAAGGATCACGTTATCGCCTTCGAAAGTAATCTTCGCAAGTTCCTTCACGTCGATCTTCTCAGGCTCTGTTCCCTCAGCCATCGCAGTCATCGACAGCAGGAACATTCCACACAAAAGTAAAAGTTTCTTCATTTCTTTTCGCTCTTAGTTATTTTACTGGGTGCAAAATTACTAATAATTAGGTATATTCCATCATGTCTCATACCATTATTCACCGTAAACGTTTGCAAGTCCTTCATGATATTAGCTTCAGAAACCCATACACGTAGTTTTTTGTTTTTAATATCACAACATCACCAAACTCACGCAAATGCCGATGCTATAAGGGCTGAGCTTGGTGATATTAGTGGTGATGTTAGTGATGTTTTCTTTGATGATATGGCGATATTTTTGATTGTTCCAATACTGGATATGGTTCGTTCCCATGCTTGAAACACAATATTCCCATGGTGGGAATCTTCGCAAAGATACGGGTTTCCCTGTACAAGGTCTTAGGGTTTTTATCATTCACCGATATAAAAAACGACAAAATGCTTGGTTGTTTTCATGAAAATATGTAATTTTGTCGTCAATTAATCAATAAAGAATGACAAATGAGGAGAATTTGTGTTGTTTTAATGACTATTTGCCTTACACTTGGGTGTATGGCGCAACAGTTTGAGAAGGACGTGTTTACGACAGCATCGGGCAAGAAGCTGACAATCACTTGTATCAAGCATGCCAGTATCATGATGGAGTATGACGGCAAGGTCATTTACTTCGACCCTGTCACTAACCTGGAACCACGAACAGACTTCACCACATGGCCTAAGGCTAATTTTATCTTCGTGACCCATGAGCATCACGACCATTTCGACTCGATGGCGCTGACTGAGCTGCGCAGGAACTATACCGTCATCTATTGTAACCATAACGTATATACCCAGTGGGGCAGCGGATATGTGCTTGCCAATGGCGACAAGGCTGAGGTGTGTGAGAATATTACCGTGGAGGCGGTACCTGCCTATAACACCACTGCCGGGCGCGAGAAGTTCCATCCCAAAGGACGTGACAACGGCTATATACTGAACGTGGAGGACCTACGTATCTATGTGGCTGGCGATACGGAGGATATCCCCGAGATGGCAGACCTGAAAGACATAGACATTGCCTTCCTGCCCTGCAACCAGCCGTACACCATGACGGTGGAGCAGCTGGTGAAGGCGGCGAAGACCATCCGTCCGAAGGTGCTGTTCCCTTATCACTATAATGACACACCCGTCCGCAAGGTAGCGATGTTCCTGGGCGGCAGTGGCATTGACGTGAGGATCAGGAAATATAAATAGAGGTAAGAGGTGAGAGGTAAGAGAAATCATTTTTAACCAATATAAAATTAAACAAGATGAGAAAGGCTACGGGTAGGCGCACAAAGTGCGGGAATAAACAGTTTTTCAAGGAGGCGTTGCTTGCCGTTGCGCTTGCCGCCTTCAGCAGCACTGCCGCCATGGGGCAATCTGGCGAGCAGAAACAGAAAGAGATGACTGACTGGTTGAAAGATGTTGCCGACCGCGTCGAACTGCACGGCTACGCACAGGGAGGTTTCAACTACACCCACCAGAATGCCGAAGACAAAGGCACTTTCGAGCTCAAACGAGTCCTCTTCTGGGTCAATGCTCGTATCACAGACCGATGGTCGTTCCTTTTCATGCACGACTTCTCGAGCGTCGTACAGGAGTATTACACTGACTATCGCTTCACCAACAACAAGGCACTGACCGTTCGCCTTGGACAGTTTAAGAACGGCGTATCCCTCGAGAACCCCCTATCCCCTACTTCCATGGAGGCTATTGATGTCTACTCAGAAGGTGTGACCTATCTGACAGGCTGTGGCAGCGACCCCCTGATGGGCGTGCAGTATGGTCGTGACCTGGGACTCTCCGTTTTTGGTGAGACCAACGACGGCAAACTGCGCTATGAGGTACAGGTGATGAACGGACAGGGTATCAACAAGAAAGACGGTAACAAGGAGAAGGACTTCATCGGGCGACTGGAATACCGCCCTGTGAAAGGACTCAACCTCGTTGCTACAGGACAAATCGGACGTGGGCATGCCGTCGCCAACTCGCTCTACAATCCGGACATTCATGAAGGCGACAACTATAAGCGTAACCGCTGGACGGTAGGCTTCGACTACAAATCGAAAGACTTCAACGTACATGGGGAATATATAGAAGGTAAGGACGGAAGTGCCACCAGCCGTGGTGCCTACGTCACTGGTGCCGTTCCCTTGTACAAAGGACTGGAGTTCGTAGGCTCTTATGACTTCTTCAATTTCAACACCTCGCTCGGCATGGACCAGCATAAGGCGATTGCCGGTCTGCAGTACTGGTTCTTCAAGAAGTGCCGCTTCCAGGTGCAGTATGTCTATAAGAGTGCTTATATCAATAACAAGATGTTCACCCATGGTGCCTGCCACCAGATCATGGCACAGATACAGGTGAGACTGGATTATTCAATGAAAAAATAAATCATGATCATTAAAATTCTTCTGACTATCATCTTCTTTGCCGTGATGATAGGCGTGGGTGTCTACTCACGCAAACAGGCAAGCAGTGTGGACGGTTTCGTCCTGGGCGGTCGTGCCGTAGGTCCGTGGCTGACTGCCTTTGCGTATGGCACGAGTTATTTCTCCGCAGTGGTCTTCGTGGGCTATGCCGGTCAGTTTGGTTGGAAATACGGTATGTCAGCGACATGGATTGGTGTGGGCAATGCCGTCATCGGCTCCTTGCTTGCCTGGATTCTGTTAGGTCGCCGCACGAAACTGATGACACAGCATATCGAGAGCCGCACCATGCCCGACTTCTTCGGAACACGTTTCGACAGTCAGGGACTGCGCGTGGTTGCCTCCGTCATCGCCTTCGTATTCCTGATTCCCTATACCGCCGGTGTCTATAAAGGCATCTCTACCCTCTTCGAGATGGGCTTTGGCATTCCCTATGAGTATTGCGTGGTGATCATGGCAATCCTCACCGCCGTCTATGTCATCCTCGGAGGTTATAAGGCAACGGCGATGAACGACTTCATACAGGGTGTCATCATGCTCTTCGGTATCGTCATCGTCATCGCCGCCGTGCTGAACACACAGGGTGGACTGACGGCTGCCGTGGAGAAGATGGCGGCACTGCCCTCAGACAGCGACCCGTCTGTGAATGGCGGCTTTGCTGACTGGTTCGGTCCTGACCCCTGGAACCTGCTGGGTGTCGTCATCCTCACCTCCCTTGGTACATGGGGACTCCCGCAGATGGTGGGTAAGTTCTACTCCATCACCGATGAGAGTGCCATCAAGCGCGGCACCATCATCTCCACCATTTTCGCGTTTATCGTGGCTGGTGGCTGTTACTTCCTCGGTGGCTTCGGCCGCCTGTTCGGTATGCCACCCGTTTTGCCTAACGGAAAACTTGCCTTCGACTCTATCGTACCCTCCATGTTGGTGACATTACCCGACGTGATTATCGCCCTGGTGGTATTGCTGGTGCTCTCCGCCTCCATGTCGACCCTCGCCTCCCTGGTACTCACCTCGTCCAGTACGATGACCCTCGACCTCATCTACCGTGACAAGAAAGCGGCTCCCGGCGAGGTGGAGGAAGGAACCATCGACGATGTCGTGGCAGAGCGAATAGAGCGCCGTAAGGTGGTGGTGATGCGTGTGCTGATCGTGTTCTTCATCGTCATCTCTCTGATGATAGCACTCAATCCTCCCACCTTCATCGCCCAGCTGATGGGTATCTCATGGGGTGCCCTTGCCGGTGCCTTCCTCGCCCCCTTCATGTTAGGACTCTACTGGCGTGGGGTAACCACGGCAAGTGTATGGGCATGCTTCATCTGGGGTGTGGGCATCACCGTTGTCAACATGCTGCTGGGCAACCCCATCAACCCCATCAACTGCGGTGCTATCGCCATGGTAGGAGGTTTCCCCGTCGTATGGCTCGTCAGTCTGCTGTCACCGAAGATGAACAGCAAGACCGTCAGCAATATCTTTGAATGCTACAAATAAGCATCATAATAACGTACAGATAGTTACAGAATCTGCAATTTTGTTATAAAATCAGCAAAAATTCCCCCAATTGACAATATATATTTGTCAGTTCGGGGAATTTTCTTTAACTTTGCAAGTTAATAAAAGTACACATAACAAACTATTTATAAAAGAATGAAAACTTTCAAATGGATTTTGATGCTCAGCGTAGGGCTGACATCGTGCGGGGTAGACATGCCCAAAGAGACGAACTCATCGTTCGAGACAATGACTGTAAAGAAGTCGGACATTGAGATTCCTTACAAGTTCAGTGCCAGAATGAAGGGTCAGAACGACGTGACGGTAACGCCACAGGTGAGCGGACAGCTGATGAGAATCTGCGTAGCAGAAGGTCAGCAGGTGAAGAAGGGGCAGACGCTCTTCATCATCGACTCGCGCAATGCGCAACTGGAGTTGGAGGCTGCACAAGCCAACCTACAGGCAGCCCTGGCTCAGGAAAACTCGGCAAAACTGGAGTACGAGTCGAACAAGAACCTGTTTGACAAGAAAATCGTGAGCAGTTACATGCTGAACAACAGCGAGAACGCATTCAAGCAGGCTCAGTCCGCTGTTGCCCAGGCACGCGCAGCAGTAAACCGCGCGAAGGTAAACCTCGGTTTCTGCACCATCACGGCTACCGTGTCGGGCATCATCGGTGAGATTCCCGTGCGTGTCGGCGACCAGGTATCGCCCATGACACAGCTGACCATGCTCAGCGGTAACACGACGATGTATGCAGAGTTCTCCGTGACCGAGACCATTGTGGAGAACATGGTACAGGAAGGCATGAAGGCTGCCGAGGTGGACGACTACATTGCCAAACTGCCCCCGGTGACATTTGTCATGAAGAACGGTACGGAATATCCCCACAAGGGACACGTCATCAGCCTGTCGGGTGTCGTGGATGCTTCCACCGGTTCACTGACCAGCAAGATATCATTCCCAAACCCCGACGGTCACCTGTACTCGGGCATCCAGGGAAATATTGTCATTCCATTTACAGAAAATGGGGTGATTATCGTTCCCCAGCACGCTGTAGTACGCCTGCAGGACAAGTCACAGGTGTATAAGGTTAAGGCTGACAGCACGGCAACTGCCGTTGAGGTGACGACGAAGGATACAGGTAACGGTAAGGACTTCATTATTACCAGCGGTCTGAACGAGGGCGACATAATCGTAACGACAGGTGCTAACAATGTGACGGAGGGACAGAAAGTGCTGTTTCCTGCAGAAGTGAAGAGTGAAAAGTGAAGATTCTACTATGAAGAACAATATATTTATTAATAAATACGTGATGGCATGTGCCATCTCGATTGTGATTGCACTGGTGGGCTATATCTCCATGAGCACACTGCCAGTAGAGCAGTATCCTGATATTGCACCACCTACGGTACAAATCTCTACCAGCTATTCTGGCGCTGACGAGAATACAGTGATGAAGGCGGTCATCCAGCCCCTTGAGGAGGCCATCAACGGTGTGACAGACATGACTTACATCACCTCTAAGGCATCGTCAAACGGTGACGTAGAGATTAACGTCTACTTCAAGCAGGGCACCGACCCAGACATGGCATCGGTGAACGTGCAGAACCGTGTAACCCGTGCTCAGGCACTGCTGCCCGCCGATGTCACTAAGGTCGGCGTAAAGGTGGAAAAACGTCAGAACAACATTCTGCAGATCTTTGCCGTAAAGAGTGCCGACGGTAAATATGACGAGGACTTCGTGTCGAACTACGTTGATATCAATATCAAACCGCGTCTGATGCGTATTACCGGTGTGGGTAATGTGCTGAGCCTTGGTAACACCTATGCTCTGCGTATCTGGCTGAAGCCCGACGTGATGGCACAATATGGTTTAACTCCTAACGATGTCTTTGCAGCCATCGGCGGACAGAGTTTCGTATCGGCTGTAGGTACGCTGGGCGAGCAGTCGGGTAACTCCTATCAGTATTCTATGCAGTACAAGGGTACGCTGAAGACCGTAGAGGAATTCAATGATATCGTGTTGCGCACCAAGGGTGGTGGCATGCTTCACCTAAGCGATGTGGCGGAGGTAAAGATTGGTGCCATGAGCTACAACTTCACCTCAAACATCCAGGACCGTCCGGGTGCCCTCTTCATGGTATTCGCAGCACCGGGTGCCAACGCCACTCAGGTGAACGCCGGTATCAACAAGATGTTTGAAGAGGCGAAGAAGACGATGCCTGCCGGACTGGAGTTCGTCACCATGATGACCAGCGACGACTTCCTCTTCGCTGCTATCCACAATGTGGTAGAGACACTCGTCATCGCCATCATCCTCGTGGTACTCGTGGTGTTCTTCTTCCTACAGAACTTCAAGGCAACCATCATTCCTTCTATCTCGATTATCGTGTCACTGTTAGGCACCTTTGCTGTTGTCTCGTTGGCAGGCTTCTCGCTTAACATTCTGACACTGTTTGCCCTTGTGCTTGCCATCGGTACAGTGGTTGACGATGCCATTGTGGTGGTCGAGGCCGTTATGGCGAAAATGGAGAACGCCATCAGTGATGCCCGTGAGGCAACCCGTCAGGCAATGAACGAGGTGTCGGTAGCCGTCGTCTCATGTACCTTGGTATTCATGGCAGTGTTCATCCCCGTCATGTTTATGCCGGGAACCTCAGGCACGTTCTTCACCCAGTTCGGTGTGACCATTGCTTCGTCTGTCGGTCTGTCGTGTATATCAGCCCTGACGCTGTGTCCTGCCCTCTGCGCCATTATGATGCGCGTAACAGAAGGCAAGAAGGAAGGAAAAGGTCTGACTTACTACACGAAAAAAGCATATACCGTTAGTTATAATGCTATATATAATAAATATAGCAAGAGCGTTCAGAAGTTCATCAAGCGCCCCGTTCTTGCCTGGAGCCTCCTGGCATTGTCTGCCGTACTGCTGGTGTTCTTCATGAAGAGCCTGCCTTCTGGTCTCGTTCCTCAGGAAGACCAGGGCGTGTTCCTGGCAGAAATTGGTGCCCCGGAAGGTACCACGTTGCAGCAGACCCGTGAGATGGTGAAGAAGGTGGAGGAAAAGGTCAAGAAGATTCCCGAGTTGGAAAGTTTCTCCATTACCTGTGGATATGGTATGTTATCAGGTGCCGGTTCTAACTACGCCACGATGGTAGTACGTCTGAAGAACTGGGACGAACGCCCTGGCATCAACCACCTCATTGACCTCGTCATCGGTCGTTTCTACTACGACTGTATGGATATAAAGAATTTAAAGGTGATCCCCTTCCAGATGCCTCAGATTCCCGGTTATGGAACGAGTAACGACATAAACCTGATAGTCGAGGATCCCACCGATGGAAACCTGTCGGAATTTGCCAAGCATACTGAGCGTTTCTTGCACAAACTGTCTGAGCGACCGGAGATAGCTTCCGCCATGTCTACTTACTCAGAACGTTTCCCGAAGTATCAAGTTGATGTGGATGCAGCCCAGTGCGACCGTTCTGGTGTGACACCGGAAGTGGTACTCAACACACTCGGCTCTTACTGCGGTGGTGCGTATATCGGTAACTTCAACCAATTTGGTAAGGTCTACCGTATCATGGCAGCCGCCTCTCCTGAGTATCGCCTCGATCCGCAGTCGTTGCAAAACATCTTTGTTCAGGTGAATGGCGGTAAGATGGCACCCATCTCCCAGTTCGTCAGCCTGAAGGAAATTGTCGGCCCTGCCAATATCGAACACTTCAACCTGCTCCAGAGTATCACTTGCTATGTTACTCCTGGTAGCGGCTACACCGAAGGCGATGTCCATAGGGTTATTGCAGAGGTGTTTAAGGAAGAGATGCCAAGTACGGCAACCTTTGAATATAGCGGTATGTCACGTGAGTTGGAAGAGGCTGCCGGTTCTAATGCCACAGCCCTCATCTATGTCATTTGTGCCATCCTGATTTACCTTATCCTGGCTTCACTCTACAACTCGTGGTTCACACCATGGGCAGTGCTGTTCAGTGTCCCCTTCGGACTGATGGGTGCTTTCGTATTTGCATACCTTGGCTATACACAAGGTCTGCCAGGCATGGACAACAACATCTACCTACAGACCGGTGTCATCATGCTGATCGGTTTGCTGGCAAAGACGGCAATCCTGATTACCGAGTTTGCCACGGAGCGCCGTGCACAAGGCATGAGCATACGTGATGCTGCCTTCGAAGCATGTAAGGAACGTCTGCGTCCTATTCTGATGACGGTAGCCACGATGATTATCGGTATGGTTCCCCTTGTGATTACGGGTGGAGCTGGTGCCAACGGTAACCGTGCCCTCGCACTCGGTGTCATCGGAGGTATGAGCATTGGCACCGTGGCACTGCTCTTCGTTGTGCCCGCCTTCTTCATCGTGTTCCAGAAACTGCATGAGCGCTTCCAGGGAGCGGTGAAAGTGAAGAGTGAAGAATGAAGAGTGAAGAATTTGCTACCGCTACTTCATTCGCAGTTAATTATGAATTATGAATTATGAATTATGAATTTTAAGAATATCTTTGCCGCTGCAGCCGTGAGCCTTCTGCTCACGGGCTGCGGCATATATAATAAGTACGAGCAGAAGACCCAGACACCCGCCGACATCTTCGGCAACAGTCAGGAAATGAAGAGCGCTACAGGCGAAACATCCATCGCCCAGATGTCGTGGCGTGAGTTCTTCACCGACCCGCTGCTCCAGCAACTCATTGAACAGGTACTGGCAAACAATACCGACTTGAATTCTGCCCGCATTGCCGTGGAGAAGTCACAAGCCTCGCTGACAGCTGCCAAACTTGCCTATCTTCCGGCACTCCAGTTAGCACCGCAGGGTACCTTGTCCAAGTTTGACAAGAATCCCTGGTCTAAGACCTATGACCTACCGCTGCAGCTGTCAATGGACATCGACGTGTTTGGTTCCATCACTAACAAGAAGCGTGCAGCCAAAGCCGTGCTCCTGCAGGCTCAGATGCAACAGGAGGCTGTACGTGCTAATCTGATTTCGATAACGGCACAGCAGTATTTCCTGCTGCAGGTGCTCGACCGACAGTTGGAAATCCTTACGCAGACCGACAGTCTGTGGAACAAGTCACTTGACACTGAGAAGGCACTGTGGGAGAACGGTAAGGCGTATAGCACTGCTGTCAACCAAATGGAAGCATCCTATTTGAACGTGAAGACACAAATAGTGGACACCCGTCGCTACATCCAGTCCATCGAGAATGCTATCTGCCAACTATTAGCCCTCACCCCCCAGCACATCAATCGCCAGAAGTGGGGTAATACGACCCTGCATCATGCTGATGCTCAAGGCGATGGCGCAGATCGGATGTTCGACACCAAGTACCTACACATTGGCATACCAGCCCAGATGCTTGAATACCGTCCTGACATCCGTATGGCAAACCACGCCATGGAGGAGGCTTTTTACAACACGCAGGCTGCACGCTCAGCATTCTATCCACAGATCACACTCAACGGCTCTGTCGGATGGACCAATAATGCCGGTGAGATTGTCAACCCAGGCAAACTGCTGCTCTCTGCCATCGGACAACTCACACAGCCCATTTTTGCCCGTGGCCGTCTGATAGCAGGAAAGAAGATTGCCCAACTCACCGAGGAAGACCTGCAGAAGAAGTATGTGCAGACCGTCATCAATGCCGGCAACCAGGTCAATGAGGCAATGGCGGACTGTATGGCTGCCCGTGAGAAGAACACCTACTACCAGCGTCAGGTTCAGGTGCTCCGTGAGGCCTACACTGGCACCCATGAGCTCATGGACAACGGTAAGGCAAGCTACCTTGAAGTGCTCACGGCTCAGGAGTCACTGCTGAACGCCCAACTCGATCAGGCAATGAACATGTACGACGCTGCCGAAGCTGTCATTGCACTGTATATTGCCCTCGGAGGCGGCTCAAAATAAACAAACCTCACAGGGGAACTATTTCCCTGTGAGGCTATTAATACTTGCAACGATTATTTTTTATTGCCATGTCACATTTAGAACCCTTGATAGCCGACCTTGCGCTGATCCTCATCTGCGCAGGAGTTATGACTCTCCTCTTCAAGAGTCTTAAACAGCCTATTGTTTTAGGATATATCGTAGCGGGATTTCTCGCCTCTCCGAACATGCCCTACATGCCCAGCGTTACTGACATGCATGGCGTTCATGTTTGGAGTGAGATAGGTGTTATCTTCCTGCTGTTCGCCCTCGGTCTGGAGTTCTCATTCAAGAAAATCTTGAAGATGGGAGCAGCACCCATCATCGCCGCTTTATCCATTATCCTGTGCATGATGTACGTCGGTGCATGCGCAGGTGAGCTCTTCGGATGGAGCCGAATGGACTGCATCTTTCTGGGAGGCATGCTAGCAATGTCTTCTACTACCATCATCTTCAAAGCCTTTGACGACATGGGTCTACGACAAGAGCGTTTTGCCGGACTGGTGCTCAGCGTGCTCATTATCGAGGACATCCTTGCCATCGTGCTCATGGTGATGCTCTCTACGATGGCTGTCAGCAAGGAGTTTGAGGGCACCCAGATGCTCAACTCCATGATGACACTGGGTCTTTACCTCGTACTCTGGTTCACAGTCGGACTCTATTTCATCCCCTTGATACTCCGCAAAATTAAGCACCTGATGAACGACGAAACGTTGCTCATTATCTCCCTTGCCCTTTGTTTCGGCATGGTGGTGGCAGCCTCTGCAGCAGGATTCTCAGCCGCCTTCGGTGCTTTTGTCATGGGCAGCATACTTGCTGAGACCATTGAAGCAGAACAGATAGAGCACCTCGTAGCTCCGGTGAAAAACCTCTTCGGTGCCATCTTTTTCGTGTCTGTCGGAATGATGGTCGACGTAAACCTTATCATCGAGTACATCGTGCCCATCATCAGTATTATCGCTGCCGTTATGCTGGGGCAGACCATCCTGAGCACCTGCGGTTTCCTGCTCTCAGGTCAGTCGCTAAAAACCTCTATGCAATGCTCGTTCTCGCTGACACAAATTGGTGAGTTCGCCTTTATCCTGGCTACTCTTGGCACATCGCTCGGTGTCACCAGTGACTTCCTTTATCCCATCGTTGTTGCCGTGTCAGTCTTTACGACATTCACCACACCTTATATGATACGTCTGGCGGAGCCTGCCTATATGATGGTAGCTCGCACACTGCCAGCCAAGTGGATGGCAAGACTGGAGCGAAACAAGGACGAAAGCGACGAGAAAGCTCCCGACGAACTTCAGCAGATGTATGACAGATGCTTCAAGCATTTCGTATTCACCATGCTAATCAACAGTGTGCTCTGTATAGCTATTATGTCAATCATGTACTATTACGGTCAATCGTTGATAGCTAGTTTTGTTCCTGAGCAGTGGAGTCACCCCATCACAGCTCTCGTCGCCCTCATCCTATGCGCTCCCTTCCTGTGGATGTTGCTACGAGCAGGTGCTAACAGCCCCGAAATCAACAAACTATGGGCGAGTGGATCGCACTGGCGTGTTAGGATAACTGCCTATGGACTGCTTCGCATTCTGATTACGGCTGTCTTTGTCAGCTACTTCGTCAACTATGCCATGCCCTGGAGTACCTGGCTCGGAATGTTCGCCCTGGTAGCAATTATGTTTATCATCTACTATTCATCCATTCTGGAAAAGAAAAGCAATAAATTGACAAAGAACTTCACTGACAATCTGAGTGCAAGGGAACAATTGAAAACACAATCTCACGAGGGGGAATAACCCCCTTGTGAGATTTCAACACTTCATACTCACCACTCAAAGCTCTTAAACCGGCAACGTAAAAACAAATCGGGCACCCTCCGTATAACTAGTATCAAGTGTAATGTCACCACCGAGGCGACGAGCCACACTACGACTTAACGGAAGTCCGATACCCACCCCTTTCTTGAACTCATCCAACTGAACGAACTCACCGAAAATATCCTCCGATTTCTCTGCGGGGACACCACATCCCGTGTCCTCCACGATGATAGCGATGAAGGAGTTCTCCTGGACACACGACAACCGGATAGTACCACCAGATGGAGTGAACTTCACCGCATTATCTAACAGATGGGCAAGTGCCAGCACTGCCTCCTGCTCGGCGGTCTGTATCGTCAGGGTATCATCCACCTTCGTTATGAAGTCGAAATGATAGTCGGGTTTCTCAGAGATACCACTTTGCGTAATTGCCTGGGCACACAACTGATTGACACACACGGTATCAGTGCGATCGATATGGGTACGGCTACTATTCTCTGAGAGTGACAGCAATCCATTGATAAGTGTTGTGATACGATTGGTATTCTCCTGTATTTGAAGACTCGCCTCCTTCCGAACCTCGTCAGAGAGGTCGGCATCCGGCATCGCCATCATCTGTGAGAAACCTGAGAGAATATTCAACGGGGTACGTATCTCATGACTGACATTCTTGATGAAGTTACTCTTCATACGGTCTGACTCACCAGCACGGTCGAGTGCCACCGTCAGTTCCGTATTCTTCACAGCAAGCTGCTTACCCATGGCGGACAGTTCCTCGTTCTTCTTTCTCAGCCTGCAGTTCATCCAATACCAATAACCTACCAAGACAGCCAACGCAAATGCGATGAAGACCGTGGTGAACAACATGATACGGCTATGCTCCAGCTGGTGTTCCATCTCCATCTCACTGACACGGAACAGTGTGTTCAGCTCGTTGATCTGTGTACGGGCATCCCTCTTATAAATCGAGTCCGTTCCCTCATACACACTCTTATACATCTGTGCCGCTTCCTCATAACGCCCCATCCCCCGGAGAATCTCCGCACGCTGTTCCTGAGCTATGACGATGGAGGATATATCGCCATAGCTCATGACCTGATCATAATAGCGGGTACTATAGTCATACGCCTTGGCATAGTCCTTACGCTGCAGGTAAAGCTGGGCATAGGCATGCAGGACCGCCATCGGGATGAAGTCGCCACTTCCGTCAGCGCGTTTCTCCACTTCCTTGATATCCTGCTCCGCCTCATCCAGCATTCCCAGTCCCAGGTGCATCTCAGCACAGGAGAGATAATAATAGGCATACCATACTTTGTAACTCGACGCATCACCCCTTTTCCTCCTGCTTTCCTCATCCACCAGATACTGTTTCCACTGCATAGTGACCACCTTCATCTCCTCATAGCTCTTCTTATCTACCAGTGCGTCACAATAGTAAGAGAAGACATCACTGGTACATGACGGATACTCTTTCAGTTCCTTGATCAGTCTCAGACTCTGCCTATAACTGGCGATAGCCTCGTCCGTATACCCCATGTTCAGATAGGCAATACCCATGGCATAGTCAGCAAGGGCAAGCCCATATTTATCATCACGGTCCGTGGCATCCTGATGCATCCGCTTTACCTCCTGCAACCCCGTATTAACCTTTCCGCTGAACACATAGGTGTTCACCAGTAACAACCACGTATCATAATAGTAGTTCCACAAACCATGCCCTCTGAAGAAAGCGAGGTTTTCTGGAACTAACATAATAAGTGAGTCATTCTTGTCATAGTTATACAGGTTGCTGAGACGATCACGACGCTGGTCCGCCTCTCGTATCAGGGATTCATCAGCACCCATGACAGAGACGGAAAACGACAACGTCAGGAGAAAGAGGATGATTCGATACATAGCGTCTTATTTTGTAATGGTCTGTAACTGACTGTCACCGGGTTTATAGAGTAATCCCGTACAGGTCTTCGCATCAACCTTGTAAGCCTTCATCTCTACCTTGTCCCACTGAATCTGGTCGGTACGCTGGGCAAGGGGAACATGAGGAATCAGACTACCGTCACGAACGAGGATGACAGCAGGTATCTCACCTACCTTGATGGTCTGATAACCACCTTCATACACCTTTCCGCTCTGATAGTCTATCCACTTGCCACGAGGCAGGTAGACGGTACGGCTGTCACCAGTCTCCAACAAGGGAGCGACGAGGATCTGGGAGCCGAACATATACTCATCCTCCACCAGCCAGGCACCGGGGTCGTCAGGGAACTCCACCAACAAGGCACGTACCATCGGCAGTCCCCGCTCGGTACAGTCTTTTGCCTGTGCATAGACATACGGCATGAGCTTATATTTCATCTCAGCAGCCTGACGGAATGCCTTAGTGAACGACTCACTAATCAGCCAGGGCTCAGTGGGAGGTGCACCATGAGCACGGGTATGACTGGACAGGAAGCCGAAGGGCAGCCAACGGCGGTAGATATCTTCTGGCGACGCAGTCACGAAACCACCCATGTCATGACTCCAGAACGAGAAGCCACTCAGTCCGAAGGAAAGTCCGCCACGCAGGTCACCTAACATTCCCGTATTGGTAGTAGCGGCATCACCACCCCAATGGAGGGCATACCGCTGTGAGCCAGCCCATGCAGAGCGTGCCCAGATAACACCCTCACCGGGATGAGAGCGCTCCACCTGTTCCCATAAAGCTTTGTTATAACGCAATGGATAGAGGTTATGCTCATATTTTCCGCCACGACCACTATAGTAGAAGCCGTCATAGGGTGCTGCCTCACCAAAGTCACACTTAATGGTGGAGACACCCTGACGCATCAGTCCCTCAATCTTTGACTGATACCAGCTGACAGTCTGCGGATTCGAGAAGTCGAGGACAGCATCCTCGTATGGCATACCGCCATCGGCATTCTTCACATGCAACCCCTTCTCCACGATCTCGCGGAAGAAGCGGTTCTTGGGAGTGAAATAAGGCAACTGCCACAGACAGGTATGGAAACCGTCTTTCCTCATCTGGTCGAGCATACCCTTCGGATCCTTAAAACGGTCTTTGGCAAACTCATAGTCACACTGCCAGTCGACCCCAAACCAACCGGTATCGAAATGAATCACATCGGATGGTATCTTATGCTGGCGCAACTGCTTGGCAATCTCCAAACCCTCTTCTTGTGAGAAATAGGTAATACGGCTCATCCACGTACCAAAGGTCCACAGGGGCAGCATCGGTGACTTTCCTGTGATATTGGTATACTCGTTGAGGATATCCTTCGGTTCTCCGAAGAACACGAAGAAGTCGAGTTGCTCGTCAGCCATAAACAGACGGTCTGCACCAATATAAGAAGCACCGAAGTCTGCTGTCACAGGAGCAGAGGTGTGCAGGAAAATACCATAGCCACGGTTAGAGAAGAAGAAAGGTACGGGCTTATACTGTCCGTCGGTCTCTGGGCCTTGCGGGTCCGTCACCATGATTTGTACCTTTTGACCTACCTTGTTCAAGGCACCGAACGACTCTCCACAACCATAGATACGCTCACCCGGGGCAATCGTCAACACGGGATTGACACTCCGGGAGTTGTCTGCACCACGTTTGATAAAGGAGAAGGGTAACAGTTTCACCTGTGACGAGTCATTATCGATGATATGACGGGTCTGTGTCATCACCTTGCCGTTCTTGTCTTTCAAGATGATACGCCAAGGGTATTTCTGTATCTCCACACTGCCATACTCCGTCTTGTACGCAACAATACCGTCGTTGCGTACCAAACGCCATGCCGATGACGAGGGGACTGCCCCGGCAAGCATCAGACTCTCACTGTCTTTCCGTGGAGCCTCTATTGGTGATGTCGCCATGCGGATTCGTACACAGCGGGGACTGACAAAGTCAATTTTAAACGAAAGATTGGGGTCGTTGTCATATTGTGTGTCAGGGAAGTCGAGCATCTGCATCCTCACAGGCCAGTAGCCGTTGAGGTTGAATGCCTGACGGGGTGACAGACGATAGCGTTTCCAGTTTACCAGTCCTTCTCCTTTTGCCGCATCGAACGATGCCAGCGAGTCGGCAAGGAAATAGGTGTTACTCAAATCGGAGAAATCACCCGACTGGTCTTTGGGCATACACTGCAGGTACTGTACCCCTGCGGAAGTCTGCAACTGTGCCTGTGCCGCCATCGCGGCACATAGCAAACATACTATACTAATTATCTTTCTCATAGTTTGATAGTATTTGATTTCAGTCCTATAGCCTTGGCGGTCAGTGTACCATGTCCACTAACCACGGCGAAGCAGCGTCCGAAGAACGCTTTACGCTTCGTGTCCTTGAAACGCTCCATGGAGGTTTGACAACCATTATCGACACCGATAATCTCTGCATCGCTCTCGAAAAACACCTGGTTCTCTGCCCATGGACAGCGGTTGCCGTCCTTGTCAACCACCTCAGCCTTAACGAAGGCAGTAGTCTTTCCCTGGTAGTCGATGCTGAGTTGGATATGGTCTGGCTGTCCTGCCGTCTTGATGACTTGTTCACGAACGACTTTCCCGTCCTTGCGTGCCACCGCCTTCACCTCACCGGGCTCATACTTCACACGCCACATGACATGATACTGATGACCATCCATCTTGCGACGAATACCTTGACTTTTACCATTAACAAATAACTCAACCTCATCAGCATGGTTATAATAACACCACATATCTATCTCCTGACCCTCCAGCCAGTTCCAATGAGGGAAAAGGTGCAAGACGGGCTGGTCTGTCCACTCACTCTGGTACATATAATACACATCCTTCGGCTGTCCAGCCAGATCAATGATACCAAAGTAGCTGCTGCGTGCCGGGAAGGAATAGGGAGTAGGCTCACCGATATAGTCGAAACCAGTCCAGATAAACTGACCACCCACATAGGGAGTATGTTTCACCACATCCCAAGTCTCTTCATGCGTACTAGACCATGAGGCATGCATATTGTCGTAAGCGGAACACATCATCGTAGGATCAGTATAGGGAAGCCACCACTCCTGGGGTGCCTTACGGATACTGTCCGACGGCATCATATAGAACCCTGTTGTCTGCAGGGCACTGACGCTCTCCGTCATGATAAACGGACGACCTGGGAAATTTTGGGGTACATCCTTAATCCACTCGTGGTGGTAGTTGAAACCAATCACATCAATCGCTTTGCCCTTAAACAGATGATTATTGGGGGATGGCTCATTACATCCTGCCGTGATGGGACGTGTTGTGTCATAACGACGCACTATCTCAGCAAGGTGGTCGGCAAGTAGTGTATTCACACTTGTCTCACCATCCTTCGCCAGCGTCGAGGCATCATGCCCGGCATTCAAGATAAGGTTTGCCTGCTCTAAGGTCAGGGTATCAGCCTCAGCAGACGACCACTGCTCCAACACCTCATTACCTATCGACCACATCAATATACACGGATGGTTACGGTCACGCAGTACCAGGTCGGCAAGGTCACGCTCATGCCACTCATCGAAGAAACGGGCATAGTCGTTCTGTGTCTTACGACGACGCCACATGTCAAACGACTCGTCCATGACAATCAGACCCATCGTGTCGCACATATTCAACAACTCGGGGGCAGGAGGATTATGTGACGAACGGATAGCATTAACACCCATCGCCTTCAACTTTGTCAGTTTACGGTGCATGGCATCCTCATTGACGACGGCACCTAAGCATCCGAAATCATGGTGCTCACAGACTCCATTCAACTTCATGTTCTTGCCATTGAGCCAGAAACCTGTCTTGGCATCAAAGCGGAAGTAACGGAAGGCGGTATTCGTCCATACCTCGTCAACAACCTTTCCACCGACTATCACCTGCGTGCGAACCTTATATATATAAGGATTGGTTGTAGACCAAAGATGAGGGTTTCTTACTTTCATACCAACTTCCTTGCCTGCAGCGTCATAGACCGTGTTACGGACCTTATAATTCTTGCCTTCCACATCTACAGCAACTTTCACCTGCCCAGTCTGGGCATCTGTCACCACATGCACACCCCAGTGCTTCACATGAACAGATGATGTTCTCGTCAACCACACATGACGGTAGATACCACAGCCACTGTACCAGCGGGAGTTGGGCTGATCACTGTTATCCACTCTGACGGCTATCACATTACTGCCCTGTTTCAGGTATTTTGTAATGTCATACTCAAAGGAACTATAGCCATAGGGACGGAATCCCACCTTCTGCCCGTTGACAAATACGGTGGAATTCATATAGACACCGTCAAACTCGATAAAGTAACGGCTTCCAGATATACGCTCACTGTCTATGAAGAAGTGTTTTCTGTACCATCCGATACCGCCCGGCAGTGCTCCCCCACCCGCTCCCGAGGGATTAGAGGCAAGGAAATCACCCTCTATCGCCCAGTCATGGGGTAAGTTGAGCATACGCCAATGTCCATCTTGATACGAACTACCCGCCATCTGTGCGGAGTCAGCAAGGATGAAACGCCATCCTGCATCAAAGTTCTGACGCTCACGAGCCTGTGAGTAAATTGCAGCCATCAACACGGCTGTTAAAAGAAAGATTCTGTTATGCATGTTTTGTCTCAGGTTATTTTATGACCACAAAATTACGAAAAGTCGGGGGCAAAACAAAGAATTTTATTCTTTTTTTCCATTATAAGGGATAATTTTACCTAATTATAGCCGAAAATGAATTATCTTTGCACCATATATCAAAGAATATTGTATGAAGATAGTTATATTAGACAGCTATGGTGCTAACCCAGGAGATTTATCTTGGGATGGACTGAATGAAGTGGGACCTGTGACCATCTATGACCGCACAAAACCAGAAGAGACAGTTGGCAGAGCTGCTGATGCAGAGATCCTGTTAACCAACAAGGTCATCATAGGGCGCAAAGAGATAGAGCAGTTGCCCAAGCTCCGCTATATCGGTGTACTGGCAACAGGCTATAATGTTGTTGACACACAGGCTGCCCATGAGCGGGGCATTGTGGTGACCAACGTACCTGCCTACAGCACGGAGAGTGTGGCACAGATGGTGTTCTCTCACCTGCTGACGGTAGTCAACCACACAGAACACTATGCCCTACAGAACCGGAACGGACGTTGGAGCAGTAATCCTGACTTCTGTTATTGGGACACCCCTTTGACTGAAATTGCCGGTAAGACGTTTGGCATCGTCGGACTGGGGAATATCGGCAGTCGGGTAGCTGAGATAGCCATTGCCTTTGGTCTCAAGGTGAAGGCACTGACCTCAAAGCCAGCCGATGCTCTCCCTGCCGGTATTGAGAAGACTGACTTTCCTACGCTGCTCTCCACGACAGATATCCTGTCACTGCATTGTCCGCTGACAGACGACACCCGTCATCTCATCAATGCCGAGGCACTGCGTCAGATGAAACCCACCGCCATCCTCATCAATACGGGGCGTGGTCCTTTGGTGAATGAGGCGGATGTGGCAGAGGCACTGTCATCAGGACATCTTGCAGCCTATTGCGCCGATGTCCTCAGCGAAGAACCGCCAAGAGCAGAAAACCCATTGTTAGGACTGCCCAATGCCTATATCACCCCACATATTGCCTGGGCAACTCGTGAAGCTCGTATCCGACTGCTGAACGTTGCTATCTCCAATGTAATAGCATTTACCGAAGGACGTTCGCAGAATAGGGTATGAATACTTATTGGCGAAAAGAGTGCAAACATTTTTAATCGTAGGCGATTATTTTATTAAAAGATATTAAAAATCTGGCGTTATATCATACCATATCAGAAATAATATATAACTTTGCATCGTTAACGACTAAAAGAACTTTATGAGTAGTGAGAATCTAAAACTGAACCGTCAAGGTTGTTTCCGCCTTTATACTGCCACACGGCTGTTGATACAGGTCTATCAGCCCTGGTTCGCTCAGTTAGGTATTACCTATACACAGTATCTGGTACTGATGGTACTTTGGGAGCAGGACAACTTGCCGCTGAATGCCATCTCACGTCGACTCTATCTCGAGAGCAACACTCTGACACCGCTCATCAAGCGTATGGAGACGATGAAAATGGTGACGCGTAAAAAAAACAAAGAAGATGCCCGTCAGACCATCGTTGCTTTGACCGAACATGGACGTGCACTACAACAACAGGCAGTTACCATCCCCAATTGCATGACTGAGGTGCTGCACCAGCGGGGAATAAAAGATGAGGAGTTTGCCACCATGATTCCTACTCTCGACCATCTGATTGAGGCGCTATCAAAATAAGAGGCTCAGTACCTGAACTACATCGAGAAGTTAGGATACGAGAACTTCCTCGCTGCCATGATGTAAAGCATCCCCAAACGGTGAGAAAGACCATAAATCCGCTGGCAACCACAGTTGTCAGCGGATAGTTTTATATTATAAAAGGTATTGCGCTATCACAGCACAGGCTTCTGCATCGGCTAGAGCATGGTGATGACGGGTAAGTTCATATCCACAGGCAGCAGCTACGGTATGAAGCTGGTGGTTGGGCAACGAGTTACCGAACTGACGACGGGCAGCGGTAAGCGTATCATAGAAACGAAAACCGGGATAGTCCATCTGATAGACCTTGAACACACTCTTCAGACAACCTTCGTCAAAACGAGCATTATGGGCGACAAAAGGAATTTGGGCTATCAGATCTTTCCGATTGTCAAATTGCAATTGGTCTGAGAAGAAAGCATCGATGATACGTTCCTCCAACCGCTCCCAAACCAGAGGGAAGACCTGTGCATCATCCGTATCGTTATGCCCCAGCCCATGCACTCGCTGACAGAAGTAACTGTAGAAGTTTGGCTCTGGCTGGATAAGACTATAAAATGTATCAACAATCTGTCCATTGCGGACCATGACCACTCCCACGGAGCAGACACTCGACGAATGCTGATTAGCCGTTTCGAAATCGATAGCAATAAAATCCCTAATCATAATAATTCCTGTCCGAATATTGACACTGGTAAACGACGTAAAGTGATGCAAAAATAGTCAAAAAAAATAATTTCCCACCCAGTTTAGACAGATTCCTCATCTTTATGAATGCAAATTTATATGTATTCTCTTCGTTTAATCGGAATTTTGCACTAATTTTGTGCCAAGATTAATTAAACAAGAATAATATGACACCACAAGAAGAAAGGAATCAAAAACTTGCGGAGAAGATGATTAAAAATCTGAACCGTCGTAACATGGAGGCATTCTACTGCCCTACAGGAGAAGAGGCAGTCAGAAAAGTCTCAGAACTCATTGCAGACGGAAGTACCGTAACATGGGGTGGGACTGCAACTGTCCGTGACCTTGGTATTCCCGAAGTATTGAAAAAAAGGAAATCGCTCCATGTGCTTGACCGTGACACCACAGAAACCCCAGAGGAGAAGGAAGCCATATATCTCAAAGCTTTCACGGCTGATGTATATCTGACGAGTGCAAATGCCATATCAGAGGATGGCGTAATTGTAAATATCGACGGTAATGGCAATCGTGTTGCCGCTATCACCTGGGGACCTAAAAAAGTTATCTTCGTCATCGGACTTAACAAAGTTGCCCAGACGGCAGAGGCAGCTTTGGCAAGGGCAAGAAGTACGGCATCACCCATTAATGCTCAGCGTTTCGACATCAATACACCCTGTAGAATAGATGGCATATGTCATAACTGCAATTCACCAGAAAGCATTTGCAGTTATGTCCACTTCCTTAGAAACAGCAGGAACAAGGGACGGCATGTTGTCGTGCTTGTTGGTGAGGAATTAGGTTATTAGAACATGAGTTACTTTTGCATCTGTTACTAGAAATATTTATCATGATATGAAGAAAATTATCATTATTGATGGAGGTCCACGTAAGACGTTCAATACTACCTCAATGTTACAAAAGCGATGCAGGTAAACGCATGGCTGCGAAACTGCTGTGACATTTGCAGATGCAGTAGCAGCATTATTCATTTCCTAATTTACGGACGACCCGACAGGGGTTACCTACGGCTATTGAATCAGAAGGAATATCCTTAACTACAACAAGTCATAGAACTGCTCACTGCGCATCTTCTCAAATTCGGTCATAGCAGTTTCATTTTTGTTTGTTGAATATCAGTTTCATGGTCTCTGGATCGAGTGGCTGCATGGTAGGCAGTTTCAGACTCTTCACCATATGCATGGTGCCCTGTTTATACTTCTGGAAGTGCTCGGTCTTGATATGGTTCTGATAGGCTTCCTCTGAGGCATAGATCTCAAGGATGCGTATCTGCGTGGAGTCTGCGGCACTCTGCATCGGAAAGAGACAGATGACTCCCGGCTCACACTCCACACTCAGCCGGTCTACCTCGTTGGCAAACTGCAAGTATTCTTTCAGATACTCGGGATAGACCTCGATTTCTGCCAATCGCACTATCATTGTCTCGTTATTTACTGGCGTTGCCTTTTCTTGTGCTACAGCCGTGACGGATAGCACAAAGGCGAACAACATCATAATAAGTTTCTGTTTCATTGCCATTTTATTCAACATTTTATTCCGCGACACACGCAGGTCAGAGTTTCCAAGTTTTACGTATTCCTGCTTAATCACTCTGCAAAGGTACAGTAATTCTATTAAACAGGGACTATACCATTTACAGAAATATCAACCTTTTTTACAGATTACCGACTATTTGATAAATATCAGAGATTATGTCAAAGAAATTTTGTACCTTTGCAGTCAGAAGGCTACGAACCGCGATGACGATAGACTTGTACATCAACAAAGCAAATGACTACGCACAGGACATCGGTGCGCCAGTCTATCATCCCCATGTCTCAGTGATTCACTACGACGAGGTTGGTGAGATACGACATACACTGAATCGTATCAACTGCTACGGAATTTTCTTGCAGAAGGATTTTCCGGAAGGGTTGACTTATGGTATAGGCACCTATCATGAGGGCGATGGCTCACTCATGGCATACTCCCCAGGGCAGATTGGCGGCAAGTTGGATGACGGCACACTTCGGCGGTACCACGGCTGGGTGTTGCTATTCGACCATGAGTATATCCAAGGGTCATTAATAGAACAAAAGCTCGAAGGGTATCATTTCTTCTCATACTATTCAAACGAAGCACTCATTCTGACCCCAGAAGAAAAGGACATTCTTTCTCAGTTAATGGCAAACCTGCGCAAGGAACTGGAGCTACAGTCTAATGTATTTGGGCACGATGACATTGTCAAAAATTACATTCTTCTAATCCTTGACTACTGCAACCGCTTTTATTCCCGCCAGTTCAAGGAAATGACTGCTAAAGGTAGCGACATCCTCAGTCGATTCCAACAGGTACTGAACAATTATTATGCTTGTGGCAAACAGAAGTCGGACGGACTGCCAAGCGTAAAATATTGTGCATGCGAACTATGCCTTTCACCCAGCTATTTTGGTGACATCATAAGAGATGCACTTGGCGAGAGTCCGAAGGATTATATACGGGGATTCATCATTATGCGTGCCAAGAACCTCATTCTAAGTGGCAAGTCCATCGCTCAAATTGCTGAAGAATTAGGATTTGAATATCCACAGCATTTTACCCGTATGTTCAAGAAAACTACTGGTAAGACACCAAGACAATTCCTTGACGAACGGCGCAAGAAATAACTTTCCTCATTTCAGGTAGTTTTATCTGTAATCTGTCTATACGGGTATTAAACTTATCGTCGTACCTTTGCAACGGACTAAGAAAGACAAGAAAATGAAACCTTATGTTATTTGCCACATGATGGCTTCGCTCAACGGCAGGATTAACCGCGAAATCGTACTGACAATAGCCTTGTCTTTACTTTTATTATCGTGCAGCAGCGAAGACACTCAGGCGCAGACGTCATACTATGAAACCATGACACAAAAGATGTACATCACAATAGGTGAAAGGACAGAGTCAGTTACACTTGCTGATAATAGTGCCACACAAGCACTTGTGAAAAAACTCCAGCAAGCATCTGTCACAGTGACACTCAATTCGAGTGGGGACTTTGAGATATGGGGAGCATTGGGTTTCACGCTGCCAACAAGCAACGAACAAATAAATGCACAGCCAGGGGATGTCATCCTTTACGGCGGCAGCAACATCTGTATTTTCTATGGTACGAACTCATGGAGTTACACCCGTTTAGGAAAGATTGACAACTTGTCGGCAAGCGAGCTGAGAGCTTTTCTCAAAGCGGGTGAAAGCAATATTGGTGTTACGCTGTCACTTAACAACCCTACAAGCATCAGAAGTGTAAAAACAGACAAGTCTTCTTTCAGGACCTACACCCTGCAAGGCACGGTGGCACAGACCGGACAGAAAGGTATTGTCATTCAGAACGGGAAGAAAATAATAAAATGAAGAGAATATTAATAATGACGACCTTTTTCAGTGGAATACTGATGGGCTGCACTGAAAACAAACAATCAAAATCAGAAGATAATATGCAGAAGAACCACCGAAAGGTGACATTTGAAACACAGTATGGACTGACCCTCGCAGCCGACCTCTATGAGCCGAAGGATGCTCAGGGCAAACTGGCAGCACTCGCTGTCAGCGGTCCGTTTGGTGCTTGCAAGGAGCAGTCGAGTGGTCTATATGCCATGCGGATGGCAGAACGTGGATTCGTGACACTTGCCTTCGATCCCTCCTATACCGGTGAGAGCAGTGGCGAACCTCGTCGCACAGCATCACCTGATATCAATACCGAAGATTTCATGGCAGCTGTCGACTTCCTGTCAAAACAGGAGAATGTGGACACTGCGCGCATCGGCATCATCGGCATCTGTGGCTGGGGAGGTATTGCCCTCAACGCTGCCGCTGCCGACACTCGCATCAAGGCAACCGTAGCCTCAACGATGTACGATATGACACGTGTCAGCGGTAATGGCTATTTCGACAGCGAAGACAAGGAGGAGTCGCGTCATGCTGCCCGTGAGGCTATGGCAAAACAGCGTCTTGCCGACCCGATGGCGATGGCTGGCGGTGTGGTGAATCCATTGCCCGACGACGCTCCACAGTTCGTGAAGGACTACTACGATTACTACATCACTCCACGTGGCTACCACAAGCGTAGCGGTAACTCGAATGATGGTTGGCGCACAATAGGTACCCAGGCATTCGCCAACGCTCGTTTCCTCTACTATATCAATGAGATTCGTTCTGCTGTTCTTGTCATGCACGGTGAGAAAGCCCACTCACGCTACTTTGGCGAGGCAGCCTACAAATATATGGTAGAAGGAAAAGCCGAGGGATATAAAGTCGTAGGCAATCCTAATCCCAACCCCGAGAACAAGGAACTGCTCATCATCCCTGGCGCTACCCATTGCGACCTCTATGATGGCGGATATACTGAACTAGTAGGTAAGGGTGAGCCTAAGAACCTCATTCCCTGGGATAAGCTCGCAGACTTCTTTAATAAACATCTGAAGTAAGCCACCCAAATCCCTCATATTGCGTATCATCATAGGAATGACTCTGCCATCATGCTATTTCTTGTTTTTCCTGTACTTCGCCCTGACTATCTCGTAGGAGTTTCGGGGTAGTTCTTTCAGCAGCTCATCAGGAGCCGCTGCAGGGGCAATGCCTATCCAGTGTTTCGGTGATTCGTTGTACGGATTGCCGATACACTCATATTGTGCTTTCAAATCCTCAACACGTTCCGGCTGACATTTCAGCGAGATGACCGAGAAATCATTACAGTCGAAGAATGAGAACATGTGTCCTGACACGTAAAATACCAGAACACCTTCTCCGCTTTTGAATTTCTGAAACGGCAGTTTCTCTTCTATGTCATTGCCCAACGACAGGCAATATTCGCGATAGTCCTCTATGTTCACTCTCTTGCCAGTTGTTTATGTCCTCCACATTGAAGTTCACCATTCCTGAACAGCGCACGGAGATATTCCCCTCGTAAGCTATCAGCTCCACATTGGGGTTCTGCGTAACTCACGCCAAACAGCTTTCTGCTCCGAGGTGGCAAAGTAGAGCACGTTGCCCTCCTGCTTCATCACTTGGAAAATGCGCAACTTAGGGATGTTGTCCTCGCTCGTGGCAAGGGCAACATCCTTATGATTGCGTAAAAACTGTAACGCTCTCTCCATCGTCACGCTTACCATTTCAGTTCTTCCTGAAGAATCACGCCATCCGTCATGGGACTGTCTGCCTCGCTGAAAGCATTAGCCTTATACTGGATGCAGAGCATGGTCATGTTCTCCGATCCTGTATTCTTCAGCGCACGTTTGCCATCGGGAGCCACACGGACGATGGTACCCTCACTGACGGGGAATATCTCGCCGTCCACCTGATACTCACCCTCACCCTTCAGGATGATGTAGAGCTCCTCGTGCGTCTTGTGTGTGTGCAGGAAACCGCTGTCCTGACCGGGAACGAGTGTCTGGAATGAGAGTTCGCTGCCTGTAGCACCTACGGCATGACCTGCGAACACCTTACCCTGAATCGTCACGTTCGGACCCATCGGCAGCACATGCTCGATAATCTCGTCCATCTTACCCACGCTTACTGCGCTGAAGTTCTTACCTTTCTTAATTGTCTCAATCTGTCTCATAATTACTTATAATTTAAACTTGTTTGCAAAGGTACGGAAACTTTTTCATCCCCACAAGAAGGCACCAAAAAGTGACATAGTTACCAAAAAGTAGGAATTGTAATGTTATCGGACATCCGTGAAATTGACATTAACTTAGATTAACTAAGTATCATCACACTACTTGGTAACTTTTTATTACCTTTGCTTTATGAATCCGGCGTGCTGCGTTTCAACGAGATGCGTCGCTTCATGACGGACTGTTCTCAGAATAATGACCTGATTTTGTTCTCGCTTAACCGAAATTTTGGTAAAAGCTTCCGTAAATTGTATAAATACTGTTTCGGGGGATTGTCGTATCTTTGCAGCAGAAAACTTAAAAACAAGAAACGATGAAGATATTAAAGTACATGATTGCCATTGCCGCACTGTTGACGGCTACGGCTTGCAATGGGAAGAAAATGGCTCCTGACACGCAGGAGACAAGTAGCGAACAGACTGCAAAGCAGATTGACACGAAGAAGAAGGCACTCGTGGTATTCTTCTCCCACGCTGGCGACAACTATGCCGTGGGCAATATCAAGGTGGGCAACACGAAGATTGTTGCCGACTACATCTCTGCCTTCACGGGTGCCGACCAGTTTGAGATTAAGACTAAGAAGTATGACGGCATGGCTTATAAGCCCCTGTGCGACCTCGCCAAGAAGGAACAGCAGAACGGCGAACTGCCCCCCTTTGAGGGCAATGTGGATGTCAAGAAGTATGATGTCATCTTCATTGGCGGTCCCGTCTGGTGGGGCACCTATCCGCAGGTGATGTTTACGTTCTTCAAGAAGTACGACCTCTCGGGCAAGACCATCATCCCCTTCACCACCCACGAAGGCTCCGGTCTCGGCAGTTGTGTGAAGGACGTGAAGAAAGCCTATCCGAAAGCTAACGTCCTGCAGGGTTTCTCAATGTACGGCCACGATGTCCGCACGGGTAAAGAGCGGGTAGAGAAATGGCTGAAGAAATTAGGTTATCAAGGGAAGTAATTTTGACTTCACGGGAGAAGGGGGGCACCTACGACCCACGGAGCCTAGGGCTTCGCAACCCACATGCTGTGTCTCTGTGCTGAATAAAAAAAGAATTTCGCAAAAACATATAACCATATAACATGACAGGGCGCAACCCCTTTGCACAAGGGCAATTGAGCCACATTATGTTATATGGTTATATGTTTTTGCGAATATTAATCGTCAGCCTATGACGTATTTACTACCTGTAATCCACTCGGCAATAAACACGAGGAAGAGATTGTTACTTCACCTCACGCTCTTGAATAGCCTTGCCTGAACCCCAGGCGGTGCCAACCTTCTCACCAACTACACGGTATTCGTTCTTGGCAGAGTCGAAGATGACGGGTTGAAGCTTTGAGAGGTCGATGTTACCTTGCTCGTCAAGGATGCTCTCGTCAGCACTCATGTTGACAACCTCGCCAACCACACGGGCACCACCGTTCTCATCCTCATCAAAGGTAATGACCTTGCACTCCAGCGTCAGCTTGTACTCGTTGATGATAGGTGCGTCCACATTGGGACTTGGAGTAATGGTGAAACCAGCCTTGGCAACCTTATCAGGCACGTCATTACCAGAAACGATACCGAAGTAATCGCTCTGTACGATGTCGTCCTTGGTGGCGAAACTGATAGTAAAAGCTTTCTTAAGACGGATATTGTCCGTTGTCTTGTGCTTGGAGAGTTCAAAGGTGATATGCTTCGGACCACACTGACCACCCCATGCTGCCATCATCACATCAGGATTCTTTTTCTCATCCCATGTGGCAATCATGATGGCGGGCAATGGTGTGATAACAGCCTTGTCGCTGAAGTTCTTGCGACCCTCAACGGACTTTACCTCCACTTTCTCCTTCGTAGGATTCTCATTCACGTTTGTCTCACTCTTCTGCTCCTTATTTCCACAGGCAGCGATGAGCAGTGCACCTGTCAGCGCAAGGGCTGATGTTCTCAATAATTACTTCATATCGGGTTGAATTATAATTTGGTCTGCAAAAGTGGTGCAAAGATACTTAAACTTTTGCAGACCAAAGAAGGATTTCTTGGAAATCGTGTACAAGTTCTGGTATAACGTTACATCAGTTGCGTGATATACTCTGCATCCTTGCCTTCATAGAAACGTGGCTCGAAGACAGGCTTGTACTGGAAATCGCTGAAACGGAACAACTGCAGAGCGCAGAACTGATGGTCGTCGCTCAGACAGAATTCCAAGCGGAAGTGACCATTGGCACCAGCCACGGGTTTGCCCTTTCCTAATTCATACTCGTATATGCTTCTAAACTATCTTATCTGATTACACCTCTATCTTTTTTATTACTTTAGCCGGAATGCCTCCGACAATAGTATTCGGCTCTACGTTCTTAGTCACTACTGCACCAGCAGCAACAACAGCTCCATCGCCAATGGTGACACCTGCAAGCACAGTGGCATTGGCTCCTATCCAGACGTTCTTGCCAATGTGGATGGGGGCATAGCTCATACTCTGACGCTTGGCTGGGTCAAGGTCATGGTTGAGCGTTGCCAACACGACATTGTGACCGATGAGTGCACCCTCGTCAATGGTGATCCCTCCCTGATCCTGGAACTTACAACCCATGTTGATGAATACTCTCTCACCGACGTTAGTGTTCTTACCACAGTCGGTATGGAACGGTGGGAACATACCAACCGTTTTGGGCACCTCACGTCCCCAAAGCTGTTCCAACAATATGTGCAGTTCTTCCGGCGTATGATACTTACTATTGATTTCTGCCGTTATCTTTAGTGCCTCTTGAGACAACTGATGAAACATCATGTGGACATCACCACCGCCAACAACGGGTTTGCCCGATGCCATGTAATCACGAAATTCTTGTATTGTCATTGTTCTTTATTTTTCTTTTCTTCAGTTTTATTTTAATGTGAGGACATCCTTCTTGCGGTAATCTGCGACGGGAGCCACCAGAATGGGGTGGCGTGAGACTATCCGGCAATCAATGCCCTGCTGACGGAGCTCGTCGAGGAAAGCATCCAGGTAGACATCGGTGGTGAAGAGCTGCATGAAGCTAATGCAGTCCGTGGAAGAAGTCGATGGCTACGCAGTCGTCCCAACAGGCAAAGGCAACCTGATGGTAGTGCGATGCCTCACCAAGCAGCTCTACTGGTTCCTGACATGTGTTCAGCACCCATGGGGCAGGATTGTCTTCATACTCATAATGCTCGTGTCCATGCTCGTCGGAAGTCAGATCCAGCCGCACGCTGTAGTAGGGATAGCGTGTCTGTGTCTGACGGAGTGCCTCCTGCATGAGCGTCAGTTCTATAGCATCCTGCATCCTGACCGTCATGCGGCAGGTGTTGGGATGCTCACGGTCTGTCCAATACAGGAACATCCGTTCGGTGATAATCGGTCTTTTCATCGTCTCTTATCTTCGTTAATATAATGCCGATTTACCTGACTGTATAATTAAACTTTGTTGCAAAGTTAGTCAATTCTGATAAATTCCCGTGAATATTGCGTAACTTTAACTTTCGCAAAAACATGTATGTTATATGTATGTTATATGTATGTTATATGTTTGAGCAACATATAACATGGCTCAATCCCTTTGTACAAGGGTGTTTGCACCCTGTCATGTTATAAGGTTATATGTTTTTGCGAAATTCATAAAAATCAGTTACCGACTGAAGGGCATTCAGTTACCGACTGAAGCCCACTTTCCTACCGACTAAAGCCTGTTTTCATTACGACTAAAGCCTCCATTTGACGGAGATGCCCCGCATCCCTCACTCCGATATCTGTTATAGGGGTATTCCGATGCTTCCTATGGGTGATGGGAAGCATCCCCATGAGGGTAAAGGAGATATTCCCAATCGGGGATTGCTCAAACCTTCTAAGGCGGTGCAAAGGTACGAATAAGTGAACAAAGAACCAAATTCATTTGAGTTCTTTCGAACGGGAGTACCTTCGACGGAACGTCAAAGGTACGAATTTCCTGTCAGAATATAGTTTCAGAAGGGGAAAATCCTACAAACGTTTAGGAGTTTCACCCCTCCACTTTAGGATTTATCCTTTGTAAATGAACTGAGAAATGCCGTACTTTGCACCGTGAACATTTGAAGCCCCTTGGTAAGGGGCTGGCGTAAGCCAGGGATTAATAACAATTTAAAGTATAGGAGATTTGAATATGAAGAAGACAATAGTGAGCACTAATTGGCTGAATAAGGTGATTGCAGCCGCCATGATGATGGCCATCACATCAGCAATGCCAGCAATGGCAGGTAATAAGAAACACAACAATGGTAAGAATGACAAAGTTGTTGTGATAGTTGACAAAAAGACTACTCATTTCAATGCACACAAGCATGTCTATCGCCCAGACGTGAAAGCCTGCACCTTCAGAGTAAGCCGTTACGATTCTCACATG
>OMWH01000003.1 GCA_900314755.1 uncultured Prevotellaceae bacterium | reverse complement strand
GAAAGTATAGTACTTTCATAAAGGTTGACGCAATCCGTCTCTTCATTCATATATTTATAAAGCCTTTCCATCCTCAATGTTTTTTATTTCTTCATATGTAGGTTGATGCGTATCTTGAGATAAAGTTGAGTGAGATACTCCTTCTTTATCTACGTTTTCAGTTTTGGGATGGGTATGAGAATATCCATCGTTCCTTTTAGCTTTTTTATTATAATGACTCTTCTTTTGCAAAATGTCTGTTCTATCACCATTTGGTTGTATATAACTACCCACAGGTGTCATTTTTGTGTCAACTGTGTGTCCGTCAGGGTCAACAATAAATCTTGCTTTTTTACCATTTTGACCATGATTATTGGACTTGTTAATAATTCTTTTTACCGCCTTCCCTGCATCCTTGACATCCCCAACACTTACAGGGAGAAGTTCTGAAGCAGGACTTGCACCTGCGGCGACTTTCTCGCCAGTTGACGCATTGGCATCAGTTAATGTGTTAATAGCGTCGGTTACGTCTGAGAACGCATTCAAGTAGGTGTCTGCCTTGCTAAGTGCGGATACACCATTCTTAGCGACACTTCTGCTAACCTTGACAAAGCCCTTCGCCACCTTTGTCCAAACACTCTTCCCGTCCGGGTCTATATTCTTAACAGGATTGTTGAGCGCATAGACATAGGGACTTACATACTGGTAGTCCTCCGCCTTTCCGTCAAAACTGTTCCACTGCCACAGCGCCGCATCATAGTTGCGTGCACCATAGTCGTACCAGTCAAGTCCGTGGGTGTGATCCAGCTCCTTGCCGTTGTACTTGTACTCCTGCGTGGGGGCATTCAGGGACACATCCCCGAAGACTCCCCCGAAGGGATAGTAGTGCGTCACCTGCTCCAGCGTGCCGTTAGAGTTGACTACCGTGCGGTTGTTGCCTAAGTGATCCTTGCCATAGTAGTGAAACTGGGGGGTGGCACCGCTGAAGGTGACATCCATCGCACTACAATTCAGTATTGCAGTGAACGTTATCAGCAGTATGTATATGAGTCGTTTCACCATTTCAGTCTTTCAAACTCGTCTTTATTGTTTTCATTTGGGATATATTTCTTTGTATTTTCGTCTACACAGACAGATTTTACGATTCCCTTACTTAAATCATTCAGATCACAGACAAATTGTGGGTGATCTAAGAAATCTGTTACAATCAGTTTATTGTCATCAATAACTAAATGTCTTACATTTTTGTTAAATAGAATATCATCAGGAAATGTTTCATAGATACTATCTTTACCTATTAATTCTCCATTAAGATTATAGACAGATAAAACTAAATTGTAACTATATGATGTCAACACATGGGTTAATTCTATCTTTATACTATAGTCTCTAAGTTGCTTTTTCTTGAACAAACGCTCATTTTTATAGCCTCCCTCCCTAAACTCATGGTGAAGTTTATGAAATATGTCTACAGGTATAGATCGGACTGTTGAAGCAAGTTGATAGCCTCTTTCTAACAAAGAAAGATAAAACTCATATCGTTCAACTTCTGTGAGAAGATTCAGATATCTGTCAATATCATTTTCTTCTACATGCATCTTAACATTAAGTACATTAGGGGACAGGATTCTGACAGAGTCCTTCTCTTTTGAGATATTACAATAAAACATATTATAGGGTCCATCTGAAGGAATATGCAGTTTTCTAATTTTTAAAGAGAGATAATTTGAAATGAACCATGTGTTATCATTAAATTTGGCATCAAATTTATCTCCAAATCCAGAACCAAATCCGGAACTACCTGCATACAATATTATATATCTATAATTCATTTGAAAAATATTTTATGGTTTCTGATGTTTGTCGGGATCTAATTCTTTACGCAATTCATCTGCTCTTTTTCTCTCATATTCAAGAATCCTCTCACGTGCCCCTTCACCTGCAGGTTCCTGGTGAGTAATCTCTGAGCGATAAGTTCCTTCACCTTCTTCTTTATTCCATTTTCTTACCGGAAATTTGGGGAACGGTTCTCAATGATCCACTTTTCCTAAGGATAGGTGAGCTCCTTTTGTATATTTGGAAACAAGTTTTTGTTCATGTTATATTAATTAATACTGTGCAAAGGTATTTCTTTTATTTCATAGGACAAAATATTTTCAGTAGAAAGTGGATTATTCAGAACCGGTAATTCCTCTTAGAAAGAAAAAAATATATTGTTATATAAATCGTTTGTATTATACAAAGTCTTAAGATATCAGGAAAAGCATTATAATGATACTTTTCAAGATACCATTGAGAGAGAGCATTACTCAAAGTGGCAAAATCACAGAATTTGAAAAGGAAATAGATTGGAACGCAAATGATGTAAGCAACGAACCATATATGTATTTTATTCCATTTTGCAATATAAAACGACAAAAGTGATGTTACAAAACATTGAATCCCAATAACAATAATATAAGATGCTATCTGTCCCCAAATGCAATTACATGAAGCACTTTCAAAAATCGTAAAAACCCAAAAACAAGGATTAATAACGTTTTCTACTGTATACATGCTCAGATGAACATGTAATAAAGCAGTCAAAAGAATACAAAATAATTTAAATAAATGATTCATTTTACCTTTACTATTATTCCATCTAGAAAATTGGGGGGACTCTCAATGATCCACTTACAGATGTTTGTATTTGGGACATTAGTATCTTTGTTTTAAGTTTTTATACTGCAAAGGTACGATTAAGTGAGAAGAAAACCAAATTTTATTTGAACCCTTGCAACCGTTGCCACCTTGCAACACTACTTGAGAATCAGCGTGTTACGTGTGGCAACGAGGTGACAAGGGTGACAACGAATGGCGTTTTTGCCCATAGGATTTATTCAACACTAGTGCAAAGGTAAGAGAGTTTTATTATTTCTCCGTGTCTTTGTATCTCCGTGTTCACCAAAATACTGCATGGGGTTTGCGAAGCCCTGGGCTTCGAGGGTCGAAGGTGCCGCCTCCAAGGGTCGAAGCCCCGGGCTCCATGGGTCGGAGGTGCCGCCTTCGTGGGGCGAAGGTACGGGCTTCAAGACCCTTGGGGATTATCCCTAAGGGTCTTGGGGATAGTTCCTTTACCCCCTAGAGGATGCTTTGCGTGACCCTTAGGAGGCATCGGAGTACCCCCATAACTGATATCGGAACGAGGGATAAACTATATCTTTATCAAATGGAGACTTTAATTGCCCCGATTAAGGGCTTCAGTCGGTATGAAAAGGGGCTTCAGTCGGTAACAAAACAACGGTCAGTCGGTAACTGATTCCGAAGAATTTTTGAGAAAATCGAAATAACTAGTCCCCTTCTCCCGTCGTGAAACGCCCTGTACATCGGAGTTTCAGAAGAAAAAGGGAGAAGGGGACTGTTTTTTGGATTCTCTTATGGTCAAATACGATAATGTTATTTGAAAATACGACTGTCAGAATTTTCATTCCGCCAGTCGTATTCCCCAATAGTATAATCTTATTTGAGAATAAGATATGCTTATCGTGAGTTATCTTTTACTTATCGGGAAAATTATAGTCCCTAGTTTTCGTGTGATTCAACGATATACTTTCAAATTCCCTTTTTCCCATTCTTGAAGTGTAATTTTTGCTGTTAATCCTAAAATATTCTTTTGATTTGAAAGATCTGACAATATTGACTTACACATGTTTGTATACAAAGGAAGCAATGCATACGCAGCCCACATTCGAACTGATGTGTTTTTATTATCTAAGAATGGTTTAAGAGTATCAGTTTCTTTGTTATCATATAAATATTCAATGCACCTTATAATGCATTCATAATGTTTGTTGCATAGTTTGTAATCTCCAGAAAGAGTAGATTCTCCATGTAACATAGCACTTTCTTCAAAAAGTTTTAAAGCCATGTTAATACTATTAATTATCTTCATTGGTATGATATTATTATTATGGAAATTTGGGGACTCTCAATGATCCACTTCTCCTAAGGAAAGGTGAGCTCCTTTTGTATATTTGGAAACAAGTTTTTGTCATTGTTTTTCTACTAATTATTATGTGCAAAATTACTAAAAATATCTTAGTTACATGTAATATTACCAAAACTTTAAGGTAAATATCTAGCCGCATTTATACGAAATCTATTAATCCAACGATTAAATTAAAAGAAAATCATCGGAAGGGAATTCTTCCGTTTCTGGGCAAGTTCGTTCTTCATGCGCTCTACGGCAGTCTTAAAGAAAAAGGCAACAAGGTATTCGTCTGAGCCTTCAGTCCTGATCATCTTCAAAGCAGAGATGTATTCCGCACGGTCCTTGAGTTCTATAATCAACAACGGATGACCAGCCCTGAGGAGAATAAAATTAGAGAGCATGCGACCGGTTCTGCCATTACCGTCACGGAATGGATGCAGATACTCATAATAACCATGCCATTTTGCTGCGACAACCAAAGGATGCTGTCCTTCGCTGATAGCTCTCTCTGTTGATGTCATCAGTGAAGGCACGCGGGCTATTAATGTCTCATGGTCACCAAACATGGTGTCACCTGCTGCCATGTCTTCTTTTGTGTATTCTCCCGCAATGGCTCCCGGTGCACGATAGGCAAGGGTGTGCTCCGTCACCAGGCGATTGACCTCTTTCAGCAGTGATTCATCAAAAGGATGATGCAGATGTCCGACCATATAGTCAAAGGCTCGGAAATGATCTGCCATCTCGGTACACTCCAGCAAAGAGCGTCCTACAGGAATCATCGCCATACCCTGTTCGCGAAGAATTCGTGTGTCATCAACAGTAAAAGAGTTGCCCTCAATAGCACAGGAATGGGCAGAGAACAGAATCTCATTGTATTCTATCCATTGCTCACGGCTCATGCTGTCGGCTATCTTCTCCTGATGTTCCGTTCTGATGTGCTCGTATTCTTCGATCTCTTTCTCGAACATGGAGGCAAAGATAGTTATTTTACTTTATAAAAGCAAACTTCTGATCTGTTTTTATTACTTCAGGGTGATGTTTCCTTCCTTGTCGATGCGAGCTTCACTGTGGGGAACATCACTGTTGGTGAGGTTCATCATCTCACGTGCCACATGCTGGTTGGCATCCTTGCGGGGACCGACACCCTTCTGCTGGAGGAAAGAGTGAATCTTTCCGCTGAGGAAACGGCCCTGTTTGTCAATCTTGATCTCGACGACGGGGGAGTAAGCGGAGATACCTGCGAGACTCATACCGTAGGGTGTGCAGAAATTCCCCAGGCTATAAGCGATGAAACGACCCTTATAGACCTCGGTGGCTCGTACGACATGGGGACCGTGGCCATAGACGATGTCGGCACCGTTGTCGATACAGAAATGGGCGAACTCACGGAGACTGCCGCGGTCCTCACCCAGAAAGCTCTCGGCACCCTGTGGCAGGTGACTCTTGGAACGTCCCTCGGCACCTCCATGGAAGGAGACGATGACGATGTCCGACTTCCTCTTCAGGTCGTCGATGATGCGCTTGACGGTCTGGAGGTCACGGTGCTTGAGGGTATACTGGTTATGTCCGAAGGCGCACAGCCCGAACTTGATACCGTTGCGGACGACAACGGCGGACTCCACACGTCCCTTGATGCCTGAGAACTTGATGCCTTGCTTGGTCAGCTGCTGCTCAGTACTGATGATACCCTCCTGTCCGAAGTCGTTGGCGTGGTTGTTCGCCATGCTCAGGAAGTCATAGCCCGCCTCCTTCAACAGATGGGAATAACTGGTCGGTGTGCGGAAGGAATAGCTGTTGCGACCACCGCCCTTCGTGCTCTTACCACCATCCAGGAGGGTGCCCTCCAGATTACCCACGGCAAGGGTGGCACGCTGCAGGATTGGCTTTACGTCACGGAAAACCTCCTCTCCGTTCTTGGGAGGCAGTGAGATACCAGGGTAGGTCGTACCCATCATGATATCCCCCGTCATGGCGACGGTGATATCATCAGAAAAGCAGGCTACTGAGTAACCTGCCATTATCGATAAAAGAAAAAGTTTGATTTTCATTTTGTGTTATTTTGCCACACGGCGCACACCAATATATCGCCGCATGTAATTACCGTCTGTGGAGTGGCTGATCTTCACGCCTCCCTTGCTGCTGGCATGGATGAACGTGAAGGAGTTGTCGATGGGGTTGTAGTCCATGATGATACCCACATGTCCGACACCCCGTCCGGAGTTAGGACTGGTGAAGAACACCAGGTCGCCGGGCTGCATCTCCTCCGTGCGGATGGGGATGTTGCGGGCATACTGGTCACGGGAGGAACAACCAATAGATATGTTGTTCTGACCATAGACATAACTGGTGAAGCCTGAGCAGTCGAAGGCGTATGGTCCCTTGCTGCCCAAGCGGTAGCGGGTGCCGATGAAGGAGGTTGCCTGACTGAGGATGTCATCCGTCGAGGCAAAACTCATATTGACATCATAGTCGTTGCTGTAAAGGAAATCGAAGTTGTCGATCTCCTCATACATCTCTGTACGTTGTACTTTTCTTGCTTTCTTTTTCTTGCCCTTCGCCAATGCGACATCCACAGAGGATAGAAGCATCAGTAAGATGCAAAATATGATTTTCTGTTTCATTTAGACGTTTTTGGTCAGCGGCATAACGCCGTGGACGGTTGTCGGTTTAGTTATATCTGAGGATTTGTCCTGCTCTGATACGAGTGGTAGTCTTGATATGGTTCAGCTTGCAGATAGCACTGACCGTCATGCCACGCTTGCGGGCGATGGAAGAGAGGGTCTCACCCTTTGCCACCTTGTGGAAACGGGTGGTATGTGTTCTTGCGCCCTTGCTCGTGGCAGGCTCAGCTGAAGCATAAGACTGCTGTGGGATATCCAGGTCACCATTGACTGCCTTGCCGCCAACGCCACGCAGGCGGGTAGCCTCTGCAGACTCACGGTTATAGGTAGACTTGCGGAATACGTAGTAGTCGTTCACCACATCCTGATTCTTGAAGTCGAACATCAGGGCAGGGTTCAGGGCAATACCGCACAGGCGGGTCTCGAAATGCAGGTGAGAACCCGTGCTGCGTCCCGTGTTACCACCGAGTCCGATAGGATCACCGGCGCGAACCTCCTGATCCTCTGTTACCAGTTGCTTGGACATGTGACCGTAGATAGTCTCCAGTCCGTTATTGTGACGGATCACGACATACTTACCATAGCCGCGTCCCTCATAGCGTACGATACGTACCTTACCGCTGAAAGCAGCACGGATGGTATCACCGATATATACCTTGATGTCAAGACCTTTGTGCTGGCGTCCCCAACGGGCACCGAAGTTGCTGGTCAGCACACGACTGGTAGTCGGCATGCAGAAGTCACGAAGGTCAATGCGGAAAGAGTCTGGAAGAACGGTAGCCTTGTGGGCATAACGGTTGTTCCAGTCATTATAAAGGTCGGCTGCGGGATTCTCATAACTCTCAGCCTGGAAAAGTCTTTTGAGTGCCATGCTGTCGACAGCTTTCATCCTGCGGTCGATAGGAGCTTGTTTGGCAAGCAGGTCCTGTCCCATAACAGGTGTTGCCATTATAGTTAATACGAATGAAATTGCTATGTTCTTAAATTGTCTTTTAGTAAGCATAAGTTCTTTATATTTCGGTTCTAATGGTTCCTAACAGAAAAATATCGGTGCAAAAGTAATAAAAATATTTCTTTATAAGGTAAAAAATGAGTGTGCGTTAACAATATTTGGGTGACTTTTAACACTTCCGTTAAGAAATCGCCGCCCAATTAACGTTTGTTTTTCTTAGTTGACGCAGTCTGTTCCAGAGCATCATGTATTTGTCGGACTCACACGTCGGGTCTTCGTCAATGATGGCCTGAGCCTCGTCACGCGCCATCTGTACGAGTTGTCCGTCACGGGCGATGTCCGCGATTTTCAAGTCGAAGGCAATACCGCTCTGCTGGGTACCCTCCAGGTCGCCGGGACCTCTGAGCTTGAGGTCAGCCTCGGCGATGCGGAAACCGTCATTTGTCTCGCACATGATATCGATGCGCTTGCGGGTGTCCTCACTCAGCTGGTGGTTGGTGACGAGGATGCAGTAGCTCTGGTCGGCACCCCGTCCGACACGTCCGCGGAGCTGGTGTAACTGACTGAGTCCGAAGCGCTGAGCCTCCAGGATGACCATCACGGAGGCATTCGGCACGTTGACACCCACCTCGATGACCGTGGTGGCGACGAGCATCTGTGTCTCACCCTTGACGAAACGCTGCATCTCCTCCTCCTTGTCCTTCGGTTTCATCTTGCCATGTACCTTGCTCAGACGGAACTCCGGGAATACCTGCCGCAGCACCTCAAAGCCATCCTCCAGGTTCTTGAGGTCAATCTTCTCACTCTCCTCGATGAGCGGGAAGACGACATACACCTGTCTGCCTTGGTTGATCTGTTTGCGCAGTCCGTCATACAGCGACGGCATGCTACGGTCGAAGACATGTGTGGTGACCACGGGTTTGCGACCGGGTGGCAACTCGTCGATGACACTCACGTCCAAGTCGCCGTAGAGGGTCATGGCAAGGGTGCGGGGAATCGGTGTCGCCGTCATCACCAGCACATGGGGAGGGTTCGTGTTCTTGCCCCATAGTCTTGCCCTCTGGGCGACACCGAAGCGGTGCTGCTCGTCGACGACGACGAAGCCGAGGTTAGAGAAGATGACGGTATCCTCGATGACGGCATGGGTACCGACGAGGATCTGCACACTGCCGTCCTGCAGTCCCTCCAGCACTTCCTGCCGTTTCTTTCCTTTCACGATACCCGTCAGCAGCTCCACCCGGATGTCCATCCCTTTCAGGAAGTCCTGGATGGTCTGCAGATGCTGCTCGGCAAGGATTTCCGTCGGTGCCATGATACAAGCCTGATAGCCGTTGTCGAGGGCAATGAGCATCGACATCAGAGCCACCAGAGTCTTGCCACTGCCCACGTCACCCTGCAACAGGCGGTTCATCTGTCTGCCGGAGCCAGTGTCCTTACGAATCTCACGGATGACCCGTTTCTGCGCCTCCGTCAGTTGGAAGGGCAGGTGGTCATGATAGAACGTATTGAAATAGTCACCTACCTTGGAGAACACATACCCCCGGTATTTACGGCGATGGTCACTCGCATACCTTAATATATTAAGCTGCACAAAGAACAGTTCCTCGAACTTCAAGCGGACACGTGCCTGCTCCAGTTCCCTGCTGTTCTGTGGATAATGGATCTTCCGCAGAGCCTCGTCACGACTCATAAGGTGCAGGCGCTTGGTGATGAAGTCGGGAAGTGTCTCAGGCAAAGGCTCTTTGATGGTGTCGATGAGTGTTTTGACGAAACGCTCCAGACAGCGGGAGTTGAGTCCCCCCTTCTTCATCTTCTCCGTGGTGTTATAGTAGGGTTGCATGCCCATGGCGGAGAGCTCCAACTTGTCGGCGGCGTCGATGTCCGGGTGCGTGACGTTGATGCGGCCGTTAAAGACATTCGGTCGTCCGAAGACGATATACTCCGTCCCAATCTTATAACTCTGTTTGGCGTATTTTCCCCCGTTGAACCAGGTGAGGTCCATCACCTTTCCGCTGCCGTCGGTAAAATGAGCGACTACCCGTTCCTTGCGGGCACTCATCTTGAACGTCTCGAAACTGAGGATATGTCCCTTCACCTGTACGAAAGGCATGTCGCCCGTGAGTTCTCGGATGTTATAGAGACGGCTGCGGTCCACATGCTTATAGGGATAATACTGCAGCAAGTCACCAAAAGTCTGGATGCCCAACTCGTCGTTGAGCATCTTCTTCCTGTTAGGACCTACGCCCGGCAGGTATTGTATGTCCTGTTGCAGTATATCCGTCATCCTATCAAAACTTCCGCAATCTTCAGGTCGTAAGGAGTGGTGATCTTGATATTCTCACGGTTGCCCTCCACGAGGGTGATGGGATAGCCGTAGCTCTCCACCACGGAGGCATCATCAGTGAAATTGTCGTTATAGGGTTGTTGGTTGGCAGCCTTCAGCAGTTGGATGTCGAAGGTCTGGGGAGTCTGTACCAGGCGGTAGTCACTGCGGGGAACGGTCTTTGAGAGTGAAGAGTGAAATTCTTCACTCTCAACATGCCGTAGCGTCTCTACCACAGGGATGACGGGGATGACAGCCTTTGCCGTGCGCGCCGTCTCGTAGCAGTTACGGATGACCTCAATGCTGGGAAAGGGACGTACCCCGTCATGAACACCGACGACTCCTTGTGCGTCGTCCGGGATGAGGGCAAGACCATGCTGTACGGAATGGAAGCGGGTCTCGCCACCGTCAGTCATCAGGTAGAGACCCTTCTCCGTCTCTCCTGTTGAGGGGAAGGGAAAATGATATTCCTTGCAAAGCTGCAGCCAGTAGTCATGCTGGTCTTTCGGCAGCACAAGGATAATCTGCAGCGTCTCGCTATATGCACGGAAACGCTCCAGCGTACGCATCAGGATGGGCTTCCCACCTATTGGCAGAAACTGCTTGGGAATGTCTCCCCCCATGCGCAGTCCCTTGCCGCCAGCCACGATAATGATATAGTCCATTATGCCATCAGGTGTTTGAAACGCATACCCTCGGCAATCTGGTCAGCCACCTGCGGGCTGACGAGTTGTCCTAACAGGTCATAGGCAAAGGGGAAGGCGGCAGCGGGACCCTCACCAGTGGTGATATTGCCGTCAATGGTAATCAGTCCACCGGTATAGGTGGCACCCTCCAGCATGTTCTCAAAACCAGGATAGCAGGTGGCACGCTTGCCGTTGAGGATGCCCAGCTGTCCTAAGACGACAGCAGGAGCCGCACAGATGGCAGCCACTTTCTTTCCTTTCTCTGCTTGCGCCTTCACCGCCTCACATACCTGCTGGTTGCCGTAAAGATTGCTGGCACCAGGCATTCCACCGGGGAGGAAGAGCAGGTCAGCGTCGCTCACATCGACATCCTCGATCAGCGTGTCCGCCATCATCCGTACCCCATGTGCCGACTCCACCGTGTAGTCACCCATGATACTTACTGTTGTCACGTCCAGTCCACCCCGGCGCCATACGTCTACAGGGATCAGCGCCTCGACATCCTCGAAGCCGTCTGCTAGGAAAACATAAACTTTCTTCATCTTCTTATTGTAATGCTTGTAGATAACGTTTAATAGTCTCTTGGAATCCCAGATAGAGAGCGTCGCATATCAAGGCATGACCGATGCTCACCTCGTCCGTCCAAGGAATCATCTCATGATAATAGTGCAGGTTCTCCAGCGAGAGGTCGTGTCCCGCATTCAGTCCCAGTCCGACCCTTCTTGCTTCCTCGGCGGCAGCGATGAACGGTGCGATGGCTGCGGCACGGTCGGCGGCATAGTGGGAGGCGTAGGGCTCAGTGTACAGTTCCACGCGGTCGGCACCACATGCCTTGGCACCCTCCACCATCTTCGGGTCGGGATTGACGAAGATGCTCGTGCGGATACCGGCATCCTTGAATGTCTTGCAGACATCCTGGAGGAACGCTTTGTTCTCGATGGTGTCCCAACCGTGGTTACTCGTGATCTGGTCATGACCGTCAGGCACCAGTGTCACCTGCTTGGGAGTCACCTCCAATACCAGTTTGATGAACGAGTCGATGGGGTTGCCCTCGATATTGAACTCCGTGGTAATCAGCGGTTTCAGGTCGCGCACGTCTTGATAGCGGATGTGCCGCTCGTCAGGACGAGGGTGTACGGTGATACCCTGTGCGCCAAACTGTTCTATGTCCCTTGCCACCGTCAATACGTTCGGGTTATTGCCACCTCTGGCATTGCGTAAGGTAGCTACTTTGTTGATATTTACACTTAGTTTTGTCATTTTCTTGTTAATTTTGTCCTGTTGTTATGCGCTTTTTCACTAAAAATCCGTAACTTTGCGCACATAATACACGGCAAAGATACAAAATGTTTGTCAAATAACGGCAAAAAAAGGAGATAATTTTATGACTTCACGAAAACTACGGTTTGCCATTATCGGCAACACTTACCAGCCCAAGAAGTCGGTATCTATCATGAAGATACTGGCATGTCTCTCTGAGCGTAAGGCGGAAGTCTCTATGGAGAAGGAGTTTTTTCATTTCTTGCAGCACCAGCACATGGATGTGAGGGTGGCAAGTGTTTTCGAGGGTTCCGCTTTTGATGCTGATTTTGTCATCTCCATGGGCGGTGACGGTACCTTCCTCCGTGCGGCAAGCATGGTGGGTGACAAGCAGATACCCATCTTGGGTGTGAACATGGGACGGCTGGGTTTCCTTGCAGATATCAGTACGGGAGAGATAGAGCATATCGTCGAGTCGATCTATGAGGGTGACTACTCCATAGAGACCCGTGCTGCCATCGCTGTCGAGACCGACGGCAAGCCCCTGTCCGGTTACCATTGCGCCTTGAATGATGTTGCCATCCTGAAGCGTGACAATGCTGCGATGATCTCTATACGCACGACTGTCAACGGGGATTATCTGACGACGTATCAGGCTGATGGACTGGTGATTAGCACACCGACGGGGTCGACGGCTTATTCACTCTCCGTAGGTGGTCCTATCATCGTGCCGGGTACCTGCGTGTTCTCGATGACTGCCGTTGCCCCACACTCCCTGAACATCCGTCCTATCGTCATTCCCGACAATGCGGAGATCAGTCTGACGGTAGAGAGCCGTTCGCATAATTTCCTCATCGCCCTTGACGGGCGTTCCGAGAACTGCAGTGAGGGAACCCGTCTGACCCTTCGCAAGGCACCTTATTATGTGAGGGTTGTCAAACGGGCAGGGCAGCGTTATTTCCACACGCTGCGTGAGAAGATGATGTGGGGAGCCGACCAGCGCGGCTGATCAGGCGACAGGCAGTTTGAGGATGAAGCGGCTGCCCTCCTTGTAGGAAGTGTCCAGCACGACATCGCCACCCAGCTGCCGAGCCACGCGACGTGCCAGGGGAAGACCGAGACCCACCCCTTCCTTGTAGGCATCCACCTTATAGAAATGCTCGAAGATTTTCTCCTCTTCCCCTTCCTTGATGCCCATGCCGGTATCGGTGATGCTGAAGCATACCATGTCGTTCTCCATCTCGTCCAGATGGCAGTTCACGGTGACAATGCCTTTCTCAGTGAACTTGCAGGCATTCTTCAATAGGTTGCCGAGGATTTTCTCCACCTCCTGTTTATTGGTCTTGATCTTATAGCTGTCTTTCAGGTCACTCTCGAAGCGCACCTCATTGCCCTCCTCGTTATCAACGAACTGGTCGAGCACTTTTCTTGCCACCTCGTTACAGTACATCATATCGTTCTTGTCGATATAGTGGATGCTCTCCTTACCCGAGATGTCCAGAATCTCGTTGATGATATTCACGATATTGTTGGTGCTGTTGGCAATGCGTGCGGCAATCTCCGCGCGCTCCTCCTCCGTGATGTTGTTATTAGGTTCGCTGATGACCTGTGCGAAGCCGCTGATGATGTTCAGAGGGGTGCGTACCTCATGGCTCATATTCTGGATGAACTTGATTTTCATGCGCTCCGCCTCCTTTGCCTTGTCGCGGGCAATCAGCAGCTCCTTGTTCTGCTGCTGCAGCTTACGGGTATATTTCCTTCTGTTAATCTTGCAGGCAGCGAAGGGCATCAGACAAGCGACCGGCACCAGTGCCAGCATTCCCCATTTCATGCGCTCCGAGCGTTCGCTGCACTCCTCGTTCTGCCGTTCTATCACGGCAATGTCGTTAGCCGACCCCACCATCTCCTCGCTCATGATGACGTTGTTCACCGAGTCTTTGACGGCAGTATATTGTTTCTGGGCGATGAAAGCCTTGGCGGTGTCGCCAGCCAGTTCGTAGATCTCTGTCTGGAACTTGTACTGGTCGGTAGAGTTCGTCAGCAGGTTGGTGAGGCGGATAGCCTCCCCGTAGTGGCGGTCAGCCACGTTCTTGCATATCTTCACATAATTATAATAGGTGGTGCTGAAGTCGTTGCCAAGGGTTTCCTTGAGTCGCATATACTCCTGGTATGACTTGTTGACGGTATCCCAGTCACGCATGGCATAGGCGATGATCGCCTTGAAACCGATGGCGTCACTATACTCATAGCGTCCCCCATTCGCCTTGATGATGGAGATGGCACAGTCCAGGTGCTTCATCGCCTCCTCGGGTTTGGTGTCCATCTCGATGTTGGCAAGGTCCATGTAGAGGGAGATAAGGTTGGTGGGCTGTGAGTGGTCCACCTCCTCCATGGCACGCTCGAAGTACTGCCGTGCCATCTCCATGTTACCCAGCAGCGAGTAGATGATACCCCGCAGATGGGTGGCGTTGTAGTATTCCTTCTCGGCATGCCGCTGCCGCATGTCGTTATGCATGAGGTTCGTCTTGCGGAGGGCACGGTAGAAGTGGTTATGGTTCACGTCATACAGCACCTCGTGCATCCATCCTTGGAAGTACAGATGCTGGTCGCCGTTCTGAAGATGGTGCTCCCTGTATCGCTGGGCAGCGATATAGAACGCTCCCTCGTTATCTGAATTGAAATACTTGCGTACTTCGTTGAGTACGTGCTGGCTGAGGGTATCATTACTTTGTGTAGAGGCCAATAGGTTTACCGGCACGCTGACAATCATAAGAAGGGTGGTGACAAAGATTTGTCGACGGATAGCGGTTGAAGTCATAATATTACTGTTTACGGTAGTGCAAAGGTAGTCAATTTTTTTGTAATACCGGTCCTTTTGCTGCAAAGAAATATCCCAATAAGTGTTAATTGACCCTCATTCGTCGAACAACAGTTATCGGAGCAATTGTAAATCAATTTGATTTACTTTGCAAATCAATTTGATTTACTCGGTAATTCAATTTGATTTACTTTGTAATTCAATTTGATTTACAACATCAGGGATATCACTTTACATGCGTATAAATAAATAAGGTGGAAATGTTAAATATCTCCTTTCAATGAAAAAAGTCGCTGAAAAGTTTGGTGGGAAGCATTTTAATGACTACTTTTGCAGTGTACTATTAAAGTGGCACACTATTACAGACAGTAATAAACATTAAAAATAAAAGGAAAGAACGTATGATTAACGTTGAAAACATCAGTTTCAAGTACAAGGGTCAGAAGGCGCTTGTGTTTGACGGGTTCAGTCTCCAGCTGGAGGAGAACCGTATTTATGGACTGCTCGGCAAGAACGGTACGGGTAAGTCGACACTGCTTTATCTGCTCACGGGGTTGCTTCGTCCTGCAAAGGGTGTAGTTAGTTGCGATGGTATTGCCACCAGCAAGCGACAGCCGGAGATACTGCGTGACATGTTCCTCGTCACGGAGGAGTTCGACCTGCCACCTATCCGCTTGTCAGAGTTTGCCGACCTCAACCGTCCTTTCTATCCCAAGTTCTCTGACGAGGTACTGGATAGTTGCTTGAAGGACTTTGAGTTAGACCGTCATGTGAAACTCAATGAGTTGTCGATGGGACAGCGCAAGAAAGCATTTATGTCATTCGCCCTTGCCACGAATACCAAGTATCTGTTCATGGACGAGCCTACTAACGGGTTGGATATCCCCTCGAAGTCGCAGTTCCGCAAGGTCATCGCACAGCACATGACAGAGGACCGTACCATTATTATCTCTACCCATCAGGTGCATGACGTGGAGCAGTTGCTCGACCACATCCTCATCCTCGACCAGCGCAGCATGCTGCTCAATGCATCCGTGCAGGAGATTACCGACAAGTACACCTTCGAGTATCGTGCCCCTCAGGAGATGGACGACACCGTGCTCTATGCCGAGCCTACCCTGCAGGGTAATGCCGTCATCGCAGAGCGCAAGGAGGGACAACCTGAGACACAGATCAACCTCGAACTATTGTTTAACTTCAAAACGCAGACAAAATGAAAAATTTCGATTTCCATAGATTTGCTTTGACCTTTAAGAGTCAGTTGCTGATGGGACGCAACTTCTGGTTGAGACTGTTCCTTATCTTCTTCCTCGTGTTGTTCTTCATGGAGATGCTCATGACAGAAGTGGGGGAAGTCATTTACAATGGTCAGGATATTTATAAGATGCGAGTTGATAATGCCGTCAATTTCAGTATAACCTTCTTCGTCTTCTCCATGCTCTTTGGTGCCACAGGCATCTTCTCCGTATTAAAAGACACTCGCAAGCGCATTGCTTATCTGATGTTCCCAGCCTCCAACTTGGAGAAGTATATCAATTGCTGGATCATGTCGACCGTTGTCGTCGCTATCGTGACCTTTGTCGCTTTCTTCTGTGCTGATACCATCCGCACGTTGATGGCACCAGCATTCGGACGTGAGATGATCTGGGGTGTCCCCTCTTTCCTAAGTCAGATAACACCAAACATCCATGAGCTGGTGACAACTACCAATACCGATCAAGTCTGTCACTGGTGGGATGTATTCTTCTTAGTGACTGGCTGCGTTCTCTTTTTCCACTCCCTGTATATGTTAGGAGGGACGGCATTCCGTCGTCAGCAGTTCTTGATGACAACATTGTTCATAGTGTTGTGCTTTATCATCATCGTGAACGTACTTCATCACATCGACTTTGAAGGTAATATTAACCTCTTGAACTACGATGAGCAGAACGGTCTCCAGGTACATCCGGCAATGTATGTCATCATGGTGTGTCTGTATCTCTTGACTTGCTTCAACTACTGGTTGAGTTACCGTATCTTCTGCCGCGTACAGGCGATTAACAATAAATGGTTGAACGTATGACATTTAACAACGAGAAAGCGATATATGTCCAGATGGCTGACCGCCTCTGTGACGAGATTCTTGCCGGCACCTATAAGGATGACGACCGCATCCCCTCTGTCCGCGAGTATGCCGTGATGCTGGAGGTGAATACCAATACGGCAGTGAAGGCATACGACGAGCTGGCTCGCGCGAACATTATATATAATAAGAGGGGACTGGGCTACTTCGTGACTCCTGGTGCGAGGGAGCAGATCCTGCAGGTCCGCAAGAAGGAGTTCATGGAACAGAAGATGCCGGAGATGTTCCGGCAGATGAGACTCTTGGGAATCAGTAAGGAGGAGGTCTGCAACCTTTTCGATAGCAATAACGTCTAAGAGACAGATATGATACACTTAAAAGACATCAACAAGACCTATCAGGGTGCCCAGCCGCTCCATGTGCTGAAAGGAATATCCCTCGATATCCAGAAGGGGGAGTTCGTCAGCATCATGGGAGCATCGGGCTCCGGCAAGTCTACCTTATTGAATATATTGGGTATTCTTGACAACTATGACTCAGGCAGCTACGAGCTGAACGGTACGCTTATCTGGAACCTCTCCGAGTCGAAAGCGGCTGAGTATCGTAACCGTATGATTGGATTTATCTTCCAGTCGTTCAACCTGATCTCCTTCAAGACAGCAGTAGAGAATGTGGAGTTGCCGCTCTTCTATCAAGGGGTGTCGCGTAAGAAGCGGCACACCCTTGCGCTGGAATACCTGGAACGTCTGGGTTTACTGGACTGGGCGGAGCATTATCCCAACGAGCTGTCGGGTGGACAGAAACAGCGTGTCGCCATAGCGCGGGCACTCATCACCAAACCACAGATCATCCTTGCCGATGAGCCGACAGGTGCGCTCGACTCCAAGACGAGCGTGGAGGTGATGCAGTTGCTCAAGCAGCTGAATGCCGACGAGGGAATGACACAGATTATCGTGACCCACGACCCTCATGTGGGTGCACAGACGAACCGCATCATCAGAATCAAAGATGGAGTTATTGAAGGAGATATGGCAGACGGCACAGCGCAATAAGTTGCGTACCGGACTGACGGGCTTTGCGGTGGCATGGGGCATCTTCATGCTCATAGTACTGCTGGGGGCAGGTAACGGACTCATCAATGCGAACCTGCAGCAGAGCGAGCGTTTCCTCTCTAACTCGATGGTCGTGTTTGGTGGTCAGACGACAAAGCCGTACCAGGGTATGAAGGAGGGTCGTTACATCAGTCTGCAGACCAGGGACGTGGAAGCGACCGATGCGGAGTTCAAGGAGAACATTGACGAGGTGGGAGCACGCTACAGTATCTCTGCCACCATCTCCTACAACCAGGAGTACCTCAGTACGACGGTCCTTGGTGTCTATCCTAACCATCCGAAGATTGACAAGATGGAAATGCTGGATGGGCGGTTTATCAACGACATCGACCAGCAGGGAAAACGTAAGGTGCTGGTGCTGAGCAATAAGCAGGCGAAGGAGTTGAATCCCAAAGACTATCGCTCTTTGCTGGGACAATATGTGAAAGTGAATAATTTCATGTTCCAGGTAGTAGGCATCTATAAGGATGATGAGGATGAGCAGGCAACGGCTTTCTCTGCTTACTCAGCCATCAAGAGCATCTATGGTGCCAATACAGATGATGCGGGAAATATAGAGTTTACCTTCCATGGACTGAATACGGAGAAGGCAAACGAGGACTTTGAGGAGGGCTACCGCCGTCGTATCAATGCCAATCATCATGTGCATCCTGAGGATGAGAGTGCTGTCTGGCTGTGGAACCGCTATACGCAGAACCTCCAGATGCAGCAGGGTATCGGTATTATCCGGACGGCATTGTGGATCGTGGGATTATTCACCTTGCTGAGCGGTATCGTGGGTGTGTCGAACATCATGCTGATTACCGTCAAGGAACGTACCCATGAGTTCGGCATCCGTAAGGCGATCGGTGCCAAGCCGTGGAGCATCCTCCGTCTGATCATCGTGGAGAGTGTCATCATCACCACCTTCTTTGGATATATAGGAATGGTATTGGGTGTTTGTGCCAATGAGTATATGGATGCGACAGTGGGACATGACACCATTGACACAGGACTCTTCAAGGCTACGATGTTCCTGAACCCTACCGTAGGACTCGATGTGTGCTTCGAGGCGACCATGGTCATGGTCATCGCAGGAACCATCGCAGGACTCATTCCAGCCTATAAAGCATCACGAATCCGCCCCATCGAGGCATTAAGAGCAGACTGATTATGAGAATAGATTTAGACAGTTACAGAGAAATACTGGATACGCTGACTCGTAATAAGTCACGTTCCTTCCTCACAGGTTTCGGTGTGTTCTGGGGTGTCTTCATGCTCATCGCCCTGATAGGTGGCGGGCAGGGACTGAAGGAGATGCTGCAAAGTAACTTTGAGGGCTTTGCCACGAATACGGTCATGATATGGTCGCAGCAGACGACGAAGCCCTATAAGGGTTTCCGCAAGGGACGCTGGTGGACCATGGACGAGAAAGATATTGATCGCCTGCGCCAGCGTGTCCCTGAGCTGGACGTGGTGGCACCTATCCTGTTCTCGCCATGGGGAAAAAGCAATACCGCCTATTATGGAGAGCAGCGTACGATACCACGCATACAGGGTGTCACACCTGAGTATGCCGATGTGGTCGCTCCCAAGATGTACTATGGACGGTTCATTAACGAGGTGGACATCCTGGAGCACAGAAAGGTCTGCGTGTTGGGTAAGAAAATCTACAAGGACCTCTTCAAGGAGGGTGGTGACCCCTGTGGCAAGAGCATCCGTGTGGACTCCACCTATTATGAGGTTATCGGTGTGGATTATAATTCAGCGGGCATCAATTTCAACGGACGTGCCGAGGAGAAGATCACATTGCCGCTGACACTGGTGCAACAGACTTATAACAGGGGAACGGAGATAGACCTCATCGCCGCTACCGGTCGTCCGGGTACCGTGATGAGTAAGTTGTCACCACGCATCCGTGAGACGATAGCCAGAGCCCACTTCGTGGACCCGACGGATGAGCAGGGTGCGATGGTGTTCAATACGGAAGTGCTCTTCCAGATGCTTGACAATCTCTTCAAGGGTGTCAACTTCCTCATCTGGCTGGTGGGTCTCGGTACGCTGCTTGCCGGTGCCATCGGTGTCTCGAACATCATGATGGTGACGGTGCGTGAGCGGACAACGGAGATAGGAATCCGTCGTGCCATCGGTGCCACTCCCAGGATGATCTTGTCACAGATTATCTCTGAGAGTATCGTACTGACCCTGGTGGCAGGTATGAGTGGCATCCTCTTTGCCGTCCTTATATTACAGATGTTAGAGTTAGGCAATACAGAGGACGGCATCTTGACGGCACACTTCCAGGTCGGCTTCTGGACAGCCATCGTCGCAGCCCTGATGGTGAGTCTGATGGGTGTGCTGGCAGGACTGGCTCCTGCGGCACGTGCCATGAGCATCAAACCTGTTGATGCCATGCGGGATGAATAATGAATCCTCGAATCTCGAAATCTCGAAATAACGAAACAACGAAAAAAACCAAACAATATGAAAAAGTACAAGAAACTGATTATCGCAACCATCATTGCTTTGATCTTCATCGGAACCTTCGTGTTCCTGTGGCAGAAGTCACAACCCAAAGAGATTGTGTATAACGAGTTCACTCCTGAGATGAACGAGGTGAAGAAGACCACGATTATCACAGGAAAGATAGAACCTCGTAATGAGGTGAATGTCAAACCGCAGATTGGTGGTATCATCACCGACCTTTATAAGGAGCCGGGTGACTATGTGCAGGCGGGTGAGGTGATAGCCAAGGTGAAGGTGATCCCCGACATGGGACAGCTCAGTTCTGCGGAGAGCCGTGTGCGTCTTGCCAGTCTGAACCTCAAACAGGCACAGGTGGACTATGAGCGTGAGAAGAGTCTCTACGACCAGCAGCTGGTGTCTGCCGATGAGTTTGACAAGATCAGGCAGAAGATGGACCAGGCGAAGGAGGAGGTGGCTGCCTCACAGGATGCGTTGCAGGTGGTCCGTGACGGTGTGTCGAAATCGAATGCCAGTGCATCGTCCACCCTTATCCGTTCCACCATCAGTGGTGTCATCCTGGATATCCCTGTCAAGGTGGGTAACTCCGTGATCAACAGCAACACGTTCAACGACGGTACCACCATCGCCTCGGTGGCGAATATGAACGACCTCATCTTCCGTGGTAATATCGACGAGACGGAGGTGGGACGGCTGTACAACGGCATACCTATGAAGATCACTATTGGTGCCTTGCAGGACCTGACGTTCGACGCGTCGTTGGAGTATATCTCCCCGAAGGCGACCGATAACAACGGTGCCAACCAGTTTGAGATCAAGGCAGCGGTGAAGGTCGGCAAGGATGATAAGCTGCGCTCCGGTTACTCTGCCAATGCGGAGATCATCCTGTCGTCAGTCCAGAAGGCACTGACCATTCCGGAGAGTGCCATCGAGTTCTCTGGCGACTCCACCTTCGTCTATGTCATTAAGAACAAGGGCAGTAAGAAGGAATACGAGCGCCGGCAGGTGGAGACGGGACTTAGCGACGGTGTGAATATTGAGATCAAGAAGGGACTTACCGCCAAGGACAAGGTGCGTGGTCCGCAGATAGTGGCAGATAATAAGGAGGAGTAAGCGATGAGGAAGATATTCATTATAGTTTCCCTAGTAGTACTAGTATCACTAGAAAGCTATGCCCAGCAGTCATGGACACTCCAGCAGTGTGCCGACTATGCCGTGAGCCATAATATCGGTATCCAACAGAAAGACCTGACCCGTCAGCAGAATGAGTTGCGGTTGTCGACGGCAAGGAACAGCCGGTTGCCGGACCTGACAGGTTCTGTGGGGGAGACCTTCTCGTTCGGACGCGGTCTGACGATAGATAATACCTATACCAACCGCAGTACCAGTTCCACGTCGTTCAGCATCGGCACCAGTGTCCCCCTGTTTACGGGTTTCCGTATTCCCAACAACATCCGTCTCAGTCAGTTGAACCTTGAGGCAGCCATTGAGGATCTGGAGAAGGCGAAGAATGACATCCGCATGCAGGTGGCAAAGGCTTACGTACAGATCCTATATGATACCGAGATTGCCGATGTGGCATGGCGGCAGGTTGCCATCGACTCGATGCAGGTGGAGCGCCTGCAGGCTTTTTTCAACAACGGCAAGGCGAGTGGGGCTGAGGTGTCACAGCAGAAAGCGACGCATGCCCAGAGCATCCTGACGGCGACACAGGCGGATAATAACCTGCAGTTGTCCAAGCTCACCCTGACGCAGTTGCTGGAGCTGCCTACCCCCGAGGGCTTCCAGGTTGTGGTACCTGACGTACCGTTCCATGCTGTTGAGCTGACCAACCCAGAGGTGATTTATGCGGAGGCACTGACCTTCAAACCCGAGGTGAAGGCAGAGCAGCTTCGTCTGGATGCCTCCGAGAAGACCATTAAGATAGAGCAGGCGGCACGTTATCCGCAGCTCACCCTGAATGGTGGCTTGCAGACGAACTATTACAAGACCAGTGGTATGCAGCAGGATAACTTCGGAACGCAGATAAAGAATAATTTCTCGCAGTATATCGGACTGAACCTTAACATTCCCATCTTCAACCGCTTCTCTACCCGTAACAGGATTAACTCGGCACGTATCGACCGTGAGAACCAGCAGTTGAAACTTGAGAATGTGAAGAAGACACTCTATAAGGAGATCCAGCAGGTATATTATAATGCCATTGCCGCCCAGGCGAAATATGAGAGCAGTGAGGCTGCCCGCCAGTCGGGAGCTGACGCTTTCCGTCTTGCCCAGGCGAAGTATGAGAATGGCAAGGCGAATATCACCGAGTTCAACGAGGCGAAGAACCGTTTCCTGAAATCAGAGAGTGATCTGGTGCAGGCTCGTTATGAATACCTTTACCAGACCACTCTCTTGAATTTCTATCGGGGTAGGGAACTGAACTTTTAGTACTCTATTGATGAATGAACAGGAAAAGCGGAACGCTGTGATAGTGTTCCGCTTTCTTGTTGTTATTTGATAATCACTTTCTTCTTGTTGTTGATATAGATCCCTCTCTTGGTGGGCTTACTTGCCAACCTCTGTCCACCTAGCGTATACCAGGCATTGTCGTTGATGGTAGGTTGCCACATGGTATTGATGATATCGGTTGTAGTCTTCTTGACTAACTTGAAGTTGTCAAAGTTGACCCATGTGGCAGTTGTATTTAGAAGCTTAAGCCCTATCTTGACAGATGATTCAGAAGAAACAGTAAATTCGACGGAGAAAGTCTCAACATTTCCTGTTCCTGTCATTTCCTTGCTTTGATCCCCTGCAATGAGGAAGATACCCTTTGAACCATTATTTGAGGCACAGTTGACGGTAAGTCTGTAAGTACCCGCTAGCAGAGTAGGTGTCTGTACTACTTCCTGATCTACAATAGCATTGCCTGTCCATGCAAATTCGCAGTAATTGGAAAGGGGTGCCCATGTGTTCTGTTTCCATTGTGCTGTACCTCCAGTATTGGTCCATCCGCTGATATTACTGTCGAATGAAGCATTGACGATAAAATTGTCGGTGACATCTTGCTCTTGAGGCTCATCACCACCACTGAGGAAAGTCTTCAGTGTCATCAAAGCGTTGGAACTGTTCAAGGTGTGTGTTCCGCTTTTCCATGTAATCTGCCAGAATCCTCGGTTGTCCCAGTTGCCCATCACACGGTTGTTACCTTCTTCATCGGCTCCGTTTCCACACTCTTCGGGTTGCCAGTAGTAGAGACCTGTTACCTTCTCGTAGGCATTCAGTGCAGCGATGAGATCCTTTAGGAAGGCAGCTTGTCCTGCAGGACTATAAGGCCATATGCTACGGGTGTCTGTTTCATCTGATCCTGGTGTGAAATTTGTATGATAATAACCAGCCTCAACGATATGTATCTCCTTAGCGGGGAATGCTGTGGATAGGGTACTGAGGGTCTTTTTCAGATCGTCAATCGTTCCGTGCCAGATGGGGTAATAACTCAACCCTATGATATCATAGTCAGTAAACCCGGCTTTCTCTACCCAGGTATAGAAATTCTGACAGTAAGTGTTGTTTTTTGTGCGCTCGCATTGGAGTACGATTTTGGCTGTAGAACAGTCAGATGCTCTTACACCCTCTGCGGCTGCCTTTAGCAGTGTGGCAAAGCGTTCGATCCTAGCCTTCTGACCGTCGTAGGTCATTCCTGTCGAGAAACTATTTGTTTTGTTCTTTCCAGTCATATTATCCCAAAGCATGCCGTAGCTTACCTCGTTGCCAATTTGGATGTAGTCGGGTTTGGCACCATAGGCGTTTAGGGCATTCAGTACTTCTGTGGTATAGCTCTTCACTTTGGCTGCCAGTGTTACCGTCTCAGTATTTCTGTTATATCCCCAACTAGTGGGAATCCACTGTTGTTTGACATCTGTCCAGGTGTCGCTGTAGAAGATATCGAGCAGGAAGCTTATTCCTGCATCTTTGATACGTTTACCCAATTTCTTTACATAGTCCAGATCCTGACAAGTGGCAGGAGCGTCATCCAGAGACGGGTCTACCAACAACCTTACACGTATTGCATTCCATCCGGCAATTTCATGGACATAGGTTATCATGCCGTCGTTGTAATAGGTGTTAATCACATTCCCCTCAGAGTCTAGCCATTTGTCACCAGCCTGTTCATAGGCAGGGACAAGACTAAGGTCACCACCAACGAGCTTCTGTGCAGAGGCCGTCAGCGTGACCATAAAGAGGGTCATTAAGGTAAATACATGTTTTCTCATGAGTTCGTTATTGTTGTGTTTCGGTTTATTTATGTCTGTTTCTCCGTTGCTCACGGTATTTCGCTTTCTGCCGTGCAGAGCCGCTACCGTGAGCACCGGTGATGTATTTCTTCTTCTTCGCCTTGGTCTTTATCTTGTCGTCCTCCTTGCGGGGACCACCGCCACGACCAAACGAGATGCCATTCTCCAGTATCGACTGGAAATCGTCTTCCTTACTCATAATTCTTTAATATAGTTGCTATAGTCCCTATAGTTCCTATAGTATTAATGATGGAAAAGCCGAACCCCAGTGAATGCCATGGCGATGCCGTATTTGTCGCACGTCATGATGACATGGTCGTCACGGACGGAGCCACCAGCCTGGGCAATGAACTCCACACCACTCTTATGGGCACGCTCGATATTGTCACCGAAGGGGAAGAAGGCGTCAGAGCCGAGAGCCACCTTGGTATTCTTGGCAATCCACTCTTTCTTCTCAGCAAGGGTGAGTACCTCCGGCTGCTCCGTGAAGAACTGCTGCCATGCACCGTCACGCAGTACGTCGTCATGCTCGTCCTCAGAGATATACACGTCGATGGTGTTGTCACGGTCAGCACGGCGGATGCCCTCCTTGAAAGGCAGTGCCATCACTTTCGGGTGCTGGCGGAGCCACCAGATATCTGCTTTGTTACCGGCAAGACGGGTACAGTGGATGCGGCTCTGCTGTCCGGCACCGATACCGATAGCCTGTCCGTCCTTCACATAGCACACGGAGTTCGACTGGGTGTACTTCAATGTGATAAGGGCGATGATGAGGTCGCGCTTTGCCTCGGCAGTGAAGGTCTTGTTCTGCGTGGGGATGTTCTCGAAGAGTGCGGGGTCGTCGAGTTTGATCTCGTTACGTCCCTGTTCGAAGGTGATGCCATAGACCTGCTTGCGCTCGATGGGCTCTGGCTGGTAGTCCGGGTCTATCTTAATGACGTTATAAGTACCCTTGCGCTTGTCTTTCAGGATCTCGATAGCCTCGGCGGTATAGTCGGGGGCAATGACACCGTCAGACACCTCACGCTTCAGTATCTTTGCCGTTGTGGCATCACAGGTGTCGGAGAGTGCCACGAAGTCACCGTATGACGACATACGGTCGGCACCACGGGCTCTGGCATAGGCACAGGCGATGGGTGAGTCGTCGAGTCCCTGGATGTCATCAACGAAATAGACGTGCTTCAGGGTGTCGCTCAGTGGCAGTCCGACGGCAGCACCGGCAGGACTGACATGCTTGAACGAGGCAGCGGCGGGCAGTCCGGTGGCTGCTTTCAACTCTTTCACCAGTTGCCATGCGTTGAAGGCATCGAGGAAGTTGATATATCCTGGACGACCGTTAATCACTTCAATGGGTAACTCTCCTTCCTTCATGAAGATACGTGAAGGCTTTTGATTCGGATTACATCCGTACTTCAGCTGTAGTTCTTTCATATTAATACTATTTGTTTCTGGGTACAAAGGTACGAATAAGTGAGAAGAAAACCAAATCTTATTTGGGTTTTCTCGAACGGGAGTACCTTCGCCCGAAGGTCAAAGGTAGTGCAAATTGAGTGAAATACCAAAAGAAAGGAAAGAAAAAAGGGGATGCCCAACTTGGGCATCCCCATTCCGGTATTGCGATAACTACTATTGCAGCAAGTCTAACTCGTCGTCGAAGAAGCGACCATAGGCAGGCTCTGTGGGAGAGCCCGTATCCAATCTCGTCTTTTTGCAGGTGCTTTCATGAAACATTTTGACAAAGTGCCTCTGGAGAATCGCACGAAATCCACCAAGTCCTCAATTGGTCTCAAATTCGCGAAATACGAGGCGTTGTCGTAATACGTTGTGCGTCAGACAATTAACGTCACACACCCCGGTTTTACCCCTTGGAAAGACCCCAAAATCGACCGAAAAACGCTGTTTTTAGTGCTTTTTTCCACTGATTTAGGACGTACCTTCGGGGGAGAAAGTCGGCACCTTCGGGGTCGGAAGGTGCCGACAAACCCCTCCGAAGGTGCCTTCAAACTCCGAAACACCCCGTTTTACCCCTCGAAGATGCCGTCGGAAATCCTAGAAGGAGCAAAAAACCATACAAGAATTTCGACAAGTTTTCTTGACAAAATACTTTTTTCTCCCATTTCCGGCAGACACACTTTCCCGTCAGAAACGCCCGCAGAAATTAATCTGCCGCAAAAACAATGGATTTAGAAGAATTATGCGTACCTTTGTAGGCGATTAAGGAAACCATCTTCATCAGAGGGATTGATATGCAGACGAAAAACTATATTACGATGTTGGGAACCGGTAACGCACTGGTGACCCGATGTTATAACACTTGCTTTACGTTACATAGTATGGGTGGGGCTTTGATGCTGGTGGATGCCGGTGGCGGCAATGGTATACTCACACAGCTGGAGCGTGCCGGGATACAGCGTGAGGACATCACAGACTTGTTTGTCACGCATGCTCATACCGACCACCTTCTGGGGTGTATCTGGATGATGCGCATGGCACTGCAGTTCCATCGTCCCCTTCGGGTCTGGAGTCACCGGAAAGTACTTGACCTCCTGACAGGGATATGTCGTCAGATATTACCCAAGAAAAACACGGATGGGATTGGTAGTATCGTGACCATGCACTGTCTGGAGGATGGTGATACCTTCGAGGTGGGTGATATGCATTTGCAGTGTTTCGACATACAGTCTACCAAAGAGCGGCAGTTCGGTTTCCTGGCATTATTACCCGATGGTCAGCGTTTATGTTGCCTCGGTGATGAGCCTTTCAGTCCGCAGTGCCAGCAGTATGCGGAGAATGCAGACTGGCTGATGAGCGAGGCATTCTGCCTCTATGACGACCGTGACCGCTTCAAGCCCTATGAGAAGAATCACAGCACGGCACTCGATGCGGCACGTCTTGCCGAGCGTCTGCATGTCAGGAACCTGATACTCTACCATACAGAGGATCAGACCCTCGAGACCCGTCGTGAGCGATACACCGCTGAGGCTCTGTCGGCATTCAGCGGCAGCGTCTTTGTTCCGGAAGACCTGGAACAGATTATATTATCAATGTAAAACAAAGGAATGATGGAGAAGAAAAGACACGCATTACGCAAACTGCTGGAGGCAGTGGAGAAGGAACTGCTGCACAAGCCGAACAGGAAGACGCTCGACCGCCTGTCGTTGCTGGCAGGCTATCAGGACTGGGACTCGTTCCAGAATGCACTGCATGGTGATGACGACGGGGAGTCGAACTATGAGGTAGGAGAGAAACCTGGGAAATAAAAAAGAGACATCCGTTGTGATGTCTCTTTTTTATGCTGTGCGGGTCGGTGGATTACTCACCCACGTTGTGGCGCTTCTCCTTGATACGGGCAGCCTTACCTGTGAGATTGCGCAGATAGTAAAGCTTAGCGCGACGAACCTTACCAACCTTGTTCACCTCAATGCTGTCGATGTTTGGAGACTCAAGGGGGAAGATACGCTCTACACCAATGGTACCAGACATCTTGCGAACAGTGAAGCGCTTCTTCTCTCCATGACCGCAGATCTTAATGACAACGCCACGGTAGAGCTGGATACGCTCTTTAGAACCCTCGATAATTTTGTAAGCGACAGTGATGGTGTCACCAGCCTTGAACTCTGGGAACTTCTTGCCGGTTGCAAATGCTTCTTCAGCAACTTTAATTAAATCCATTGTATCCTTTAAATTAAATTGTTGTATCGTTCCTACGCAACATAACAGGCAACACGTGACTTCCTGCCAGCGATTACGCGGAAAGCGGGTGCAAAGGTACTGCTTTTTCTTGAATCTCACAATAAAAAAGGTGTTTTTTTTGTTTTTCTCCCCTTTTTTCGTATTTTTGTAGCCGTAAAGTCAATGTAAATGAAAAGGAAAATGGTTCTCTGCATCGTCATGGCAATGGGGCTGCCAGCCGCACGCATTACTCGAAATAGAACGAGAGCATGATCATCTTTGACTGGGCACTGCTGACACTGCTGGCATAGGCGCGCTTGTTGGTGTCTTTCAGCTCATTGATATGATTGGTGTCAAGACTGTTGCCTAAGCCATAGCAGAACTTCAACTCGGGGATGAGCTTGAAGAATGGTAAGTAGAAGTCACAGCCAAGTCCTACCTCCACCATCGTCGAGAAGCGTTTCAGAGCGACATAGTCCTCGCCACCACCGGTAAGGTTGATGGTGCCGCTGATACCTGCGGAGATGAAAGGACGGTAGTTGTTGAAACGGGGGGCACTGAACTTGATGTTCAGGGGCAGTGCGACATACGTGTTCTTCAGGTCCTGGGTTACCTTACGCGGCTGACCGTCCTCATTCAGATCCCGCATATTAATGAAGGTGAGGTGCTTGGCACCGAAATGCATGGTGGGGGAGAAGCGCAAGGCAATGTTGTCGTGCAGACGCAACTCACCAAGCACACCGACGGAAAAGCCAGCGTTCCATTTGTCGGCATCTGCCATGATGAGGTGCTCACTGGCATTGCCTTCCTCGTCGACAAGGACCTGTGGACCTACATTCTCAAACTCAATATCTTGCAGATGGGTACCTACCACAATACCGAAATGCAAAGGGCGCAGGTCGATATAGGGCTTGTGCTGCACACGGCGTTGTTGTGCCTGTGCGGAAAGTATGCTGACAAGCAATAACGCCAGGAGAAGGATTCGTTTCTTTTTCACATTAAAAATAACGCAGCAGGAGGGTCTTTTATTATTTCGACATCGTATAAATTATAAAAATAGTCTACCTAAAGTTAGGTATATATCGAAAAATATTCCTATCTTTGCATCACAAATAGTAAGTAATTAGTATTAACAATTTAAATATTAAAGATTATGGCATACGTAATTGGTGACGACTGCATCGCATGTGGAACATGTATCGATGAGTGCCCAGCAGGAGCTATCTCTGAGGGCGATAAGTATTCTATCAACCCCGATGTCTGCACAGAGTGCGGTACATGTGCTGACGTTTGTCCGTCAGAGGCTATCAGCCTTCCGGCATAAGTCACGAAAAAGTTGAACAGAAACATAGGGCTTTCCGAAAGGAAAGCCTTTTTTATTTCTCGTCAGGAAGGGTCATCACGAAGCGGGCTCCTCCCTGGTAGGTGGTGTCAAGACGGATGTCACCTCCCAGACGGCGGGCAATACTGCGAGCCACACTCAGTCCGATACCGGTTCCCTCGTAGTAGTTGTCGAGCTGGAAGAACTCCTCGAAGATATGCTCTGCCTCGTAGGGAGGTATTCCTATACCTGTATCGGTAACCGTATATACGACCATCTGTGTGTTTCCGTCAATGGTGATGCGTAATTCCGCACTGCCTTCCTTTGTGAACTTTGCGGCATTGTTCAGCAGCAGTGCTAAGGCACGGGAGGCTGAATAGGAATTGGTGCGTATCATCTTGTCGGCAGACGGGTCGAACTCCATATTGAAAGTGAGGTGCTTTGCCTTTGATATGTCAGAGCTTTCCACCGCCTGTGCGGCAATCTGTACGGTAGTCACATGGTCGACTCTGTCGATGACACTCTTGCTATGCATGTCAGAGAGCTCCAGCATCTTGTTGACGAGTTCTGTGATGCGGTTTGTGTTTTGTGTCACACGCTCATTGATATCTGCACGCTCTTCCTCTGTCAGCTCCGCATTGGGGGCTGTCAGTATCTGTGTGAAACCGCTAAGCACATTGAGGGGAGTGCGTATCTCATGGGAAATCTGCTGGATGAAGTCGGTCTTCATGCGTGACGATTCCTCAGCACGGGCGTTGGCTTGTATCAGCTCTTTGTTCTTCTGTTTCAGCTCCTTGTTCTTGTCAGCCAGTTTTCTGGCACTGCGCAGACGCAGGAGTGTGATGATGATGATGGAGATGAGGATGAGGAGAGCAGCTACAAGAAAAGCTAAGTAGCGTTGGTTCTTAAGCATCGACTGCTGCTCGGAAATTTGCTTCTCCTTTTCTTGTGTCTCGTACATGATGGCGAGTTCTGCCGCATTATGCTGGCGCTCGTAATTGTAGACAGAGTCGACGGAGTCAACAATCCGCTCTGCCATCTTGAGTGCCTGCTCCTTGTTCCCTGATTTGATATAGGCTTTCAGGGATGGGTTGAGATATGACTTCAGGTAATACAGTGACAGAGGGATTCCCCATGAGTGTACGACAGAGTCAACCTTTGGGCTTAGCTTAGCTAAATCCTCCCAGCGTTCAGCATTCTCGAGGTATTCGCTATGCTCGATGAGACCAGCGTTCGTCTTAGAATAATTGGTACCGATGAATCGCTGGTATGCCTGATGGGCTTCTGCACGGCGGTTGGTTTTGACGTAGATCAGTGCCTTATGGGTGTTGAGACCTGCGGTGTACTCCTCAGCGGTAGCGGCGGGGCACTCAGGAGATGCTGACATCCGGCTGATGGCTTCCTCGGCTTGGGGGAGCCATTTCTCTGCTTCTTTAAACTGTTCGGTACTCGTGTAGGCATCAATGATGTTATAGGTAATCCTCGCCCAGGTATAAAGATTGTCGAATGTCGGGTTGGTGTTTACCAGTTGTTTCAGGGTGTTCCATGCCTGGACGAAGTTCTTTCTCGCATCTTGGTAATGCCCTAACTGCATCTGGCTGTAACCGATGTCGTGAAGCAGGATGGCTGACCAGTAGTGTCCTTCCTGTGTGGTGTCCTTCTGGACAATAGTATAAGCTTCTGTCGCTGTTTTGACAGCTCCGTCCTGGTCGCCTTTTAAGGTAAGAATCGTTGAGAGTTGGTCTGATACGAAATAATAGAGTGACGGTCTCTCTTCCAGTAAGTCATCACTTGTGAGTGCTTTCTTGTAATAAAGTTCTGCGGTAAGCTCTTGTCCTAACTTGAAATGGATCTGTCCCCGATAAAAGTTTACCTTGTGTTCAGGAAGGAGGTGTTTGTCTTCAAGACTGTCTATCAGGCGGAGTGCACTGTCCATGTCCTCGTCAATGACTGACTGTATGATGGAGTCTTGTTTGCTCTGTGTCTTATTTTCAAAGGAAACTTGTTTGTCATGTGAGGTGCAGGCTGTCATCCCCATGATGGTGACAACTCCTGTTCCTATAATGATGTTTTTTAGTTTCCTTAGATTCATGATTATTGGTAAAAAAGGGGCGTAAGCCGAAACTTACGCTCCTTTATTGTGGATTTGAATTATTTCAAAGCCTGGATCTCCAAAGCTGCTTTGTATTCTGGGTCGATCTGGAGGATCTTCCCAGCAAATGCTTTGGCACCGTCTACATTCTTGTTGATGTATGCGTTGAACATCAGGTAGTGGTAGGCGGTCTTCAGCATGGTATCCTGACCTTTGGTGCGGTCGGTGCGTGAACTCAGCAGTGAGGCAAGCTTCTCATAATAGGGTTTGGCAAGTGCCTTCTCCATGTTGTTGTCAAGCTTGTTGTTGAGGTTTGCACGCATGTAGGTAGAATATACCTCCTGAGTCGGGTACTTCTGGATGAGGGCTGCATAGACCTCGTCAGCCTTCTTGATCATCTCAGCCTTCTTGGCAGCATCTCCGGAAGCGTCACCATCTTTGGTGTAGATATTGGCAAGTCCTTCCTCGTCATCATAAGTCAGCTCTTTCTTAGCGGCAAGCATCTGCTTGTAATAGTCGGTAGCCTTCACGAAGTCCTTGTTCTTCAGATAAGCGTCAGAGAGTGTCTTCAGGATAGCCCACTTCTTAATCATAGAAGAGTCATTGACCAGTACAAGTGCCTTGTCATACTCGCTGAAGGCATTCTGCTGCTCACCCAGTGCGTCGTAGATCAAAGCTGAATAGTAGTGGTCGTACTCTGAGTACTTGGCACTGTCTGTCTCGTTGAAGTACTTGTGGATATATGCCTTTGCTGCATCGTAGTTCTTCAACTCGTAGTTGCTGAACATGGCAAGACGGGTGAAAGTGGCATTACGGGGTTTGTCTTTCAGTCCCTGCTCGCAAGCTGCGAGAGCGTCCTCGAAGTGACCCTGGAAATAGCTGGCACGGGCAAACTCATTCAGGTAGCTCTTGTCCAACTCGGTGATGGGCACTTTCTTGAACTCATTGTATGCGCTCTTCTCATCACCGGCAATCATGAAGATATGTCCTTTGATAGCGTCAACATTCACCTCTGGGCAGTTAGCCTTCAAGTCGTCAAGCTTCTGGGCGGCACCTCTTGGGTCAATCTTACGGTATACCATGGCATATTTACGATAAGCCTCGGCGAGTTTCTTGTCGTAATAGATGGCATTGTCATAGTAAGAGGCTGCAAGACCACCGTCATCGGAAAGGGCTGCGATATCGCCTAACAGCACGTATGCAGGAGCACACTTGTTCTTGGAGGCTGTCAATGCGTGTTGTGCATATACACGGGCATTTGCTGTGTCGCCAGCCTCATAGAAAGCACGACCAAAGGCAAGCATCATCTCAGCATTCTTTCTGTTCTCCTTGTAATAAGGCTTCATCTGCTTGTCCAGGTCTGCCGGTTTGCTACTAATAATTTTCTTTACGGCATCAATGTCGGCCTTTGTACCGTCCTGTGCCATTACTGGAGTGCCGAATCCTATCATCAGCGCTCCCATTACGAGATATTTCATTGCTTTCATAATCCTTGTTTTTATTAAAGTTATACTTCTTGTTTCTAGTCTCTATCTTTATAGACGTGAAAACGTCCTTTTGGTTTATTCCTTATTGACAATAACCTGTCGGACATTCATGTTCGCTGAGCGTGGCAGCAGTCCAGAACGAAGGATGATCATTTGTCCCTTGGGTAATTGACAGTAATGCGCGAATGCCGTTGGCGTACCATTGCGGGTGTCATTCAGTAACGCATAGATAGTGCGGCGCAACGGATAGTTGCCATTATATAAATAGTATTGATAGGGCTTCCAACTGTTTGCCTTGGTGGCAGAGTCCAGTTTTGACACTCCCATCACTGTTATATTCTTCTTAAAGGTGACATTCGTTGTGTCACGTTTGTCATTCAGCCAGTTTGACCCGATGATGCCGAGGGAGTTCTTGTGGTTCTCCACATAGTCGATCACTGCAGCACTGGTCTTGACGGCTCCGATATTGGGGTTTGTAAACTCCTTTCCTCCGAGGATGGAGTCTACACACCAGCGTACCGTACTGGATAATGGATTGTCGAAAACGACATCAATAGTTCCCAACTTCGAGTCGGGGTAAATCTCGTTCCATTGTGTTATTTCTCCACGGAGCAGGCGTGCAAAGTCCTTGATGGTGATGCAACTGTCGGGATTGGTATTGTTAACGATGATGGAGAGACCATCATAGGCGATGGGTATCGCACGGGGCAGGAATTTCTGGTCCTGCAGGCTCTTCTTCTCTTTTGCCGTGAAGTCACGGGTGGTGAAGGCAAGCCATGTTTCCTGTTTCATTAATTTCTCGACGGCTTCCTGTTCATTAATGTATTCCACGCCTATGGTGTCCAGACGCTGGCTGTTGAAATAGAAAAGCTCCTCATCGAGAATAGGATAGAAACTCTCATCTGCCACCAGTTTCTCTGCGGCTTTCAGATACGCTTCCTCCTTTTCAGGATTAGGCTTGCTCCCACAAGCGGGGAGCAAGCCTAATATAAGTGTTAATCCAACGAGTTTGTTGAATACGTTCTTTGTCATAGATTACTGAAGTCTGAAGGTTACGGGAACAGTGTACTTCACACGTACTGCTGAACCGTTCTGCTTACCAGGGATCCATTTAGGCATAGCTTTGAGCACACGTACAGCCTCTTTATCCAAAGAGGGGTCAACACCACGAACGACTTTCACGTCGGTGATAGAACCGTCGCGCTCTACCACGAAGGTACAAACGACACGACCTTGTACACCATTCTCTTCTGCTACAACAGGATACTTGATATTACTGCCAAGCCATGACATCAGGGCTCCCTGTCCACCAGGGAACGAAGGCATCTGTTCTACCACGTCGAAGACCTTGGTCTCCTCCACCTTCGGTGGCTCGGGTTCTGCAATAACCTCCTTGGCCTTGAGCACCTCACCAGCTGTCTCATCGTTACCTTCTACGTTGAAGGCACCAATAGCGGTATTGGTCTCTTGCAGTTCTTCCTGTGATTTCATCTCCTGTTCTTCCTTCACCTCATTATCCTTCTTAATCTCAGGAACGGTGAATGCTACAGAGCTTTTTACACGCTCGACCTCAATCTTCTCCACTTCCGGCTCATCTTTCTTCTCTACCTTTGCCTCTTTCTTCTCGGCAAGGCTCTGGAGCTCTACATCTGCCTCAATGGCTGCATTCTGTGATGCAATGTAGTTCTCAATAGAAACCTTTGCGATGACGATGGCAGCAATGATAGCGAAACCAATGAACATCGTGATAAGTGCCTTCAGGTTGCGGACACCGGTATTCTTGCGCAGTTGATAAGCTCCGTATGCTTGGTTCTTACCTTCGAATACGAGGTCGACCCAGCCATTGTCTATAAGATCTATTTTTGCCATAGTTCTTTCTACATTTTAGGGGTTAATCACTTGACACCTGCCTTCTGGATGAGCGCCTTGTCTTCGTCACTCATCTTGTCGACATTGTCAATGACGTACTTATCAACATTGCTAATCAGCATCTCATCGAGGGCTGCCACCATGTTCTCGTAGGTCGCAGTGTTCAGAGGACGGATGATGACAGTCATCGTAGGAACTTTCTCACCATTGGGGAGCTCACCCTTCTTCAGTTTCTTGAGGGCTTCCTGATACTGCTCATCGGTCATCTTAGAGTTGTACTCATTCTTCTTGGCATCCAACTCCTTCTTTGCCATCTTGATCTTGGCAATAGGATTGATACCTTCCTCGGTGGTATGCTCATTGAGCACCTTCTCAATACCATTCTTACCGTAGCTGGTCTCCTTCACACATGAGGGATCATCGTAATTGGGAAGACCGGCGATGTACCATACCTTGTCGTTAGAGCCAAGGTAAAGTGTGATGGTGTGAGAAGCCTTAGTCACCTGTTTCTGATCTTCATTCAGATTCTTCGTGTCATCGTTTGACGGCATGGTCAGCTGCATAGCCTGCGGCTTAGCCAATGTAGTACACAGCATGAAGAACGTGATCAGAAGCATCATCATGTCTACCATCGGCGTGAAGTTCACGCGGGTATCCATCTTCTTCTGTTTGGATAGATTCTTTTTTGCCATAATACTAGTCGTTTAAACGTTTAACATCGAGATTCGTAATGAGTTGGAAACGGTTCTCGTTCATGTCCTGTAGCTCTGACATCAACTTCTTAATAGATGCATAAGGAGTCTTGGAGTCGCACTTGATGGCGAGCTTGATGTCAGGATTAGCTTCGCGGGCCGCTGTGACCCACTCCTGGAACTCGCTCTTTCCTCCCTTGATACTGTCAAGTGGAAGACCGAGCTTCTGGACTTGTTCAGCCATCTTCTCAGGCTCAAGGCTGAGGTACGCTGCCATTTGCGCCATGCTGGCACCCACCATAGCATCTTCACGGAAGTGCTTAACCTGAGTGGGGTTGAGCTGAACGCCGAACTTGTCGGTCATGATGTCCAGCATCGCCTGCATGTTGTTCTTGTTTTCCGTACCGCAGTAGACACGACCCTCTGGGGTTACCAGGATGTTCAGAACGTCCTGCTCTGGAATCTTCAGCTCTGACACAGAGTTAGGTGCAGTAACCTGTACCGGCTCTGGGGTCAGGAATGTTGAGGTCAACATGAAGAAACACAGAAGCAGTGTCATCACGTCTGACATAGGCGTCATGTCAATCCAGATGTCTTTTTTCTGTATCTTAATTTTAGCCATTCTCTCTAAACTGCTTTAGATGGTTAAAAATTAAGCCTCGTTGTGGTTAGAATCGTATGTAGCAGCGATGGTGAAACCAATCTCGTCGAGTGCGTAGGTCAACTTGTCGATCTTGTTAGAGAAGAAGTTGTAAACAACGGTAGCAACCCAAGAGGTCAAAATACCAGATGCTGTGTTCACAAGGGCCTCAGAAATACCGGCAGACAGAGCCATAGAGTCAGCACCACCACCAGCAGACAGAGCCTGGAATGATCCGATCATACCGAGCACGGTTCCGAACAGAGCGGTCAGGGTACCCAGAGATACGATGGTAGCAACCATAGGCATGTTCATCTGAAGGGTAGGCATCTCCAGCTGAGTAGCCTCCTCGTGAGCCTGCTGAATCTTAGCAATCTTAGCTGCCTTCTTCAGTGTGCTGTCAGTCTCAACGGTCTGATACATCTTGATAGAAGCCTTAACTACGTTAGCTACAGAACCCTGCATCTTGTCGCAGAGAGCGTCAGCCTCAGCAAACTTCTGAGCCTTGATGAGATCCTTAACCTGAGCAGTGAACTTAGCCAGATTGATCTTACCAGAAGCACTCTTAATAGCGAAATAACGCTCGATACCTAAGCAGATAACAGTGAAGAGCAGTGTCAAAATCAGACCTACTACGAAACCTCCTTTATACACTGTACCCAGCAGGTTTGCGGGGTGTCCGCTGCGGTCACCACCTATGAAGTTGTCGGGGTTACCCATTACGAAATACCATACACTGTAACCAGCGATAGCGCAAATCACGAGAATAATCCACGCAGCTTTAACACCTTGGAAGCCCGATTTCTTGGCTGGGGCTGCAGCCTTTTGTGTAGTTGCCATAATTTTAAAAAGTTTAAATTTTAGTTATTAAATAAATTGATTTATAATATATCTTTCTGATTTATTGAGTTTTGCCTTGCTTTAAGGCAGTGACGGTGCATTTTTGATACGCCTATCAATTGGCAAAGATAACAATTTGTACCGTTTAAACTCTCTATTTAAGAACTTTTAACTTGATTATTATCAATTTTTCAATGAAGCTGTTCCAGTACCTCCTTGATCCGGCGCATCGCCTCTATGATGTTCTCATCACTGGTGGCATAGCTCATGCGGAAGCATTCTGGATCGCCGAAAGCATCACCTCCCACTGTTGCCACGTGTCCTTTCTCCAAGAGGTAAAGGGCGAGGTCAGTAGAGTTGTTGATAGTTTTCTCACCATCACTCTTGCCGTAGAAACTGCTGCACTTGGGGAAGAGATAGAATGCTCCCTCGGGGATGTTGACCTCAAGACCGGGAATCTCCTTGGCAAGCTTGACAATCAAGTCACGACGGCGCTCGAAGGCTTTGCGCATCTCCTCCACACATTCCTGACTGGAGATATAGGCGAACTCAGCTGCTTTCTGGCTGACGGAGCAGGGTCCACTTGTATATTGTCCTTGTAATTTGTTGCAGCCTTTGACAATCCATTCAGGAGCGGCAATGTAGCCGATACGCCAGCCTGTCATGGCATACGCCTTGCTGACACCGTTGACAATGATGCTGCGCTCTTTCATTCCTTCGAATTGTGCAATACTCTCGTGCTTGCCGACATAATTGATATGCTCGTAGATTTCGTCAGCAAGGACGAACAGGTCGTCATGTCGCTTGATGACATTGGCAAGTCCTTCCAGCTCTTCCTTGCTGTAGACGCTGCCTGTCGGGTTGCTGGGTGAGCAGAGGATCAACAGACGGGTCTTGGGTGTAATGGCAGCCTCCAATTGTTCAGGTGTCATCTTGAAATTCTGCTCAAAACCGGCTTCAACGATGACCGGCTTTCCTCCTGCCAGAAGAACCATCTGCGGGTAGCTGACCCAATAGGGGGCGGGTATAATCACCTCGTCACCTGGGTTGATCAGTGCCATGACAGTATTGCATACACTTTGTTTGGCACCATTCGACACGAGGATCTCAGCAGGCAGATAGTGCAGGTGATTCTCCCGCTCTAATTTGCGTGCTATAGCCTGACGGAGGTCAGGGTATCCTGGAACGGGAGAATATCGGGAATAGTTCTCGTCAATAGCTAACTTTGCAGCTTGTTTGATATGATCGGGTGTATTGAAGTCCGGTTCACCGACGCTCATGTTGATGACATCGATGCCTTGTGCTTTCATTTCAGAACTTTTCTGTGACATTGCAAGCGTAGCAGAGGGTGCCAAGCGTTGTAAACGGTCAGATAATTGTGCCATATTGTTTTATAGTGTTTTGTAATTATCTGCAAAAGTAATCATTTTATTCTTTTAAAAGAAAGAAATATGTCTTTTTTTAACTAAAACAATGTAAAAAGCAACACTATTTCAGATGTAGTGTATGCCCCATGCGGTTTTTCTTCGTCTCCAAATAGCGTAAGTTATACGGATTGGGGGTTACCTCAATGGGGACGTTCTCTACAATTTCTAAGCCATAAGCCTCCAAACCTACACGTTTGACAGGGTTGTTGGTCAGCAAACGCATTTTGTGGACTCCCAGGTGGCGTAACATCTGAGCACCACAGCCATAGTCGCGTTCGTCAGGTTTGAATCCCAGATGGACATTGGCATCTACAGTGTCGAGTCCTTCCTCTTGCAGTTTATAGGCGGCAATTTTGTTCATAAGTCCAATGCCACGTCCTTCCTGTTGCATATAAATGACGATACCCTTTCCTTCTTTCTCGATGGCCTGCATCGCTTTATGCAACTGTTCTCCACAGTCGCATCGTTTAGAGCCAAGAACATCACCGGTCATGCATGATGAGTGTACTCTTACCAAAATCGGCTCATCCTCTTTCCATTCTCCTTTGATGAGTGCGATGTGTTCCAAGCCGTTGCTCACTTGCCGGAAAGGGATGAGCTTGAAATGTCCGTATTCTGTAGGCATGTCTACCTCATCACCCACCTCGATAAGTGACTCTTTTTTGAGTCGGTATGCAATCAGGTCCTTGATGGTGATGATTTTCATCTGGTGCTCTTGGGCAAATTTCTGTAATTGCGGCATCCGTGCCATGGTGCCGTCATCATTCATGATTTCTATCAACGCACCAGCAGGGTAAAGTCCAGACAGCTTACAGAGGTCAATGGCTGCCTCTGTATGCCCACTGCGTCTCAGTACACCATTGTCCTGGGCGTAAAGTGGGTTTACATGTCCTGGTCGTCCGAATGTCTTGGGGGTCGACTCCGGGTCTGCGAGGGCACGGATGGTGGCTGCGCGGTCATGAGCGGAAACACCTGTTGTGCATCCCTCAATCTTATCTATTGTCACGGTAAAAGGTGTTCCCAGCAAAGATGTGTTATCCTGGACTTGATGGGGCAGGTCCAGTTCTACGCTTCGGCTGATGGTGACGGGGGCGCAGAGCAGTCCACGTGCATTCTTGAGCATAAAGTTCACCATTTCAGGAGTTATTTTCTCTGCAGCACAGATCAGGTCCCCCTCGTTCTCACGGTCTTCGTCATCCACAACAATCACGAATTTCCCTTCGCGGAAATCCTCCAAAGCCTCTTCAATGGTATTGAGTTTGAAATTCTCCATATTACTTCATTTAAATAGTTACACATTATTTATTATTAATAAGGTTGATGATGAGTGGCATATTCTGCAAATCCTCCAGGGTCATCGGTGTTCCAGGATGGATTTCCGATATACGCTTCACCATCAGCTCGTTGGTCTGCGTGATGGTCTGCAGGTCCTTACGCAGACGCAGTCTGAAACGACACATTCTCAAGTAGAAGAAGATACCCAGCGGCAGGACAAGTCCCGAAATGATGTTCAGCCATTTCTGTCGGAAAGGTCTGGTATGGGCATGCGTTGCCACGATGGGGTATCGGTTGAGGTAAGTGAGTACCCCTTTGTCCTTCGTATTCGACAAGTCTTCGATGACTTCCTCAAGTTCCTCGCTGATACGTTGGATGGTATGGTCGTCTCCGGGTCGGAAGAATACCTTAATAGGGTTGGGCAGGTGTAGCAACTGATGCTCTGCGCTGTATTGCTCGATTTCTGTATTGATGCGCAGCAAGTGGTAAGCGTCTGCCATGTAGATTGGATCCTCGATGATGACCTCCTTTCTGTTGATATGGCGTTTTCCGCGAATCCCCAGCATATTAAACAGAATCTGCTTATAGAGGTCAATGTTGAATACGACAGAGTCATTATTGGCTTTATAGGTGAAGAAGACGGCGATAGGAGTCAGCACGCATGTTCCCAGCATCTTTCCAAACCATACAGTCCAGTTGTCATCACGAGCCATCTTCATGCCAGTGTTCTCGAGGATATAATAGACGATAAATACCAGTACGGAGATGATGACGGGTACACCCAGTCCGCCCTTCCGGATAATGGCTCCCAGGGGGGCTCCGATGAAAAAGAAGATAAGACAGGAGAGCGACAGTGTCACCTTGTTGATTGCCTCAATCATGTGGAGACGGTCATTCCTGTTCAACGCCTCAGAATAGTCCCCCTTGAACTCCAGGTCGACAGATGCTGTCTGAGCTTCGCTCACTGCTGCTTTCATGACACGTTGCTTGACCTCAGGCGGCAGTTTGCTATAGAGGGAGTCAAAGTTAAGACTGTCCCTTTTCACCTCTGCCAGTATTTTGGTGGAGTCTTTCTTCTCAAGGGGGGGCAGGTAGAAGCTCGCCTGCTTTGCCTCTTTGAAGAACTGATGCCCTACAGAGTCGTTGAACTCGCGGATAGAGTCGAGGTCATGAAGTATCTTCCCCATGCTTTTAGAGCGGGCATCGCCTGATATATATCCTGCATCCGCCATATTGAAATCACCATCGAAGTCAAGGACGATGCGTTTGGTTGAGAAAGTCTCTCGCCGATAGGGGACATTGGCAGAACCAGCCACATCTTGTGAGCGCATGTTCTCGAACCACTCTCCGCTGTAGAGTGTCAGTAGCAGGTGTTTTTTCTCCTCTGTCGTCTGCATTCTTCCAGAGTCGGCAAGGATGACGGCAGCGTCCTCATAGCCACCGTTCATGCGGTAAATCATGATGCCGTAGAGCATGCCGGTGTTCATGTCTTTTTTCTGCACGTAGATATTGGAACCACTGATGCCGTCGTAGAAAATTCCTTCCGGTATTTCCACCTCCGGGTTCTTTTGCTGCATGGAGATGAGTAATTGACGGAAGGCGATAAACGACTTCGGACCTATTACCTCTTGAAAATAGAAAGAGATGCATGAGATAATGATGACAATGGTGATCAATGAGCGCATCGCCTGTAACAGAGAGATGCCTGCTGCCTTGATGGCAGTCAGCTCAGAACTCTCACCCAGGTTGCCAAAGGCAATCAGCGAACTCAGCAGGATTGCCAAGGGGAAAGCCTGCGGCATCAGCATCAGTCCCATATACCAGAAGAACTGAGCCATGACTTCCAACGAGAGTCCCTTACCAATCAGCTCATCAACATAACGCCACAGAAATTGCATCATCAGCACAAACTGGCAGATGAAGAACGTTCCGATGAAGAGCAGTCCGAACTGCTTCGTGATAAATATGTCTAATTTCTTGATTCGAAACATCAGCGACATGCACTATGAGCATGCAAAATTAGCATAAAAAATTCAGAGCACGGCAAATATTTCGTTTTTTTATCAATTTATGTACTACAACAAGAATCCACTGACGCGATGCAGACGCTCCATATTGGCATCCCACAACCCGTTCAGGTCGTCGATATCCTCGGCATCAGCATAGTCGGTAATCAGCAGGTTCAGGTTGCCTGTCAGCTCACTTTGCTCAATGCGCATCTCCCAGTAAGCGTCAGGGTCATCCTCCTGGTAGTCCCATTTTAATTTGATATGGTCGTATTTCTCCAGTTCCAGCAGTTTTGAAACCTTCGTGTCACGTTCAGTCCATGGATGTCCCCATGTAAACGTCCATTCGTCACCATTTTCCGTCACGACATCCGCAAGCCATTTCTGCAGTCCTGCCGCATTGCCAATCATGTCCCAAACGATTTTCGGCGACTTTGCCGAAAGAGGGTATTCCTTCTTTAGAATGTGTTTATGCATATCCGTAAAGGTTAGTTTCTGTGTTGCAAAGATACAAAAAATATTCGAATTGCAAAGTTTTTTATGGAAAAGTTTTGCGATTTAAAAAGTTTATATTACCTTTGCACCCGATTTCAGAGAATCACTTGCGATTTCAGCAATGATGGCGGGATAGCTCAGCTGGTTAGAGCGCATGATTCATAATCATGAGGTCCCCAGTTCAATCCTGGGTCCCGCTACGAAGAAACACCTGCAGCGTTTTTATTGTCTGCAGGTGTTTTTCTTTTTGTACCGTTTTGCGATAATCCTCACTCCCTTGATATACATTATTAATTTTTAAGAACGAAAATTTTTTTAGTGAAAATGTGATGTGGTATGCTTGCTTTTTCGTAACTTTGCATCCTCAATTGAAAATTATAACGTTATATTTTATGGCAGATACAAAAAAGATTAAGACAGCGCTCATCTCTGTTTTCCATAAGGATGGGCTGGAAGAGTTGTTGAAGAAACTGAACGACGAGGGCGTGAAGTTCCTGTCGACAGGTGGTACACAGACCTTTATCGAGGGCTTGGGCTATGCGTGTGAGAAGGTGGAGAATGTAACGACTTATCCTTCCATTCTCGGCGGTCGTGTGAAGACATTGCACCCGAAAGTGTTTGGAGGTATTCTCGGTCGTCGTGACAATGAGGGTGACCGTGAGCAGATGGCTCAGTATGAGATTCCTGAGATTGACCTGGTGATTGTTGACCTCTATCCCTTCGAGCAGACCGTAGCAAGCGGTGCCTCTGAGGAGGATATCATTGAGAAAATTGACATAGGCGGTATCTCCCTGATCCGTGCCGGAGCCAAGAACTTCAACGATGTGGTGATTGTTCCCTCCAAGGCAGAGTACAGTCTCTTGCTGGACATCCTGAACAAGCAGGGAGCAGAGACCACCAAGGCACAGCGTCGTGAGTTCGCTACTCGTGCCTTTGGTGTATCGAGTCATTATGACACAGCTATTCATAACTGGTTTGAGAAATAATTCGTAAACAATAAATAGGTAGAAATAGAATATGGGATTTTTTAGTTTCGTCCAGGAAATAGCCATGGACCTTGGAACGGCAAACACCATCATTATCAGTGATGATAAGATTGTGGTTGACGAGCCGTCAGTAGTAGCCCTCGACCGTCGTACCGACAAGATGATTGCCGTAGGTAACGAGGCGAAGATGATGTATGAGAAGACACATGATAATATCCGTACCATCCGTCCGCTCCGTGATGGTGTGATCGCCGACTTCTCTGCCTGTGAGCAGATGATGCGCGGACTGATTAAGATGGTACATACAGGCAGCCGTCTGTTCTCGCCCTCTCTGCGTATGGTGATTGGTGTGCCTTCAGGTTCTACGGAGGTTGAGCTTCGTGCTGTCCGTGACTCTGCGGAGCATGCTGACGGACGTGATGTGTACCTCATTTTCGAACCCATGGCTGCTGCTATCGGTATTGGTATCGACGTGGAGGCTCCAGAGGGTAACATGATTGTTGATATCGGTGGCGGTTCCACAGAGATTGCCGTTATCTCCTTAGGTGGTATCGTCTGCAATAACTCCATCCGTACCGCAGGTGACGACCTGACTGCCGATATTCAGGAATATATGGCTCGTCAGCATAACGTGAAAGTCAGCGAGCGCATGGCAGAGCGTATCAAGATCAATGTGGGTTCAGCCCTGACAGACCTTGGTGATGAGGCTCCCGAGGATTTCATCGTACATGGTCCTAACCGAATCACCGCCCTGCCTATGGAGGTCCCAGTATGCTATCAGGAAATCGCCCACTGTATCGATAAAACGGTAGCGAAGATTGAGAATGCTGTGCTTTCCGCCTTGGAGAACACACCTCCTGAGTTGTATGCCGATATCGTGAAGAATGGTATCTGGCTTTCAGGTGGCGGTGCTTTGCTGCGCGGACTTGACAAGCGTCTGACAGATAAGATCAACATCCAGTTCCATATTGCTGAGGATCCGTTGCGCTCTGTTGCCAAGGGAGCCGGTATCGCTCTTAAGAACGTGGATCGCTTCAATTTCCTGATGCGATAATTGAACGATGCAAAACCTGCTGGAGTTCTTTCAGAAATATCATCACTGGTTTCTCTTCGTTTTGTTGGAGGTCATCAGCCTGGTACTGTTGTTCCAATACAACAGCTACCAAGGCAGTGCATGGCTGTCTTCCGCAAATGCTATATCTGGCAAGGTAAACGAGGGGAGGGCAGAGGTAGAGTCTTTCTTCTCACTCAAAAAGATGAATGGGAACCTGACATTGCGTAATTTCTATATGGAGCGTCAGCTTAATCAGTTGCGCCGTCTGTATGGTGAGGCAACGGAAGATACCGCAGGTTTGTGGGCAAAGGAGATGCATTTTCTGAAACAGTACCGTCTGGTACCAGCCAAGGTCATCACCAATGAGCTGAATAAAATGAATAATCTGCTTACCATTGATTGTGGTGCGAAGGATGGTGTTGATGTCGGTATGGGTGTGGCTTGTGGACAAGGTGTGGTAGGTGTTGTATATCTGGTATCTGATCACTATGCGGTGGTGATGCCCGTGTTAAATACCGCCTCCCGCATCAGTTGTGCCATCCGCGGTCATAATTATTTTGGTGTCTTGCGTTGGGACGGTAAGGATGCGGGTGTCGCCTATCTGGAGGATATTCCTCGCCATGCACGTTTTAACCGGGGTGACTGGGTGGAGACGAATGGGTATTCGTCCATCTTCCCTCCAGGTGTATTAGTCGGTAAGATAGAGACCGTATATAACTCTGCCGATGGCTTGTCATATCGTGTGAAGGTCCGTCTGTCTACCGATTTCGGTTGTCTTCGTGATGTCGTGGTAGTCAACGATCCGACGATAGCTGAGCGTACCCGTTTGCTCCAGTCTGCTCGTGACTCATTAAAATTAAATGTAAAGGAATAGGGAGTATGTCGGCAGATCTATTTAAACGGGCAGGTTTGTTTGTAGCCTTTATCCTGGCGCAGACATTGGTGTTGGGAAGTATCCATCTGTTTGGCTATGCCACTCCCATGCTCTATGTCTATTTCGTGCTTCTTTTTCCTCGTAACTATCCCAAATGGGGCATCCTGTTGTGGAGCTTCTGCATGGGACTTGTGATAGACATGTTCTTTAACACTCCTGGAGTCGCTGCTGCCTCGATGACACTGATAGGTGCTATCCAACCCTATTATTTTGAGATGTACCTGTCACGTGATGCCGCAGAGAATATCCCGCCTTCAATGCATAATTTAGGATGGGTCAAGTATTTCTATTACTCCATGGCGTTAGTCGTCCTCTATTGTGTGGTATTCTTTACACTTGATGCCTTCACATTCTATAATTGGACGGTATGGTTGAAATGTGTGTTAGGCAGTTCCTCTCTTACCTTGATGATGATATTGACGTTTGAGACCGTTCAGGACAGGCAGGAATGAAAGATTATGAGATTGATTACCGGCGAAATGTGATTAGCGGGATAGCTGTAGCTATCGTCGTGGTCTATATCATTCGTCTGTTTACCCTGCAGATCATGAGTGATGACTACAAAAAGAACGCCGACTCCAATGCCTTCCTGAAAAAGATAGAATATCCCTCCCGTGGGATTATCACTGACAGAAATGGGAAACTCCTGGTCTATAATCAGCCATCGTATGACATCATGGTGATTGTCAACGAAGCCAAAGATCATCTGGATACGTTAGAGTTCTGCGAAGCCTTGAATATCACGAAGGCAGAGTTTGACAGGAGAATGGAAGAGATAAAGGATAGAGTGAAGAATCCGGGTTACAGCCGGTTCACTCAGCAGATATTCATGAGTCAGTTGTCTGACAAGGACTTCTCTGTGTTTCAAGAGAAGATGTTCCGTTTTCCGGGATTCTATGTGCAGCGTCGTAGTATCCGTCAGTATCAGTACCCTTTTGCCGCTCATGTGTTAGGTGATGTTGCGGAAGTGTCTCCCACAGATATCGAAGCAGATGACTATTATATCCCCGGTGACTATATCGGGAAGCTAGGTGTGGAGCGTAGTTACGAGAAGCAGTTACGTGGTGAGAAAGGAATGCAGATATTGCTGCGTGATGCCCATGGCAGGATACAGGGACGTTACCAGAATGGTGCTTTCGACCGCAAACCTGTTCCTGGCAAGAACCTGACACTAAGTCTTGATGCCGATTTGCAGGCGCTGGGTGAGCGTCTGATGGAAGGAAAGATAGGAAGTATCGTCGCTATCGAGCCGTCAACAGGCGAGGTGCTTTGTATGGTGTCGTCACCGTCCTACGACCCTCGTATGATGGTGGGAAGGGCACGTTCTAAGAATCATCGGCTTTTGAGTCAGAATGTATGGAAGCCCCTGCTCAACCGGAGTATCATGGGACAGTATCCCCCAGGTTCTACCTTTAAGACGACCCAGGGGCTTACCTTTATGAGCGAAGGTATTATCCATCCTACCCAGACAGCCTATCCCTGCGGTCATGGCTTTAACTTCAGAGGTTTACATGTAGGATGCCATGGTCATGCCTCTCCGCTGCCTCTGGTACCAGCCCTCTCTACTTCTTGTAACGGTTATTTCTGTTGGGGACTTTATCATATGATCAATACCCACCTGTCGAAATATGGTAGCGTACAGAAGGCGATGAACAAATGGCGCGACTATATGGTGAGTATGGGCTTCGGCTATAAGCTGGGTATTGACCTGCCAGGAGAGAAACGCGGTCTGATTCCCAATGCGGACTATTATGACCGTGCCTATAAGGGCTCCTGGAACGGACTGACCATCATCTCTATCTCCATCGGTCAGGGTGAGGTGAATGCCACCCCATTGCAGATTGCCAATCTTGGAGCAACAATTGCCAACCGCGGTTATTACTATACCCCCCATGTAGTGAAGAAGGTGCAGGGTGAACCGTTGGACACCACCTTTACCCGGAAACATTATACCTTGGCAAAACGGGAGGCATACGACTATGTGGTGGCTGGTATGAGGGCTTCTGCCACAGGTGGTACCTGTCATGCCCTTGCCCAGTACGACTTTATGGCGTGTGGTAAGACAGGAACGGCACAGAACCGTGGTCACGACCATTCTGTGTTTATGGGTTTTGCCCCTATGGATAACCCCAAGATCGCTGTTGCCGTCTATGTGGAGAATGGTGGATGGGGTGCCACATATGGTGTCCCCATTGGTGGCTTGATCATGGAACAGTATATTCACGGAAAGCTCTCGGAAGCTTCAGAGAAGAAAGCGACGGAGTTCCAAAACAGACATATCTCCTATGGCAACACAATCAGGTAAGCAGACTAGTATTTTCCGTTCTATAGACTGGTGGACGATACTTATCTATATCGCCCTGTTGACGTTTGGGTGGATTAGTGTGTGTGGTGCCAGCTACTCATACGGCGATGCGGATATCTTCAGTTTGGATACCCGTTCCGGTATGCAGATTATCTGGATAGGAACGTCTATTGTCCTGGGCTTCACCATCCTGATGTCTGATGACAGATTCTACGACACCTTTGCTTACATCATTTATGGGTTGTTATTGCTGTTGTTGTTTCTTACCATTTTCAATACTCATACTATCAAAGGCTCCCGGTCGTGGCTGGTTCTGGGTCCTCTTCGTATCCAGCCGGCAGAGTTTGCCAAGTTTGCCACCTCCCTTGCCTTGGCGAAGTTCATGTCTACCTATGGATATAACATCCATCAATGGAAGCATTTTGGTGCGACTTTGGCAATTATCTTCTTGCCTATGGTGTTTATCATCCTGCAGCGTGAGACAGGTTCGGCGTTGGTCTATTTTGCCTTTTTCCTGATGTTCTATCGAGAGGGAATGCCAGGTTCTATATTGTTTACGGGAGTAGCAGCAGTCATTTATTTCGTGGTAGGAATCCGTTATGCCGAGGTATATCTGGCAGACTCTCCCACCTCAGTAGGTGAGTTCTCCGTTTTGTTGTTGGTGCAGTTGTTTGTCGCAGGTATGGTCTGGGTCTATGGCAGAGACAAGCGGGTGGCATGGCATATTGTTATCTATAGTCTGGGAATCACCCTTTGTTCTTTGTTGCTGTTGAAATTCTCCTTTAATATCTGTTATGTCCAGTTGGCGCTGACAACGATACTTGTTGGCTATCTTATTTATGAGGGGTTGAGTTCCCGTATCCGTAACTATTTCTATATCGCACTCTTCACCGTAGGGTCAGTAGGTTTCTTCTATGGTGCCGACTTCATCCTCAATAACATGATGGAGCCCCACCAGCGGACTCGTATCAATGTGCTGCTGGGACTTGAGGAAGACTTACGGGGTGCGGGCTATAACGTGCATCAGAGTGAGATAGCCATTGGCTCAGGAGGATTGGAAGGAAAAGGTTTTCTGAACGGTACGCAGACCAAGTTGAAGTTTGTACCCGAGCAGGATACTGACTTTATCTTCTGTACGGTAGGTGAGGAAGAGGGCTTCCTGGGTTCAGCAGGTGTGTTGTTGCTGTTTCTTGCGTTGATATTACGGCTGATTCATCTCTCAGAGCGGCAGCCGTTCCGCTTCGGACGAGTCTATGGCTATTGTGTGTTGAGCATCTTCCTCTTCCATGTCTTCATCAATGTCGGCATGGTGTTAGGACTGACCCCTGTCATAGGTATCCCATTGCCATTCTTCAGTTATGGTGGTTCCTCCTTATGGGGCTTCACCATTCTGTTGTTTATCTTCTTGCGTATTGATGCCAGTCGCAACCTGATCAGGTCGTAAACCTATTCCCGGGTCATCATCATGCCGATATCCGTTACCCCGGGCAATATTTCTCTTTTCATGTCATGACGTACAGAGACAGACAACGAGTCTCCTTTGTGCAGATGGATGGTGTCAATGGGAAAAGAGAACTGATAGTGGCTGATGCCTTGTCCATGCACATTGCCTTCCTCGTCAATCAGTTTGCAGTTCAACGTGTCGCTATAGCTTCTCATGGAGGGGTATACTGTCTGGTCAACTATCAAGGATAGTCCCATGAACGGGAAGGAACGTGCGATACGTATGCCGACAGTCTCCTGATAGACCCCATCCTGTGGAGCAGGAGGAATCTCATAGACGATAGCATCGTTCTTCTCCCAGCCCGTAACGTTCACATGCTGGTAGTGGCTATAGGTAGTCCTGCTGTCGCATGAAAGGAAGAGCAGTACCGCCCCTATATAATATAATAAGGTGTAACTACTCTTTCGCATCCTTGGGTTTCTGATCGCGTCGTTGTGACTGGTTGGCATTACCGCCACCGTTATTAGGCTTCTTATGCTTCTTCTTTTTCTTCTTCGCCTTGTCGAAGCGGTTGATGTTCTCCTGCGTTGCAAGGTCAAGAGGGCGTTCCGGCTCCTGTTTCTTGCCGTCTTCCTGTAAGGAGAGCGGTTTCTCACCCTTACGGTTCATCTCGATAATCTGCTTGGCACGTTCTGCTGTGATAGTCTCCAGATTAGCAGCTACATGCTTGTCTGTAGAGTAGGAGATGAGTCCTGCCAGGATGTCGGCTTTGAAATAGTGATATTCAGCATCCATGGTCTGCAGGGTGATATCCTTGGAAGGTAATTTACGGCTCGCCTCCACATAGTCATCCACCTCATAGTTCAGACAGCATTTCAGTTTGGCACACATACCAGCCAGCTTCTGGGGGTTGAGGGAGATATCCTGATAACGGGCAGAACCGGTACCCACACTGACGAAGTTCTTCATCCAGGTGGCACAGCAGAGCTCACGTCCGCATGGTCCTGTACCTCCGATGCGTCCAGCTTCCTGTCTTGCACCAATCTGTTTCATCTCGATACGTACATGGAAAGCGGCGGCAAGGTCTTTGATGAGTTGGCGGAAGTCGACACGCTCGTCAGCGATATAGTAGAAGATCGCCTTGTTGCCATCCCCCTGGTACTCCACGTCGCCGATCTTCATCTTCAGTCCCAGCCCCTTGGCTATCTGCCGGCTCTCTATCATGGTAGCGTGTTCCCTCTTCTTCGCCTCATGGTATTTCTCCATGTCGACAGGGCGTGCGATACGGTAGATACGCTTGATATCGTCAGCACTCTTGAGGTTTGCTTTCTTGATCTGCAGTTTGACGAGTCGTCCAGTGAGGGTCACCACTCCGATGTCATGTCCCGGGTTAGCCTCCACGGCGACGATGTCCCCTTTCTTCAGCTCCAGGTTGTTGACATTGTGATAGTATCCCTTGCGGGTATGTTTGAACTGCACCTCTACCAAGTCTGTCGTATCCGTATTACCCGGTACGTCGGCAAGCCAGTCATAAGTGTTCAGCTGCTTATCCTGCCTGCCTACGGCAAGGCGGCACAGTCCGCGGTCACAACCGGTCTTTATCTCGAGGTCTTTTGCTTTTTCCATATTCTTTTCTTTTTTTATAGTTCCTATACTGGCTATAGTACCTATAGTTATTTTGTTATTAATAGTACAATCATTTGAAGGGCGAAGTCAAAGAACACGATCTTCGCATTGGCATTCTGTCCGATATCCCTGATGGCACGGTTGGCAAGCTCACTGATGGGGATGACGTTCGCCTCGTTGATGAAGCGGGCGAAGTTCTTGGCAAAGTCCTCCTCCCGTTGGGACATGTAGCAGAGTTCCGGCTCCTGGAAGTTGAACATGAAGTTCTCGCGGATGAGTCTGAGGAAATAGTCGAGGAACCGTTTCTGCTTCTCACGTCCTATACCTGCCATCCGTTCGCTCCATGTCTTCAAGTCTTTCACCTTACGCTGGTAGGCAAGTCGCATCAGTGTCTGGAACATGTCGAGGAAGAACTCGTTCTCGGAGTCGACACTCAGCATCTCCAGTGCTTTCAGCCAGCTGCCGTTCGCCATGCGAGCCACCCGTTGTGCATTCTCCTCATTGAGTCCCCGTTGGGTGATGAGTGCCTGTCGGATATCCTCGTCGGCAATGCGTTTGACATCGATACGCTGTACACGGCTACGGATAGTCTCCAGCAACCGTTCCGGTTCCTCGCATACCAGCAGGAAGATGGTCTGCTGCGGAGGTTCCTCCAAGAGTTTCAGTATCTTGTTGGCACATTCGATGTTCATGCGTTCCGGCAACCAGATGAGGCTCACCTTATAGCCCCCCTGGCTCGATTTGAGCGACAGCTTACGGATCAGCGCGTCGCTCTCACCTGCCGTGATAATCGCCTGCTGGTTCTCACCCCCCATCATCTCCAACCATTCGTTCATGGTGAAGTAGGGACCTGCCATGACCAGCTCATGCCACTGCTGGGCGAAATCGTCAGACATCGGCTTATGGTCAGCGCTCATCGAAGGCAGTTTGATAGTGGGGTAGGTGAAATGCAGGTCCGGGTGCTCCCATTTGGCAAGCATCGCCTCTGCATTGCCGTTTCGGCTCAGCAGGTGCTTGGCGAAAGCCATGGCAATAGCCATCTTGCCACACCCCATAGGACCACACAGCATCAGCGCATGGGGCAACCGCTGCTCCTCTTCCATCTGAAGCAGCCGTTCCTGCACCTCTTGTTGTCCTATGACTTGCTCGAACATATTTTTTTAGTTTTATAGTTCCTATAGTAACTATAGTAATCGTTTGGCGACCTCCACGACGGAGTCAACGGCAGACACGGTATAGAAATGGATGTTCTTGACACCATGCTCATAGAGCTCCTGGCACTGCTGGGTGGTCCATTCGATACCCAGTTGCCGAGCCTGCTCGTCAGTCTTACACTTCACAATCTCCTTTGCCAGCGCCTCAGGGATGTCACAATGGAATGTCTTGGGCACCACCGTCAACTGGCTCAGCTTCGCCATCGGCTTGATGCCCGGTATGATGGGGATGGTGATACCCATCTGCCGAGCCTTCTCCACGAAGTCGAAGAATTTACTGTTGTCGAAGAACAACTGGGTCACCGCATACTGTGCCCCTAAGTCCTGCTTCTGTTTGAGATACTCCATGTCGCGCTCCAGGTTAGGAGCCTCCTCGTGTTTCTCCGGATAGCATGCCACCCCGAAGTCGAACTTCGCACCGGGGTGCTTGATGGGGGTGCCGTCGGCAAAGAATCCCTCGTTGAAACGCACCACCTGCCGAATCAGGTCAGTAGTATGGGCGTGCCCTCCGGGTGTGGGAGTGAACCGGCTGTCCTCCTTCGCTTTGTCACCACGCAGCAGCATGAGGTTGCGGATACCCAGGAACTGCAAGTCGAGCAGCTCATACTCAATCTGCTCTATCGTCGTACCGCTGCATATCACATGCGGCTCCACGGGGATGTCGTACCGGTGCTGGATAGCGGCAGCGATGGCTATCGTACCAGGTCTGCGACGAATGCGCTGACGCTCAAACTGACCGTTCTCCAGTTCCTTGTAGACATATTCCGAATGATGTGTGGTGATGTTGATAAACGCCGGGTTGAAAACCGCGAGTTTATCAATCGTCTGGAACAGCGCCTCGGTGCCGTTCCCTTTCAGTGGTGGCAGCACCTCAAAGGAGAAGCGCCTCTCACCAGTATCTTGCTTGATATAATCTGCTACTGTCATCTTCGTGTACCTGCACAATACGCTACAAAGGTACGAATAAGTGAGCGAAAATGCAAATTTATTTGCAATTTTCCGAGCGTGAGTACCCTTAAAATAAAATTTAAAATTACTCATAATTAAGGAAACAGCCAAATTTTGACCTGTTTTTTCACGTAAAAAGCCCTGCTTTCCCTTGTCAGGGAGCAGGGCTTTGTTTGTTAAGTGTTATCCCCCTTGTTGCAAATCAAATTGATTTACTCGGTAATTCAAATTGATTTACTTTGCAATTCAATTTGATTTACTTTGCAATTCAATTTGATTTACAATTGCTCCGATATCACTTTGCAATACGGTAGATGCGGAATGACATAGAAGGAAGCTCGTCGTTGAGGACAGCCGACTTACCTGCGGCAGTCACTTGAGCCGTTCCAGTCTTCGGTGTAATCAGCTCGGGCTTGCAGATAGAGTTCTCGTCATCCATGCCGTCATGGCAGAGTGTGAGGGTCTTTGCCGTGCGCTCACCCTTGATGTCCGAGAGATTGAAGGCGACTGTCTGCTTCTGCTTCGAGGTGTTTGCCACCTTGATAATCACCTCCCCCGTCTTGCTGTCAAAGGCGGCAGAGGCGAAGAGCCCGTTCTGTCCAGCCTGGTTGGCAACAGGTTTCTTATCCATTGTCAGCGACAGCACGTTAGTACCCGCATTGGTGGCATACATCTGCTGCACGTAGTAGCTGACGGTCTTGAACATATCCGTATTATCATACCATATCTGGTCGGGGCGCCACTGCCATCCGTCCACGTGGGCGAAGAGCGGAGCGGGAGTCGTCATGTGTACCACATCAGCATTGCGTTCGAAGCCGGTCATGAAGGCAGCCTCAAGAATGGCAGCCTCATAATGGTTCCATTTCTTACCCTTGCCATGGCAGGCATACTCACCGGCGAACACTTTTGGACCCTTGCGGTCGTAGGAGTCGTAGCGCAGACCATGGGTCAGGAACCACTCCTCGTCGCGGTAGTAATGCTCGTCGACCAAGTCAGCCTTCTGAGCTTTCATCGCCTTCCAGCCGTCCTCAAAGCGGTAGGTGTTGTCTGGCTTGTCCTCTGGGACAGGACCACTGGTTCCAACAATCTTGATGTTGGGGTATTTCGCACGGATGGCAGCAACGAAAGGTTTCAGACGCTCATAGTAGAACTCACCCCACTGCTCGTTGCCCACACCGATATACTTCATGTTGAAAGGAGCGGGGTGTCCCATCTCCGCACGGATCTTACCCCATTTGCTGTTGGCAGGACCATTGGCAAACTCGATGAGGTCGAGACAGTCGTCAATGTACGGCTGCAGCTCGTCCATGGGAACATGTGCACGCTCGTCGTTCCAGTTCTGGTACTGGCAAGCCATACCCACGTTGAGGATAGGCAGTGGCTCCGCACCGATGTCCTCAGAGAGCTGGAAGAACTCATAGAAGCCCAGACCATAGCTCTGGTAGTAGTCGGGATAGTAACGGTAGTCGAAGGTATGCTCCCAGCGGTTGCCGTTCAAAGGACGGTTCTCGACGGGACCCAGCGTGTTCTTCCATTGGTAGCGTGTGGCAAGGTCGGTACCCTCCACGATACACCCACCAGGGAAGCGGAAGATGCCCGGCTTCAGGTCGGCAAGAGCCTGTGCGAGGTCACGGCGCATACCATTCTCACGATTCTTGTAAGTGTTGACGGGGAAGAGGGAGATATGCTCCAAGGCAACACTGTTGGTACCCTTCAGGAAGATGCGCAGCTTGGCATGCTTGTCCTTCTTGGGTGATGTCAGCGTAGTGGTGTATTTCTTCCAGTCAGAACCCTTGATGGTGATCTCCTGCTCTACGAACTCCTGCTTCTCGTCCATCGAGTTCTCGTCAATCAGCTGTACGCGGATGGCAGCCTCCCCCTTGGGAGCCTTTGCCCATACGGAGAAGCGGTAGGACTCACCCTTCTCGACACCGATGCCGAAGAATCCTTCGTTCACCAGACCCGAGCGGCGCTCCTTATGACCAGGGTCGGAGAGTACCACATAATGCGGACAACGCTCAAAGGGACCGTCATCCTCCACGTCCACACAGCCAAATGCCTGCCATCCCATCAGTTCCTGCGGGAACTCAAAGGAACGGTTTTTGACGAGCTCACCATATAAGCCGCCGTCTGCGGCAAAGTTGATGTCCTCAAAAAAGATACCATACATCGTGGACTGAATGGGAGCCCCCATTTTCTTCGTGTTCACCTCCATCGTATTCGTCTGTCCGAAGGAAGAAAGTGCCGTTGACAAGGCAAGGGCACTGATTAGTAGTTTCCTGTTCATTTGTATAAATGTTTTGTAGTTATTTGTTTCTTCCGACAAAATTAGTTAAAAAGTATCGGAATAGCAAGGATTTTACTAAAAAAGCATTACTTTTGTGTTTAATTAAGAAAAGTACTAACATAAAACAACATTATGGAATATCAAAAGAGAGGTAGTTCTTCCTACCTGTTTTCTATCGTGCTGGTTGCCGTACTGGGAGGTTTGCTCTTTGGTTACGACACGGCAGTCATCTCTGGTGCGGAGAAAGGTCTGCAGGCTTTTTTCTCTGAAGCAAAAGATTTTACATACACCGACGGATGGCATGGCTTTACGTCTGCTTCCGCTTTGATAGGGTGTATCATCGGCTCTGCCATTTCCGGATACCTTGCCACTAACTTCGGACGTAAACGCTCATTGGTGATTGCGGGCATCCTGTTCTTTGTCTCCGCATTAGGGTCAATGGAGCCGGAGTTCTTGTTCTTCACACATGGAGAGCCTACTTACTCCCTCCTTATCATGTTCAACTTCTATCGTGTGATAGGAGGTGTGGGTGTAGGACTTGCCTCTGCCATATGCCCGATGTATATCAGTGAGATAGCTCCATCGAACATCCGGGGTATGCTGGTCAGTTGTAACCAGTTCGCGATCATCTTCGGACAGCTGGTGGTGTATTTCGTCAACTTCTTCATCTTAGGTGACCATGTGCAGCCCTTGGTAGAGGAGATGGGTAAGGGTCTCGCCGCCATCAACCCTGCCGCACAGTGGACGGTGACAACAGGATGGCGTTATATGTTCGGTAGTGAGGCTGTGCCCGCAGGACTCTTCGCCGTGCTGATCAGTCTGGTGCCCGAGAGTCCCCGTTATCTGGTGTCTGTCGGCAAGAACGAACGAGCCCTGGAGATTCTGACGAAGATAAACGGTACCGACCGTGCCCTCTTTATATTGAATGCTATCAAGGAGACACTGGTGCAGAAGACAGAGAAACTGTTGTCTTATGGTGTCATGTGTATCTTCATCGGTATCATGCTCTCTGTCTTCCAGCAGGCAGTAGGTATCAATGCCGTGCTATACTATGCTCCCCGTATCTTTGGTGACATGGGTATGGAGAACCCGATGGTGGTTACCGTCTTCATGGGTATCGTGAATATCGCCTTTACCCTGGTTGCCATCTTTACCGTCGAGAAATTAGGAAGAAAACCATTGCTCATCTGGGGCTCGTTAGGTATGGCGTTAGGTGCCTTCGGTGTGGCTGTCACATTCGGCAAGCCGGGTATGGCACTGGTCACAGCAGCCAGCATCATGGTTTACTCCGCATCGTTTATGTTCTCATGGGGTCCTATCTGCTGGGTACTTATCGCCGAGATATTCCCCAACACCATCCGTGGTGCCGCCGTTGCTATTGCGGTAGCATTCCAGTGGATCTTCAACTTCATCGTCAGCTCTACCTTCGTGCCGATGTTCAACATGCATCTGACCGAGGGAGATGACTTCGGTCACTGGTTCACCTATGGGCTCTATGGTGTCATCTGTGTGATAGCAGCCCTCTTCGTATGGCGTCTCGTCCCCGAGACCAAGGGAAAGTCTCTGGAAGACATGACAAAACTATGGCGTTGGAAGACATACGTGCCAGGAAAGAATCCTCATGAAGAAGAGAATAATTAATGTTTAGTTTATGAAAAGAATTCTTGTAGCAGAAGACAATGACAGCAATTATATGCTGATGTCCTATATCCTGAAAAACCATTACGAGCCTGTAAGGGCCCGTAATGGACAGGAAGCTGTTGAGATGGCAGAGACTCAAGCACCAGATCTTATACTGATGGATTTGAAGATGCCCATATTTAATGGCTTGGAAGCCACTCGGATGATTAGAGAGAAAAATGTGGATATCCCCATTATCGCATTGACGGCAAATGCTTTCGATACCGATAGAGAGGATGCTGTTGCTGCAGGCTGCAACGATTTCCTTTCAAAGCCTGTCAGCAGTCAGAAGTGTTTGGAGGTTATCGCAAAATATATTTGATTATCGTTTTTGACGAAAGAACTCTTGCATCAGTTGCCGGCATTCTTCTTCTAAAATGCCAGATGTGATTGTTGCTTTAGGGTGTAAGGCATGAGGGGCATATTGCTGATAGCCCCTCTTTTCGTCCCTTGTCCCAAAAACGATGCGGGAAATTTGGGACCATCCTATAGCTCCGGCACACATCACACAAGGCTCTACCGTGACATACAAGGTGCAGTTGCTCAGGTATTTTCCTCCTAACTCATTGGCAGCGGCTGTTATGGCTTGCATCTCAGCATGGGCTGTTACGTCATGCAGTGTCTCGGTCAGATTATGTGCTCTGGCAATGATATGGTCCTGACAGACAATGATGGCACCTATGGGTATCTCACCTTCTTCCAAGGCTAGCTGTGCTTCGGCAAGAGCCTTGCGCATATATTGTTCATCTTTTTTTTGCTGTTCTTCTGCTTCCATGTTGCAAAGATACGAATAAATTTTGTATCTTTGCAACATGGAATGGAAAATCATACATATTGCCGAGACGGACTCTACCAACCGCTGGCTTCGTGAACATGATGGAGAGGCGGATATGGTGGTGGTGGCTGATTACCAGACGGCAGGGAAGGGACAAGGCACTAACTCGTGGGAGTCAGAGCGAGGAAAAAATTTGCTGTTCTCCATCCTGTGTCATCCTCAGGACATACCGGCTAAGCATCAGTTCAGAATATCCATGGCAATCTCTATGGCGATCGCTGAGGCGCTTAGTGAGCAAATAGGTGATGTGAGCATCAAATGGCCTAATGATATCTATTGGCGGAATGCCAAGATATGTGGGATATTAATAGAGAACCGTTTGTTGGGGCAGGTCATCAAGGACAGCATCGTCGGTGTCGGCATTAATGTTAACCAGCGGCAGTTCTACAGTGATGCGCCCAATCCTGTCTCTCTTTGGCAGATTCACCGGCACGACACTGATTGCGACGTTTTGTTGCAGGATATCTTACGCCGCTTCACCTATTATATATTATTTAAAGACCTTAAGAAGCGATATGTCAGTATGCTTTACCGTCGGAAGGGTTTTCATCCCTATATTGACAAGACAGGAACCTTCATGGCTGAGTTCGTGGATGTGGAGGAGGATGGGCATCTGGTGCTTTGCAAGGATGATGGGCAAGTGTGCCGCTATGCGTTTAAAGAAGTCAGTTTCGTCATTTGATGGCGATTCGAAATACTGAAATACCGAAATGTCGCAATATCGTAATATCGAAATATCGCAATAATAAAAAAAGAAGAACTATGGCAAGATTTAAGAGAATCCTCCTGAAACTCTCAGGAGAAAGTTTGATGGGAAAACAGGGTTATGGTATTGACCCGGAGCGTCTGAGTGACTATGCTCGTCAGATTAAGGAAGTGAGTGAGATGGGCGTTCAGATTGGTATTGTTATCGGTGGCGGTAATATCTTCCGCGGACTGAGTGGCTCACAAAAAGGCTTCGACCGTGTGAAGGGCGACCAGATGGGAATGTGCGCTACCGTGATCAACTCCCTCGCCCTCAGTTCAGCATTAGGAGCTATTGGTGTGAAGAACAAGGTGATGACGGCAATCCGTATGGAACCGATAGGTGAGTTCTATACCAAATGGAAGGCAATAGAGGCAATGGAACAAGGTTATATCTGCATCTTCTCCGCAGGAACGGGGAATCCCTATTTCACGACCGACACAGGAAGCAGTCTGCGTGGTATCGAGATAGAGGCTGACGTAATGCTGAAGGGTACTCGTGTGGATGGCGTTTATACTGCTGACCCAGAGAAGGATGCCACTGCAACGAAGTTCAATGAGATTACCTATAAGGAGGTTCTTGCACGTGGACTGAAGGTGATGGACCTTACTGCTATCTGTATGTGTCAGGATAATAACCTGCCAATCTATGTGTTTAACATGGATATCGTCGGTAACCTGAAGAAGGTGATGGCTGGAGAGGAAATCGGAACACTTGTTCATCCTTAGTTAACGAAGAAGCCTCCCTATTGTGGGGAGGCTTCTTTCTGTTTATTCTTCGCTGAACTCTACATATTCACCGTCGTCGCTGTCATAAATCTTTCTGTTATCACGCCCCTTACGTTGGTCAATAATTGTTTCGCCTGTAGCTGTCTTGGTGCGTATCTCTTCCGGTCCCTCAGACTTGTCCTCTCTTACGGAACGCGGCTGTTGCTGTTCTGTGGCAGTCTTTCCGCTAAAATGATATTGTCGTTGCTGACGACCTGTCTCATCACGGAATCTCTGTGCTTTTTCATCTGCGGCATTCTTTGCATTCTTCTTGGCTTTTTTTATAGACTTAATGATCTGGTCCCCTGCCAGCAGGAGGAGAAAAACAATAAAGAGGAATACAAAGAAAAAGAATGGAATATTCTCTTTCATAATAGTGTAGGGATTAGTTATTAGTATTTTTCTTTGACGTGATTAAAGATAAAATGATATACCAGGCAATGATGGCAGCTAAACCACTGATGCCTAAGACGGCAAGAAGAGGTATGCAGGTTAGTAGGAAGATGTATTTTATTTCATTGCCTTTCCATCCCCAGTGCTTGAATTTCAAGGCGAACATGGGAATCTCGGCAATCAGGAGATAACAGCTGATAAATATGCCGACGAATACGGCATAATATAAATAGGGGGATGTTCCAAGCCATTCACCGGCTCCTACCAGAAGGGCTCCCCAGAAAAGGGCGTTAGCAGGTGTGGGTAATCCGATAAATCCCATCGCCTGTCGTTCATCGAGATTGAACTTGGCAAGTCGGAGTGCGGAGAAGGCAGCCATGACAAAGGCAGCATAAGGCAGGTAATGCCATGGAAGATATTCGATATGGTTCTTCAAAAAGTCAAAAATAATTGCAGCTGGAGCGAAACCGAAGGTAATATCATCTGCAAGGGAATCGAGTTCTTTGCCGATAGGGGAGGATACACCCAGCAGACGGGCACTCATCCCGTCGAAGAAGTCAAAAACGGCACCAATCACTATAAACAAGAGCGCAATATCCCATACTCCACAAAATGCCCAGTAAGTAGCAATGCAACCAGAAATGAGATTACAACATGTAATGGTGTTGGGGATATGCTTTTTCATGATGCTCAATAATCGTTATTTTAGTTTTGCTATCACAGTCTGGTCTCCAGTCGTCGGCTGGTTCATTATCACACAAGGTTTTGAACCCAGGGGAAGGAAGACATCTACACGGGAACCGAGTTTGATGAATCCTAAATGTTCGTCGATATAGCACTCCTCTCCGGCTTTAGCGTAAGTCACGATACGCCGTGCCATCGCACCAGCTATCTGTCGTACGAGAATATCCTCACCGTCAGGAGTGGTAATCATGATATCCGCATGTTCGTTCTCCTCACTCGCCTTAGGCAGCCATGCCTTGTGGTAATTGCCGTTATGGTGGCTCACGAACTTAACTTTGCCATCCACAGGGAACCAGTTGGCATGGACATTGAGCGGACTCATGAAGATACTGATCATCAGGCGCTTGTCATGGAAATACTCGTTCTCTTCTGTCTCCTCTATCACTACGATCTTTCCATCAGCAGGAGCCACGACCAGTTTCTCGGTGTCTCCATTGAAATAACGGATAGGACAGCGATAGAAGTTGAGTGCCATAGCCCATGCGGTACCGAAAATGGCGATAAATACCCAGAAGGGAATAGGGTTGTCTATCAGATACCAGAGGGCAAAGCCGATACCCATCAGCAACAGCATACTGATTGTCAGTTCATTGGTACCCTCCCGGTGTATTCTTATTTTCTTCAGCTTTTTTATTTTTTGGATTCTTTCTCCCATGAGTAGTTTTATGGATTGTTACCATTCAACATGCAAAGATACGTTTTTTTTGTCTATCTTACAAATTTTTTACCTTATTCTTTTGGTTATCTCGTCTTTTCGGTGTAACTTTACCGCTTAAATCAGAAATATTATTCTCTATGGAAGACTTTATACACTTACATGTGCATACATATTACTCTATCCTTGATGGTCAGTCGAGTATCAAGCGTCTGGTGGACAAAGCTATAGGAAACGGCATGCGGGGCATGGCAATTACCGACCATGGAGATATGTTCGGTATCAAGGAGTTCCATGATTATGTAGGAGGTATCAACAAAGGTCGCAAGAAGGAAGGTTTGGAGCCCTTTAAACCGATCTTCGGTTGTGAAATGTATGTGTCACGTTATGGCGGTAAGGAGCTTCGACGTGGTAAAGAGGATATGAGCGGTTATCACCTGATAGTGCTTGCCAAGAACTATCAGGGCTATAAGAATCTGATCAAGCTGGTCAGTAATTCATGGGTGGACGGCTATTACATGCGTCCTCGTACGGACCGTGCAGATTTGGAAAAATATCATGAGGGACTGATAGTCTGTTCTGCCTGTATTGCTGGCGAGGTGCCTCATAAGATATTGGAAGGAGACATTGCCGGTGCCCGTGAGGCGGTAAAGTGGTATCATGGAATTTTCGGTGATGACTACTATCTGGAGCTTCAGCGGCATGAGGTAACGGATCCTACCATCCGTGCTAATAGGGAGACTTTTCCTTTGCAGCAAAAAGCCAATAAGGTATTGATAGAGTTAGCAAAGGAATATGGCATCAAGCTGATATGTTCGAACGATGCCCATTTCGTCGATCAGGAGAATGCTGAGGCGCATGACCACCTGTTGTGTATGTCAACGGGTAAGGACTTGGACGATCCGACCCGTATGTTATACTCCAAGCAGGAGTGGTTTAAGACCCGTGAGGAGATGAACGCTATCTTCTCCGATGTCCCTGAAGCCCTTGCTAATACCACTGAGATATTGGATAAGGTGGAGATATACAGTCTTGACCATGACCCCATCATGCCGTTCTTCCCTATCCCGGAGTCTTTTGGTACGGAGGAGCAATGGCGGCAGAAATTCACAGAGCAGCAACTCTATGATGAGTTTACCAGTGACGAAAATGGCGAGAATCCTTTGTCACCAGAGGAGGGGGAGAAGAAAATCAAGAAGCTGGGTGGTTATGACAAGATATACCGTATCAAGTTTGAGGCTGACTATCTTGCGGAACTTGCCTATAAAGGTGCTAAGAAGAGATATGGCGACCCCTTGTCGAAAGAGGTGGACGACCGTATTCGTTTTGAGTTGCATATCATGAAGACGATGGGTTTCCCGGGATACTTCCTCATCGTGCAGGACTTCATCAACTCGGCACGTGACGAGTTGGGCGTGATGGTAGGTCCTGGACGTGGCTCTGCGGCAGGCTCAGTGGTCGCCTATTGTCTGGGTATCACCAAGATTGACCCGCTGAAATACGACCTGCTGTTTGAGCGTTTCCTGAATCCTGACCGTATCTCTCTTCCTGATATAGATACAGACTTTGATGATGATGGTCGTGGTAAAGTGTTGAAGTGGGTAGAGGATAAATACGGGCATGAGAATTGTGCGCATATCATCACTTATGCGACCATGGCTACCAAAAACTCCATCAAGGATGTTGCACGTGTGGAGAAAGTTCCTATCAATGTCTCGAACGCCTTGTGTAAGGCTATTCCTGACCGTCTGCCGGATGTGGACGGTAAGACTCCGAAGATGAACCTGTCGAATGCGATCAAGGCAGTTCCCGAGCTGAGGGAAGCTGAGGCAAGTAACGACCCTGCCTTACGGAATACTATCAAATATGCCAAGATGCTGGAAGGAACAGTGCGTGGGACGGGTATCCATGCCTGTGGCTTTATCATCTGTCGTGACCCTATCAGCGATTGGGTACCAGTGTCCACTGCTGACGATCCGGACTTCAAAGACCAGAAAACGAACTGTACGCAATATGACGGTCATGTGATTGAGTCCACAGGACTTATTAAAATGGACTTCCTTGGGCTCAAGACATTATCGGAGTTAAAGGAGGCGTGTGATATTATCAAACAGACTCGGGGTATCGATGTCGATTTGGATAACATACCTATTGACGACCCTAAGACTTATGAGCTGTATCAGCAGGGACGTACCGTCGGCACTTTCCAGTTTGAATCCAACGGTATGCAGAAATACTTGAGGGAATTAAAGCCTACGGTATTTGAAGACCTGATAGCCATGAATGCCCTTTATCGCCCGGGTCCTATGGGATATATTCCCCAGTTTATCAGACGTAAGCATGGTGAGGAACCTATTACTTACGACATTCCCGTCATGGAGAAATACCTGAAGGACACCTATGGTATCACGGTCTATCAGGAGCAAGTGATGCTCCTTTCCCGTCTTCTTGCCGATTTTACCCGTGGTGAGAGTGACGCTCTTCGTAAAGCGATGGGTAAGAAGAAGAAGGACATCGTTGATGCCATGAAACCCAAATTCATTGAGGGCGGCAAGAAGAACGGACATGACCCTAAGGTGCTGGAAAAGATATGGAGTGACTGGGAGGCGTTTGCTTCGTATGCATTCAATAAGTCACATGCGGCTTGTTACTCCTGGGTGGCATTCCAGACTGCTTATTTGAAGGCGAACTATCCTGCGGAGTTTATGGCGGCGATTATGAGTCGTCGCCGTGACCAGATTTCTGAAATAACGAAGCTGATGGATGAATGTAAGGCGATGGGTATAGCTACACTGGGTCCTGATGTCAATGAGAGTTATACAAAATTCGGTGTAAACAAGAAGGGTGAGATTCGTTTCGGACTTGCCGCTATCAAAGGAATGGGTGACAGTGTGGCACATGCCATTATTGATGAGCGGGAGAAGAATGGACCTTATAAGTCTATCTTTGACTTTGCCCAGCGTATTAACTTCTCATGCGTCAACCGTAAAGCCTTTGAAAGTCTTGCTTTAAGTGGCGGCTTTGACAGCTTTGGCATTCCCCGTGAGAATTTCTTTGGTCTGAACAGTAAGGGAGAGGTGTTCCTGGATACCTTGGTTCGTTACGGGCAGATGTATCAGATGGGGATGCAGGAGATGCGCAACTCCCTGTTTGGAGGTGAAAACGAGGTGGACATCGCAACCCCGCCAATTCCCGAGGCGGCTCGATGGAGTGATATTGAGCGTCTGAACAAAGAGCGTGATTATGTAGGAATCTATCTGTCTGCTCATCCGTTAGATGAATATCGTGTCGTCCTTGAGAAATTGTGTAATACACATTGTGCGGAATTGGCTGATGTGCAGAAACTGTCAGATCGTGAGGATATCATCTTTGGAGGTATTGTGACGGATGTCCGGCAGAAGTTTACTAAACGGGGAGAACCTTGTGGCTTCATAACGATTGAGGATTTCCAGGGCGGTGGCGAGCTGGCACTCTTCGGAAAAGACTGGGGTGACCGCAAGGGAATGTTTGAGATTGGCTCAGCTGTTTATGTGACTGCCAAGCTGCAGCCTCGCTTCCTGCATAGTGACCAGATGGAACTGAAAGTGCAAGACGTTCAGTACTTGCAGACTGTTAAGGAGAATGCGCTTGACCGGCTGACTATTACAATGACTACCGACTTACTGGACGAGCAGATAGTGGAGGATTTAGGAGAGCTCATTACTTCTAATCCCGGAAAGACGAAATTGTTTATTCAGCTGGTTGACAGTACAGGGAACAGTCATGTCTTAATGCGTAGCAGCAGCAAATATGTTGATGTCAAGAACGCATTGGTCAACTTTATTGAGAAATCGCCCGGTTTAGACTATAAGATTAATTAGCTTTATCGTGGCATGGTTTTTGCATGAAACATCATATACATTATATTATTAATAATTAAATGCAATCAGATTATGGAAGTAACAATCACATCTGAAAATTTCGAGAGCCTGAAGAATGGCGAGCAGCCATTAGTGGTAGATTTCTGGGCAACATGGTGCGGTCCCTGCCGTATGGTAGGTCCCGTTATCTCTGAACTTGCTGAGGAGTATGACGGCCGTATTGCTGTTGGTAAGTGTGACGTTGAGGAGAATGAGGAACTTGCTGCAGAGTTTGGTATCCGTAACATCCCAACCATCCTGTTCTTTAAGGGCGGTCAGTTGGTTGATAAGATGGTAGGTGCCCAGCCGAAGGCAAAGATACAGGAGAAATTCGACGCATTATTGTAAATAAAAACAAGAAAGGTCTCTTCTCAGAAGGAGACCTTTCTTGTACCATCTTCTTGCTCGGTAATACTGACTCGCACAGAGTCATCGGGCAAGATTTCTTCTATCAGCTCAGGCCATTCTATCAGGCAGAGCGCTCCACTGTAGAAATATTCCTCATATCCCATGTCATAGACTTCTTCCAGTTTCTTGATACGGTAGAAGTCAAAATGATAGGCGGTATGGGTGTCAAGGGTCGGGAGGTCAGTGTTGAGCGTATATTCATTGACGATGGAAAAGGTAGGACTGGTGATGACATCATGACAGCCCAGCTCCTCGCAAATTGCCTTGACGAATGTTGTTTTACCTGCTCCCATCTTGCCATAGAAGGCGAAGACGCGTGTGTCACCGATATGTTGGATAAACTCGTGAGCAGCCTCACGGATGGTGTCTATGCTTTGTATGTTTATTTCCATGATTATCTGTTTTTTCCTTTTAGTGTTATGAATGGTATCATCATCTCTTCCATCGAGATGCCTCCGTGTTGGAAGGTATTCCGATAGTAGGTGACATAATAATTGTAGTTGTTGGGGTAGGCAAAGAACTGGTCACCAGTGGCGAACACATAGCTCGTTGAGAGGTTAGGTGTCGGAAGGTATGCTTTCTGTGGCTCCTTGATGACGAAGAGGTCTTTGTTGTCATAAGCGAGGTTCTTGCCGAGTTTATACCGCAGATTGGTATTCGTATTACGGTCACCGATGATTTTGACGGGTGAGTTGGTACGGATAGAGCCGTGGTCTGTGGTGATAATCACCTGGTAGTCAGTCTGTGCCAACTGACGGAGCAGTTGTGACATGATGGAGTGACGGAACCATGAGAGGGTCAGTGAGCGATAAGCTGCCTCGTCATGGGCAAGCTCACGTACCATTTTGGACTCTGTCCTGGCATGCGACAGCATGTCGATGAAGTTAATGACCAGCACGTTGAGGTCATTCTTCTCCAGCAGCGGGAACTGGTTCATATAACGTTCCGCATCATCTGTGGTATTGATTTTATGGTAAGAGAAAGTGTCATGCCTCCTGTAACGGTCAATCTGTGTCTGGATGAGAGGACCCTCATTCAGGTTCTTTCCCTCTTCCTCGTCCTCATCAACCCAAAGGTCAGGAAACATACGGGCTATCTGGTCGGGCATCAGTCCTGAGAAGATGGCATTGCGGGCATACTGTGTCGCCGTTGGCAGGATACTGCAATAGAGCTGTTCGTCAATCTCGAAGTCAGAAAGCTCTCCCTCGATAGTCTTCCATTGGTCATAGCGGAAGTTGTCGAGTAAGATGAGAAAGACCTTCCTTCCTGCCGTGAGGGCAGGGAAGACTTTCTGTTTGAAGATGTCAGGACTCATCATCATCTCACGTTTCTCCAGCCAGCCCATATAGTTCTTCTTGACAAACTTGGCAAAGCCGATGTTCGCCTCTTCTTTCTGCATCCGCAGCATGTCACCCATGGCAGAGTCGGTGGCAGAGAGCTGTAACTCCCAGCGGACAAGTTGGCGGTACATCTCCGTCCAGTCCTCCCATGTCCTGCAGTCCATCATCTGCATACTCATCTGTTGGAATTGCTGCTGGTAGGCATTCTGTGTCACCTCGGCAACAATCTCACGCTTATGGATGAATTTCTTGAGTGTCAGTAATATCTGGTTAGGATTGACGGGCTTGATGAGGTAGTCGGCGATGTTCTGTCCCACTGCCTGGTTCATGATGTCCTCCTCCTCGCTCTTGGTGACCATCACGACGGGGACGGTAGGTTGGATGTCCTTGATGCGCTGCAAGGTCTCCAAGCCAGTCAGTCCCGGCATCATCTCGTCAAGTAATACCAGGTCGAAGGTGCGTTGGCGGCATTCCTCTATGGCATCCGTACCATTGGTTACGGTTACTACCTCGTACCCCTTCTTCTCCAGAAAAAGCAGGTGTGGACGCAGTAGCTCCATCTCGTCGTCAGCCCAAAGTAATAGTCCGTTTGTCATAACTTATTATTTTTTTATTAAGAGGTGATAATCTGTGCTTTATTAATTCGTGATTCTATCTGAAGAAGTCATCAGGGAAGTCAACTGGTTCCACATTCTGTGGAGGGGCATCATTACCAAAGAAGTCGTCTTCGTTTTCTTCTTGGGATTGTTGCTCCTCCTCTTCCTCCACCGGTTCCTCGACAATCGTGTCGGGCTGTGTCAGCAGTTGCTGTTGTGGGACGGGGACGGGTGCCAGTTCCTCTCGGAAGAAGATGTCATAGTCATCGTAGCTGTATACTGTTCCCAGCAAGGGGAGGTTCTCGTCACTGATGATGATGCGTCGGCAACCGGCAAGCCGCTGACTCATCTGTATGTTGGCAAACAGCTGGTGGGCATATTGCAAAGCCTCGTCGTAGCTGCGGAAACCGCTGACCATCATACGGCTGATAGCTCCATCCGTGTCAATATTGATGTCGAAGTTACGAACCAGGTAACTCGTGAAGTTGTACTTTGCGATGTCATAGAGCAACTGGTTCTGGTTGACACTGTCTGGCGAGTAGGCGAGGATGAAGGTGTAGCGGGTATCCCTGACAGTGCTCAGCGTGTCCATGGCAGTCGAATCGTTAGGATTCTCCAGGTTCTGTCGCTGTCGCCAGATATCATCAGCCGTCATACGGCTTCCTACTAATCGTCTGCCCTGCTGCACACCTTTCACTATCTGTCCTGCCATCTCGCTGACCTCACTCTCAGGATACTGCTCCACGATCTGCCGCATCCGTGCCACACAGCTGTCAGCCCGCTGGTTGTTCAGCAGGCTCAGTCCCTCGATGAACAGGAACTTAGCACGGTTCTGTCCGTTGGGGAAACGCTCAGCCGACAGTCGGACGTTTGTCTCCACCTCCTTATACCGCTCTTCGCGGAAAGCCTGATAGGTGGCGGCATAGAGAGAGTCCTCGATATGTTGCCCGAAACGCTGGTTCTCTGCATAGTAGGGGTCAGAGAGCAGAATCGTCCACTGGCTCTCCGCATGACTCTCCTTCATCCTTGCCAGTGCCATCTCCGCTTCATCCCATTTCCCTTGCCGGGCATAGATGAGGTAGAGGTGATACCACGCTTCGTCATTATGCTCGTAGTCAGGATATTGGGTGACGAGTCGGTAGAGCATGCGATGGCTCAGTGTCAGGTTGTCGAGTTTGTCTTTGAGGATGATGCCAGCCTTCAGGAGCGACTCCATGATAATAGCGTCACTGGCTTGTTTCTGTTCTTCTGTAAACGGTATCTGTGCAAGGTAATACTCTCTGGTATGAGGGTCGCTTGCCTCGGTGGCTACACTGTCCGCTTGTTGCGAGGACGTGATGGAGTCCGTTGACTCTGTGCCGTCCAGCCCCGTCTCCTGCTCCTCTTGTTGCTCCTCGTCTTGGTCCAGTTTCAGTACGGTGAGGTTGGAGCGTTGCCAGTTATCCGCATTGGGTCGTTTACCCCATTGTTGCTCGAAGCGTTGTTTTCCTTGGCTGACAGCCTGTGGGTTGTAGAAATACCAGACGTTGCTCTGTTGCGAGACAGGAGTAGTGGGTCGTCTGGTTGTCTGTGTCTGCGTCTGTGGCAAGTTGCTGCCACCACTCTGCTGCAACTGTTGCTCAGCCTCCGCTTCCTGTTGTTTCCGTTTCTCCTCTTTCTCTTTCCTGATCAGTTCCTGGATGACCCTGTCGATGGCTTTGTTACGCTCAGCCTCCGGCATATTCGCCAGTTGTTGCAAGGAGTCTTGCAGATGGATAGCTTCCGTAAAGGGTACCAGTTCGTCGAGGACTTTGGAACGCTGGGCAAGTTCCTTATAGCCGGGGCGGTCCTGGTCGAGGAGTCCGATGGCTTCTCCATAGCAGCGTCTTGCGTCACTATATTTCTCCTGCTGCCAATACAGGTTACCCAACTGCCATAGCAGCACTCCTTTCTCAGTACCGCTGCGAGTCGCTTTCTCATTGCCTTTCTCATAGGCAGCGATGGCGTTGAGGGTGTCCCGCTGGATGAGATAGGTATTACCGATGGCGTAATATATCTGATCGAGATAGTCCTTGTTGTTGTCAGAGGCAGCCATGCGCCGCAGCCGTTTGATGGTGTTCTTGGCATCCGTCGCCGCCATCACCTCACTCTGTGCGATACGGGCATTGAACTCCAGCTCATAAGGCGGGTTAAGCCGGATGACGTGCTTATAGGCGTCGTATGCCTGCTGGCGATGCCCCTGCAGTGTCTCTATCTGTCCCATCAGGAACCACATACGGGCACGTTGTTTCTTCCTCCGCTCATGACGGATTGCCTTGCGAAGATAGATGACCGCTTCTTGCCAGTGCTCACTGCGGATATGATAGTCGGCAAGGGTGTAGTCCCAGTCTGCGGCGGCTCTGCGTGGTATGGAGTCACGCCGTTGCTTCGTGATGAGGTCTTCTGCCTCATACAGCCAGTTCATTTCCGCATAGCATTTTGCCTGCCAAGCCCTGGCACGTGCCAGTATGACAGGTTGTGTCTGATACAGGCGAGCCATGTATCCGAAAGTGGCGGCAGCCTCCTCGAACTCTCCTTTCTGGAACTGTGACTTACCCATCAGCAGCCAAGCCCTCCAGAGGAACGGGTTATACTCTTTGCGGTTAAGCCATTCCAGGTCTTTCTTCGTCTTCCGCCTGTTCTTTTTCCATACGGGCCGTGACTTGATGCTGTGTCTGCGTATCGCCTTCTCTGATTTCTCAATGGCACGGTCGAACTGCGACTTTCCGATATCTTTGCTGTTTTTGTTGGCAACGGTGTAGAGGGGAATCATCTGGGTATGGTCGTCCTTGTTCCCGGTCTCTTTCTCCAGACTGCCTTCGATGAAAGCCTGTGAGCCGTTGAAGTATGTGTTGTAGCGGGCGTGGAACGAATGCCACCAGCGCATGGTTGAAGTGTTCTTCTTCGTAGAGCACGCCACCATGAGTAACAACAGCAGGATGAGTCCGCAGGTCTTCTTTCCTTTCTCCACCAAGTCGGCAAGTTTACATTCCGCTCTGCTGCTGCATGAGCCGCAGTCGCCCTCTTTTTGCACGACAGGCTCGTCGTCACCCCTTGAGAGGATGGCGGCGACAATGCCGAGCAGGACAAGTAATCCGATGACGATGAGCAGGAAATCCACGGTGCCTCTTTAATCTTTAACTTCTATGTGGAACCCGCATTGCGAGAGGTCGTCCCAGTAGTTAGGATATGACTTGGTGACCACCTTGGGGTTGTTGATACGTAACTGTCCGGTGCAGAATGCCGCAGGGGCAAAGGCAAGTGCCATGCGGTGGTCCTCGTAAGTGTCGATGCCGTCTGCCATGTTTGGCTCACAACGCTCTCCGTCCCAGATGAGTTCACTGCCATTCATGTCTTTGATGATATATCCCAGCTTACGCATCTCCTTCTTCAGAGCCTCGATGCGGTCGGTCTCTTTGATTTTGAGGGTCGACAGTCCAGTGAAGTGGAAAGGCACGTTCAGCAGGGCGCAGGTCACGACAAATGTCTGTGTCAGGTCGGGCGCATTGATGAAGTCATATTCCAGCCGTGGGATGCACCGTCCTGATTTCTTGATGGTGACCACAGAGGGGACTCCCTGCTTAGTAGCCTGGAACTGGGTCTTCACACCCAGCAGACTGAAGATATAACGTAAGGAGGAGTCACCTTGCTTGGAGCCGTCTATGAGTCCTTCGAGCTGCACCGTCGCCTCATCGTCTTTTGACAATGCGACCATCTCATACCAGTAGGAGGCACCGCTCCAGTCGTTCTCGATATAGTACTGACGCTCCTTGTATAGCTGAGGACGTACCTCGATAGCCTCGAAATTGCTCCATTCCGCATCAGCTCCGAACTCACGCATCGTCCATAGTGTCAGGTCGATATAAGGCCGTGAGATGATGTCGCCAGTCAGTTGGAGCGTCAGTCCGTTATTTAAGACCGGTCCGATCATCAGCAGGGCAGAGATATATTGTGAGCTGATGTTACCGGGCACTTCCAGCAAGCCACCCTCCAGGCGTTTGCCACGGATGCGGAGTGGGGGGAATCCCTCTTCACCCACATACTCAATGTCGGCACCAAGGAAGCGCAGTGCGTCTACCAAGATACCGATGGGGCGGTGCTTCATGCGCTCCGTCCCCGTCAGCACATGCTCCTCACCCTCTTTCACTGCCAGGAAAGCGGTCATAAAGCGCATCGCCGTTCCTGCCGCTTTGATATTAATCTCGTAGGGATTGTCCTTCAGTGCGGCGACGATGACTTCTGTGTCATCACAGTTAGACAGATTCTCCGGCAGCACACCTCCCCCTGTCAGGGCATGAATAATCAGTGCTCTGTTGGAGATGCTTTTCGATGCCGGTAGTTTAGCTGTGTATTGGAGTCGGCTTGGTGCCGTAATCGTATATTGTGTCATTCTACGTACCTATTTTTATATATAACGTGACAAAGATACGGCAAATTGCCGTAATAACTGAAAAAAGTCCGTTAAAAATTTGCAATTACCGAAATAAAGCCGTACCTTTGCATCCGATTTCAGAGAAATCATTGTAAAAGGATCGGGATTTAGCGCAGTTGGTAGCGCACACGTCTGGGGGGCGCGAGGTCGCTGGTTCGAGTCCAGTAATCCCGACTAAGAACAACTTAACCGCCTTTAAACAGGGCGGTTTTGTGTTTGTCGGAGGGCAGACGGTCGGTGGAAAGTCGGTGAAAACCGAAAATTGACAAATAACTTTATTCGTTTAACACAGTCATGCATAAAAATTAATGTATGACTAAAAAAAATTATGTCAAAACTTCGCGTGAGAGCGCAATTGAAGAGATTGTAGGCTGGAAACAGCCAGTGTTTCATCAGAAATCAGAGTGTTACGTGTCTCTGGTCGCCTTTGACCCGTCCAGAGGAGAGTTCAGAACGAAGAAATTCATGCTAGGTCATGTAAAAGGAAAGAGAGAACAGCGTAAGTACGGAGAGGATCTTATCAGAAGGCTGACGGAGAAACTCATGCGAGGGTGGAATCCCTGGGTGGAGGAGATGAGACCAACTGAGTACTCCTCATTCCTCGAGGTATGTGACAAGTACAGGGATTACCTTATGAAGCTCTTGAGGGAGGACAATCTTCGGGCAGAGACTTACGCTTCATACACTAGTCGTCTGAGAATGCTGATAGAATGGAAAGAGGAAAAGAACGTGAACGTCTTTTACACTTATCAGTTCGACAGGTACGTGATATCTGACTTTCTGGATTATGTCTTGGTCGAGAGAAACAATACAATACGCACCAGAAACAACTATCTAACCTGGATCAAATCCTTTTGTCACTACCTAACCGAAAGAGGATATGTTCCAAGAGATCCGTCGGAGAGTTTTGCGGGTATAAAGATCCGAGGCGGTCGAAAGGATCGGTCTGTGATTCCTGACGGAGTTCTGGCGGCTTTGCGGGATTATCTTCTTCAGAAAAACAAACATTACCTTCTTGCCTGCTACATACTCCATTACATGTTCGTTCGTCCCCATGAGATGAGTTACATAAGGATAGGGGACATCTCAGTCAAGAGAAAAACCCTCGAGCTTCACGGAAACAGCACAAAGAACAGATGCGACGCGACGGTAACGATTCCAGATCACGTGATGAAACTGATGATAGAAAACGACATCTTCAGATATCCCGGGAACTATTACCTTTTTAGCGACGACTTTGTTCCAGGAGAAAAATACAGGAGCGAGAAAGCCTTCAGGGACTACTGGAATTTACGCTGCAGGAAGGAACTTGGCTTCCCTCCTCAATATAAATTCTATTCATTGAAAGATACAGGAATAACCAATATGTTGAAGGCTAATACCGATATCTTGTCCGTAAGAGATCAGGCGAGGCATTCTTCTATCCTTATTACAGACATATACACACCGAAAGATATCCAGGAAGCCAATGATCTTCTCGTTAATTACCAAGGAGTGCTCTAGATCCTCACCCTACCGTCCTGCAATCCTACAAAACTGATATATATGAACATTCAAAAACTGATCAATGTCATGGCTGAAGCCCTGGAGGGACGAAACGCACTTATACAAGTGCAGGTAGACAATCACTATTACACACGCAAGGTTGGTGATCTGAATAGGCTGACGGAAAACCCACGGCATGTGAGGGTCAGAAGCAGGGAGTCCTACATCGGGTGGATGAGGGAGAGAATTAAAGAGGCGGAGATAACAACAGACACACGATACTATTAGGATTCATGTTGTGCTTCTTGCAGCACTTTTTTATTCCTTCATAGTCCCATCAATATTCCAGACTGCGTCAATCAAAGTGAATATGCCATCAGGATCTCCGATAAAGTCATAACCTACTATTCTGTCTGCCACGGTGTTCCATATACTAGCGTCCTGATAAGCGGTGACACTGTCTTGAGGTACGTATATTTGTGCGACTTTACGTATATCACTCACCACCGGTGGGGGTACAGTATTACCAATATATAGTTTTCCAATTGTTAATTTCGTTCCACGGAACACCTCAGTGCCGCCTCCACCATCCTCAGCCAACGTTGTTACTTTCCGAAACGCCAGTACGTTAATGTTTAAGTGATTATAGTTCCAGCCATAAATATAAAGATAGTCGGTACTGTATCCAATTACCCTGTCATACTCTTCCCTAAGTGAATCTCCGTCACTCTGAGAGAGAAGAACACGTTTAGTCTTCCCGAAAAGAAGCGACGGGGACGAGCGCTTTTTGGGGTAGAAACCGCATCCATCACTAATGACGCACCACCTAACATCCATTACGTCACACGAGACATTCCTGTCGGAGCTGGACAATGATTTCACGCTTATCATCTGTGCCTTAGTTGTCCCGGTGCCGTCTCCCCATCTTGCCGCTGCATACGCGCCCCAGACAGGATCTGCGAACCTTACATAATAGGCACCCATAATATTCAAAGTCAATGCAGATCCGAAGTACTCCCGGAGGGAGTTGACGCTGTCCTCATAGGCTGAGCCTGCGATATTGATGACACCCTGCAGGTCTGGATGGCGGCTTGAGTTGGACAGCAGGTTGGTGTCCGCATCGTACTCCACACAGCCATAGCCCTCGCCCGCCTCTGTGTCATAGGACTTGCCTGCGAACACGGCAAGCATGTCCAGATCCTCTGACGTGCCGTCAATCTCGTCCGTCCAGATCATTGTAAGGAACTGCAGTCTGTTACCCTCAGTCTGGTATATCCTCCGGAGTATTCCAAAGGGTGAGATACCCGGGCACTGGTAATAATAAAGACCCGTGATTGTCTGCAGTGCCGCATCGGGAATCACCATTCCGCTCTCCTGCAGCAACGGGAGTGTGTGCAGGAACAGAGTCTGCAGACCGCTCGGGAACTCAACCTCAGTAATCTTGGCACCTCTCGGTATATATAGCGTCGGTACGTTGGTACCACTGAACAAAGCCCTTTTCAGACGGGGACAGCTAAGCAGGGACACATTACTTCTGAGGGAAGTTACGTTACGGGCATCCACAACCTCTATAGCGTCACCGCTGACCGCAAGGCTGCCCGCATTGAACCGCACTTTGGCAGGATCCTCATCGCCCACCTTCAGTTCCCTTAGCCTCTTGCCGCTGACAGAGAAGGAGGCACCGACAGAAGCGTCACCGCCTCGGTTGGTCAATACGAGTCCACAGAGGTCTCCCATGGACACAAGCCAGTCGAGTGCCTTGAGGTAGAAGGTGGTCGAGCCGTCGGATGTCGCAGTGATCTCACACTCCTCTCCAGCCCTGGTGCGTCCGCCTTGGATATCATTACCTCCGCCCCGGTTACCGCTAGGGTACATGTCTATTGCGGGACGTACCCTGAAGGTGAACGTCTCGGCTGGCGTGAACTCTATACGACCGTATCCGTCCTCACCGGATCCCGTGAACCCGGCTATACGGTACAGGGAGAACACATATACAATCCGTCGCATCACCCACAGTTGCTCTGCCTGCAGCTGGTCTCCCAGGGCCTGGGTGAGCGGATAGACGTTATTATATGTCCTGGCAGCGTCAATACGCCACGGGGTGATATACGACCATGCCGCATCCTCGTTATATGCCGTCGCCGGGAAATAGCGTGCTGAATGATCCCAGAAGTACCATGCGAACATATTGAAGACCGACTCATGGACATAGGCACCGCTGATGCCCAGTCGCTGTGCCATGGATACCAGTCCGTTCACCATGCGCGTCATCATCTGGCGTTTCTCCGACAGGAACACCCCGCCGAGGAGCGTCCAGAATATGGAGCTTGACCCCTGGTAGATATCAGTGCCGTCAGAGGTCACGTCACCAATCTCGATGGAGTACGACTTGGTGGACTGACCGTTATTGTCGGTCGCCATGATGGTGTCAAGGTCGTCCTGCCGCCATGCCCAGCGACCGCCCTCCGCCAGAGTCTTGAACTTGAAGGGATAGGAGTTCTTGGCGTGATTATCTGAGGCTCCTGTCAGCTCACAGTAACAGTCATGGTAACAGGCATCGTCAATACTCCAGTAGTTACCTGCCTCCGCCCGGAACTTGGCGGCGCGTGCCAGCACCAGCTGTGACGTGTCAGGTGTCTGAGTTGTAAGGTAGTCTGACAGATACTCCAGCATATCGTGCGACTGGAGAATCTCATACCGCTTGGTCTTCGTGCGGTAGTATATCAGGTTATAGGATGCGTCATAGAACTGCAGTACCTCATTCTTTCTGTTGCCCAGAATATCCATACGGTTACGGAAGGTATCGGGACTGGCATTCAGCTGCTCCAGCGTCATACCGACCTCCTCCAGTGACCGGAGGAACGGGCTGCAATAATAGACGATATCGTAAGCCGGCTTCCACTCACGCTCCAGCAAAGAGAGGATCTGCTGCTTGTTTTCCGGCACCCAGTCGTCGCTGGTACCGTCCGTCTCGTACGGGCAGACATCGACATCCCATGCCTCCTCCCCTCCGAAGGTCATCGTCTCCTGTGCCGGGTCATAGTCCACGTCCTCCGTCCACGGATGCAGGAAACGGGTACCCAGAGGCGCATGGTTGGGTCCCTCCAGTGACAGCAGTGACGGATAAGCCTTGGTGTCATATCCGAACGTGCTCTTGTCGCCCTTGTCAGGACCTATAGTATAAAGACCTATGAACGTATAGCTGCCGTCGGGGTGCTTCTGGAAGCCCATTGCCGGATGCTGATAGACAGCCACACGGTCCTCCGTGGCAGGAAGTGAGGCAGCTTTCAGCCCCAGCTGCTCATACAGCTCATCATACATTGCCGTCGCTCCCATCTTGTGTCCCTGCTGGCTGGACGCATAGTTTTTCTTTGCTGTGACCTTCTCCGCCTTTGGATGGCTCCGTCCGGCGATATAACCGCCCTTCCCCGTCTCCACGGTACCGTCAGCATAGTGCCATACACAGTCTTTTTTCATCTTCCAACGGAAGTTCCAGCGGTAGTACCGCATAGAGGTGGTACCCTGACCTCCGATGGGAGCGTTCTCCACCGAGAAGTTCCACTCCGGATGGTCGTTGTACTCCATGGTAAGGGTTGTCTTAGCACCTGTGGTATACTCCAGACTGGGAAGCGGCACGTCATTCTCCGTTTCAATAATCATGCAGTTATAACCCGCGGCTCGGCACAGGTCGTAGCTGATGCTGCCGCCGTCCATGATATCATTGTCGGCACGCACCCCGTTGCGGTTATAGACGGCACCGTCCTTGATGGTGTTAAGGAAGTTCGCCAGAACGTCACGGTGTTCGAGGGCACGACCGACATACCAGCGCATCATATACAGGTAGAGATCGGAGGAGTCCTGCCCCATTACCAGCGACCCATTCCCGAAGCTGGCATTACCGGCATACTCGAAGACAGCGTTTTGTATACCATTGATGTAGATGCGGCAGAGGTTACGCCCTGTGCCGGCAACCTGACGCTGAAGCACAATCACGATGTGGAGGATGCTGTCCTCCGAGAGGTTGACACTCTGTGGCGTGACCTCACGCTCCGTACTGCTGAGTACCAGGATCTTGGTCGGGAAGAGTATCACACCGCTGGTGGTGCCCTCACTGTACTCATCCGTAGACATGAATGACAGGATGGGCGTGTCATAGTCCGCGACATTCGCCATCCTCACCTTGAGTTCCAGAGTCAGCGAGCCTGTCGCTGTTGTGGCGAGCGGACGCAGACCGGGTACCCTGACTCGGCATCCCGCCAGCACTGCGAGGCATTTGTTGCCGTCGGCATCCTGATTCCATCCGTCAACAGACCATGCGAAATCCTGCCACTGTGCGGCATAGGATGCAGTCTGAGCATCCGGTGCAATATTGATTACCTCCTCACGGTCGGCAGAGCCGTTGGACCTGTTAGCGGCGTTCATGTAGAACGTCGCCCCTGCCGTGGCTGCATAGCTGTTGGAGTTATCTAGTGCGATATCCACCGACTGTCTCTCACCCTCATCCTCACCCACGGAGGCTGTGGCGGTAAGCACCAGACCGTCCAGAATCTCGGTATCCACCTCCAGAGCTGCGGTGTACTGCTGGCGGGTCTGTGTCTGGACAGATATCCGCTGACCTTCAGCCACACTCCATATGGTATTGCCGTCGGTTACAGAGATGTCGAATTGTACGGCGGTGGCGTTATAGGTCGCATACTCGAAGAGCTGCTGTGTGGTGAAGTTCACAGCCTTGCCGGCTATCGAGTTCACGCACACCAGAGACACGCTGTTGACATCGGCTGCAGATACGCACATGATATTATATATATAGTGGGCGGTCTCCACACCGTCACCAGCCATCCATAACTCCAGCTTATGCACGCCGGTACCGCCAGTTGGAAACCTTGCAGACATGTCGAACGAGTATGCCGTGGAACTGTAGGACGTACCGGAACCGAAAGTCGCAGTATAGGTCTGCTGCTCATCGTCATCTATTGAGACATACAACGTTTTTTGCAGATTACCGCCAAAATAGATGCCGTCGATGGCAAACGGTTGTCCCTCGACGAACGGTCGCCACCATGAGAAACGGCAGGACAGGGTAAGCGTGGTTACGTTGACCGTGTATATCTGTGTCTTCACCTGTCCTGACTCACGCCCCGTGACCGTAAGGCGCAGGCGGTTGGAGCCGACAGAGACGTACGATCGTATATTCTCCCTGATCTGTGCGCCCGAGCGACATAGCCCGCTGACCACGTCACGGAACGCACCTCCGCCGTTGTCTACGCTGATCGTATAGTCATAGTCCTCAATGAAGTCGGACATGGAACCACCAATGGTACCGCTCTGCGTGGAAGGTGTCACGCTGATAAACCTGGTCTCCTCGGATGTCAGTATATAGAACACTGGCTGCAGGTCGGAGGTAAGAGTGATGGCGTATACTATGCCGGACAGGCTGACTGCTCCGATGCGGTTGCCGCCAGGAGAGTCATATAACACCAGCTGCCCGCCCTCAAAGCGGATATCGCCCACTTTCTCATTGAGAGCGTCAATCAACTCATCCACCTTTGCAGGTATCTGGTTAAACTCGTCAGCAGACAGTTCGTCGCCTGTCATTTTCTCAGGGAAACCAAGTTTTCTAATTGCCATGTCACGATAATTTGAATGGGAATATATAAGTGAAACCGTTATTGCCGCCTACCTCGACACCAGGAGCCAGGGACAGGGCGTGCATGATGATATCCGGGACATATTTCTTGGCACTCTCCGCAATGCCTGACAGCTCGACATTCCTCACTGTTGCCGTGCGGTACATGCCTCCGCCGTCAAGCTCGGACCTGCGGATAGTCAGTTTGATATGCGGGATTGCTGCCATCAAACGCCTCCTCTGATAATCTCGTCCAGGACAGGATCCAGTGCTGTGGTCACGACCAGGGAGAAGTTCTCCCCTACGGTCTTGCGTAAGATTGTCGCGGACTTCGCATCCACCTCAATCTCCTTATCATAGTAAATTCTCTTACCAAGCTCACTCGCGGCAATGTCACGTGCCGTGTAATAGAGTATATTGCCTAGATCCTTGGAGATATCCTTCTTCACCTCCCTGCCCTCGATATCGAGGATTGTAATTTTCGAAAAGTCAATTCTAGCCATAATTATTTAATTGTTATGAATTCCAAGTCAACATCCACTCCTTTCTATCCCCGTCAAAGGTCGCAAAGTGGTATTTTGCACCACTGATAGACAAGGCGGATACAATTGTGCTGGCTGGTGTGACCATTGTGTGTCCGCTATTGTCACTGACCTTAAGCGTGCATCCGTTGTGCGGGACTATTATATACATCTGTCCGTTGTCAGCCGAAGAGGGTAATGTGATTGTCTTTCCAGATCCAAGCACCCTGACAAAGAAATGTGTCTTGGTAAGCTCCAAATCATAAAATGTTTCTGTGAATCCTGGAACGAAGCCCTTACAATAGGCGGTATTTGTCCTAACAATCAGAGAACTGACACTGCCGTCCAGACCGGACAGCTCAATTATCGGTACGTGGAGTGCCGCCTTGCTGGATATTGCAATCCTACCATAAGCACCTTCCTCGTATGTCCCGGGAAAGCGAGCCCCTATATTAACCAAATCCCGCTCCCCGGCTCCCGAGACATCATAGCCGACAGCGAGTCCCCGCCAGTTATAGGAGCCTCTAGGAGTGTCACAGAGAGCCACTGTCTTGTTTGAACTTATAAGCCCTTGCTCAAAAGTACCATACACCGCATTGATTTCTCCCGTAATCTTGGCATTAGTCGCCGTGAAGTGGTCCATGGTGACGTTTCCGTCACTGTCAACGACAAATTTTCCATTGATGACGGTTTTGCCGATGAAGTCTATCTGGTCGGCTCGCAGTGATATCCCGCTTTTGATATACGTCTTGCCGTCGACAGTCTCCTGTCTGACATAGGTGGAGATCTCACTTCTCACCTCATGTCCCTCCCCGTCTTTCGAGAGCGAGTACAACAGACCGTTGCTGTCGGTAATCACAAGTCCGGACTCGTAGCGGAACCGGTTGAAATCCTCCGCGGTCACCCTTGCCAAGATCTTGTCATCGAGTGTCTTCAGCTCTGAACTGGTTGCCTTATGTGCCGGTGCCCAGTCGGTGATTGCTGGCTGGCTGTTTACCTCCCTCGCCACTACACAACGGAGTAAGTCGTTGTCATAACTGTAATCGACATCATCAACTTTTGCGGCATAGGAGGCGTTCATCCAAAGGTCACCCACCTTATAGGGAGGAGTGGGCAGGACGTTAGGCTCAGCGATGACGAACGTCCTGCACTTCTCGTCAGCGGACTCCTGAGCTGCATCAGCGGACTCCTGAGCTGCATCGGCGGACTCCTGAGCTGCATCGGCGGACTCCTGAGCCTGTGCGGCAGCCTCCAAGGATCGGAGCACGTCCCTGTCGGTAATCTCCTTCCATGTCCACGCACCGTCTTCCTGCTCCCATGACCAGGCACGACCGCTGCCGTCAGCGGTTGCCTGACTCTTATTATAATAAAGGTCGTGCTCGTGCAACGCCCTTGTGGACTCGTCCTGCCAGTCACACGCAGGATCACTCTCTGTCGTAGGCACGCCCTCCCCCAGCCAGATGACCACCTGTTTGTCCGTCTGGCTCTTGACGGAGTTGATCTGGTTTCTCAGACCTCTGAGGGTATCGGACATCTTCTCGCCCCCCAGGGTGGAGTCTGCTGTCATCTCCATGGTACCGACGACACGGTTATCCCCACGGGCGAAGTAGGTCTTCAGATGACTGGACAGGTCGTAGTCGTCGATTCCCCAGTACTGCGCCTTATAGGGGGCGTGACTGGCGAGTTGCGGATCATTGCCCTTGTATGCGGAGGACACCCATGCCCCTTGGCGGTCTGTGTCGGTCTCGACACCCCAGTTGTGTCCTAATACGACTGTCTCGTCGCCGGCTTCCGGAACGTCCGCCTTGACAATGCCCCCGTCACCAACAGGCTCAAGCGCACCGTCTGTCATCTGGAAGGATCCGTCGTAGTCTTCAAGCGACACATCCACCCAGTGGTACGGGTTGCTGCTGCCGTCCTCCTCCGTCAACAACACCGTCTCCGAGCTGACGGCAAGTACCCTGCGCCAGTAATAGCGGTTGGTGGTCGCACTTTCGGTATTGTCAGGATCAACATTGAATGTCAGGCACAGCAGCTGGTCACCGGGGCGTATCTCGTTGAAAACCATACGGTCACGCCCGTCCTTAGCCAGCTGGTAACACCGCAGGACTCCGTCATACTTACCTGTGACATTGTTGAACACAGCCCGCGGTCTGTTGGTTGTCTCAACCCTGTCGATACGGAAGCGACCAGGGCTCTCTACTATCATGCCACCGGCAGCCTTAACCTCCTCTATCTCAACGGACATAAAGGTAGCCTTGCCTGTGACAACGATATTCTTGGTGGATATGGTTCCGGTATTGGAGATATCGCCATCGTTCTCAATACCCTTGAAATAGCTTTTTGCCTTGGCGACAATCCCCTTCAGGAATGTGATGACCCCCGCAGCGGTATCATCCCTGTCTTTCCTGAGAATATTACCCCAAGAGAGATTCTCTAAAAAATCAAGATTGGAATGCGAATGTCCTATTCCTCCGCCTCCAGAGTACGATCCTATTATATACTGGATAAAGAACTGTGCTATCGCACCAAGGGTGGTGGCAGCCCATGAGCTGCTGTATGGATCCTGAACAGGAAACAATGCCCCACTACTTAGCTGAATTCTCGGGAACTCAACTAAGCGTGGGGCGACCGTAAAAGACCCGACCTCAGGTATGTCGATATCAAGGATTTCAAGAGGTGCGTCTGTCCTGGGGATGTTCAAGTATGGTTTGGCATCTGCGTACCTATATGTGAAATTATACTGGGACGGAAGTTCTGAAGCCTTATAATTGACATCACTGTCCGTGACGACAATCTGTCGCAGGTAATCTCCTACGTACAAGTATTTTGCCAGGCTCGGGAAGAAATCAAGCAGCCACAGACGTTCTTTCCGGTCAAGTCTGCCCGTATTCTTTTTGAACTTTCGCTCAGTGTCCACACGGTACTCGGACGACATCTCCTCTATTTCTGCGACGTTATGACTGTGGGATGCCTCCATGTCTGTACTTCCGTAAGCACGGAAGGTGTCGATGCCGCCAAGTGAGTTCTCGAACAGTATCCACTGCTCGTTCTCGGATTTCATGTCCTGGGCGAAGTAACGCTGGATATACGTCAGACGTTGACCTCCCGCATCCTCAACCCAAACGTCATAATACGAGGGGAGCCCGTTAACCTTTCCGGCAATGATTGCGTACTGTACAGGAATGGTCCATGCCTGACCCGCTGGGATGCTAGCCAAGGTGACGGTAACATCATTGCCATCTACACGAGCCTTGCATTTCACCTTGGAGGCGACGGCAGCATAGTAGGTCAGGAACTCCGGTGTGTAGTAAGTCACGGGCTTGATATTCGGCTGCCATGTCAGGAAGTTCTGCAGAAGGAAGTTCTCCGCCGTATCTGCCAGCCGGTCAACACCGCCACGGACGACAGTAAAAGTCTTCGTTTTCGTCTCCCTGCTGGTGACACCCTTCAGGGTGATAACGAAAGTCTTGACAATATCAGCCTGCCGATAAGGCTCTGAGACGTTCTGTAAGGAAAATGACAGTGCCGGGAATACGATATCATAGAGATTTATCTCCAACAGATGGTTGCTGTTAGGAGAATACACCCTCTCGACGAGGTCCGAGGATAATCCTTCCACCTTGATAGAGAACGACACATCCTCTGTGGACTCGACCAAGAGGTGGTTCATATTGCCAACAAGGCTTAGGCTGTCCGGATAAATCTTAATATACATAGATGCTTGTTTTGTGCAAATTTACAGTATTACGCCAAAGAAGGAAAGGACAGGTCATGCATGAACACACTCAAGCCATACCTTACGGGCGCGATAAAGGTGTTTATAAAGATACCATTCTACTCTTCCGACATAAGTATAGGCAGTCTGCTCACCGAAGGTCTGTCCAACTAAATCCGCACAAGGAAGTGGCGGATATACGGTGGAATGGAATTCCCCGTCTCCATGATACGGAGAGTTTTCTTCAGGATAGCCAATCCATGTCACGTCACTCTCTTCCCCCCGTGTTATCCATTTATACTCGGTTGTCATCATTGGAAGAGTCTCGGTGATAGTCGGAGCAACAGAGGGAGAGTCAGGAACAGACAACGTCAACATACTAGTCTCCTGCGGATCATTCTTTTCCCCGAGTGTGAATTTCAGTTTGTTAAGAAGAAACTCCTCCCCCCTGATGCACACTTTCTCGCAGGCAGGGATGTTCATCTTCTCATGCATGGAAAGCAGCAAGTTGACTTTCACCTCGTTAAGCGTGTTACGTCGAAGCAGATCCATTGGACGGTAGAATTTCTCGAATATGCCGTCGTCCCCCCAGTAGAATAGCGAATAGTCGAATATCCTCTTGAATCCTCTGTCGTTCATGTATGACCCATAGGCGTGGATGCCGGTTCCGAAGGTATAGAGGTTATAAGATGATACGCTTCCAGCAGTGCCTGCAATATTCTCTCCGCCATGCGTGAAAGCGAGAGTGCAAGGACTGACAGGGGCGCCCGTATTGTCGTCGGTCGAGGTTTCTTCGTCGGAAGAAACGTTTGTTCCTTTCAACTTGCTGTGCCTGGCGGTATAATCACCGATATATATATAAGGACCGAGGTTAAACTCGAAGTTCTCCTGTCCGTCTCCCGGGTCATAGACATGACGAAGCATGCGGTATTCCGGCTGCAGGTCAGGAACTCTGACTTCCAGCGGCTCCTCCTCGCCACCACTGTCATAGTCCATGGAACTCTCAGCCACTTTCGTCTCAACGGGCATAAAGCCTTTCCATCCGCTTTTATAGAAAGCGCCGTCGACTTTGCAGAAAACCGCCGTCTCGTGACTTGCAAGCAAATCCTTGATGGTGTCGAAACTGTCTGAGGATTCCTGGTCGACCTTATGCTCTGAGGCGAGTTTAATGCGTTTGAAATCTTTCTGCGACTTGAACGAGAAAGTCGGCTCTGCAGTCATGTTGTTCGTCAGATCTGTCGACGGAGCTTGATTGAGGATGTCTTTCAGGAAGACTACACTGACGGTCATGTTCCTCTCGTCGGAGACGAACTCACAGCAGAATTTCTTGCGGAACACGGCAAGAAAATCCTTGCACGAAACGTCTGGTACCAGGTCTGCCTTCAGGATGTAGCCGTTCACAATTGTATCGATGCAGTTGTTGATGATCGCCATCTTCGAGAAAGGCTCCGTCTGGGTAAAGAAGTTTTCCTGAAGTGTATATCCGAAATGAGAGAAGACATCCTTAAGGACACGTATGGCACGGACAAAGGGGGTGATATAGTATCCTGGCTTCAGGTTGACGGGCATTCCGTCCACGTACTCCATAGTGTCCTCTTCATTCTCGAAGATAGGAGTCTGCCCGGAGTACAGCAACAGCGGAGCTACTTTTTTCACGTACTCCTCCTGGGGGGCTCCCTCAGCAGCATACACGGTCACCTTGCATCCGTAGTTGTTCAGGATCTTGTAATTCCACCCTGTGTCCATATTCGAGTCATCTGTTACCAATACGGGGAATATGGTATAGTCAGGATCGGTGTTGTTCACCAGCGTCTTGCACCAGGCGATGCAACTGGCGACAGTCGACCCTGCGGCGGCAATACGCTCGTCACCGTAGATATCACGCAGTTTGATGTTGCCGATACGGGAATACAGACTGCCGTCACTCATATAGAAAGAGGTGCTGATATTCCCATGACGGGTGGCAGACAGTATCGCCTGACGACACTGTGCGTAGTATTCACCGTCCCGGATCACGGCGTTCCTCATGATAGCCTTGCGCCTGACTCCAAAAGCCTCCGGGTGTCCGAGTACTTTGCAGTTATGGGGAGACGCAGGTATATCAAGAGGGACACTCTGTTCTCCATAGTCATTGAAGAACGGATTTGTTCGTTCCACCGACATTTTCGTGCCTGGTATTAATTGCAGGTTCTCTCCTGTCTCAATGTCTGTAATCTTCATTATTTGCTTCCGATGTTACGTGACTGTTGCAGCAGCTTATTCTGATTGTCTATCTCGTCGAGTCCCACATGGGCAGGGATGCCGTTACGCTCCATCCTCTCCATCAGGGAGATGAACCGATCCATCAGCTTAGGGTCCATCCCCAGTCCCAACGGGGGTACCTTCAGTGAGGTGGGGGATAGGCTGCCTCCTCCCGCAAAGCCCCTGTGTTGGATCAGGAACTTGTTAAGGTCAAGGGTACGGACGGTACCGGCTCGCTGCGCACGGTCCAGAACATCCAGTACCGGGCGGACTGTCGGATTCTCGACAGCGGCGTTGCTGGCAATCCACTCCTTCGACTGTCCGGAAGGACCTTCTCCCACAATAACGGTTGGATGATCAACGTAGCCGCGTCGGTTGGGGTCGTATTTGGCGTGGAACCGCTTGCCGTCCTGCTCCCGCTCCACGTCGAGGAATCCGCCCTCCTCCTTACCCGTGGCGACACGCTCTGCTGACGTGGAGGAAGAGGAACTGCCACCGTTCAGGGTCATGCGCTTCACTTTCTGACGCTCGGCGTTGGCAGCCATCAACTGTGCTAAACCTGTCACGCCCATCAGTGCGGCGGCAATGCTTCCCGCTATCGGTCCAAGGTCAGCGTAAGCCTTCATGATGGACGTGGCGGTGTCGGCTATGATCTGGGAAGCCTTGATGGCGAAGTTGATGTCAGCGTATTTCTTCTGGATCTCCAGCTGCTCACGGGCTTTCTTCTCCTCAAGCTTGGTGGTGTCCTTGCCAGCCTTGCGTGCAGCCTCTATCTCTGCGTCGTACTTGGCGTCGACATTGGCGAGCTCCGCATCCTGAAGAGCACTGACGGCGTTACTGAAGAGCCCATGGTAGTAGTCGAACGACTCCTTCCACTTCTGCATCCTCATATTCTTCTTCGCCTCTTCGTACTCCTCCTCGGAGAGCAGTCCTTGCTCATGTTGCAGAGCCAGTTGCTCCATCTCAGCGTCAAAGAGTTCCTGCTGACCTACGAGCCCGTATTCCTCGCGGATCTGCAGCAGACGCTGCTGGTGCTCGCGCTCAAGGTTCTCTTTCGCCCGGTTCTTCTCCTCAGGAGAAAGGTCCGTATTGGCATCAATCTCTGCAATGTTGTGCAGGTGCTCCTCCTGGACAGTTATGAGTCCTGCAGAGGATCTGGTACGGAACTTACGCTCCTCATCCTTCTTCCTCCAGTCCTCCTCCAGTTTCTCCCTTGCGGCAAAATAGGCATTGTCTACGGCTAGTGTATTCTCCTTGTTTTCCTCAGCGTACTGGAGTGATGCCTTGTAGTATGCGTCAAGGACCGCAAGTTGTGCGTCACGGTCAGCCTTCTCACGGTCAGCCTCAGACATGGAGGAGTCGCGAAGAGCCTGCATCTGGCTCTGATACTGGGCGTACGCCTGCAGCCTTGCCTGGTTTGAGTCGTCAAGAGCCTTCTGGACGTTACGATTCTGATCTGCCTGTATTTCTTTTTTCTTCTCGGCATCCTTTATCTGCAGGCTTTCCGAATCCTTCTGGTACCGTTGCTCTACCTTCAGCACGTTCTCTTTATAGGCGATCTCGGAAGCCAATGCAAGTGAGTCGTATTCCTGTCTCGTGATTTTCTTGTCGGCAAGGGACTTCTTGAGAGCGACGAGTTCCTCCTCGTATATTGCTTTGGAAGCATCCAGTTCCTTCTGACGCTGGCGTTTAAACTCCGACAGGGATTTAGAGTCCTCTTTTGTGGCAGAACCGGAGCCTGTTGGCTTGGACGGATTCGTTTTGCCACTGTCACCTCCCAGCGATTTGTTCAGGTCTGCCCCCAGTTTCTCTGCGTTCTTTACGATATTGTCGATCGAACGGCTGTAGCCGTCCATGACCTCGGAGTGCTCCTTTATGCTCTGCACGTTATAGGTGTAAAGGTCGCTGACCTTTGCCAGGCGGTTGTACTCCTCCTCAGAGATATACCGCAGGTTGCCGTCCTTTGTGCCCCGGTCCTTGACCCAATACTTAGCGCCTATACCGCTTCCTTTTCCCACTTCCTTGTTCTCCACGTCAAACCCCAAGGAGTCAGCCTGTTGTTTTACCCATTTCTGGTTCTCCTCACGTCCGGCAAGCCATTGCTGACGATCCAGCATCTTGTCCGCATAGGAGTTGATCTTTCCTAACGCAGCCTGAGCCAACGCAGCCTTATACAGGTTCTTGGTGTATTCCTTGATAGCGGAGGTGTTGTTGTTGATCAGTTTCCCCTCGGTGGTGAGCTGTGCATGATAGGCTGGGATTATCTTCTTGATCTCGTCAAGAGCCTCCCGGCGTTTTTTGATGGACTTGGTATTGTCGTTGATGGTATTCGTCAGAAGGTCTACTTTGGTCTTCTGCTCCGTGTACGACTTCTTGGCGGAAGTCTTCATATCATCGACATCCCTCACCATCTGTTTCCGTAACTGCTCGCTACGAGTCTTCAGCCGGTTCATAGAAGCGTCGACCGCCTCCAGATATGGACTCGTCTCCTTCGCACGAGTCGCGAACTGGTAGAGCGCATAGACCACAGCAGTGATTGCTGCGGCAACTGCCAGATATGGTACCATCCTCATTGCCCTGGTGAATGCGACAAGGGCAACCCTTGCTTTGGTTACATTGCCTGTGTATCTATAGAATACCAGCGACAGCCCGTTGAAGGCAGCGGACAAGGGAGACATCAGCAACTGTACCTCTTTCTGCGTGGCAATCCATGTCTTCAGTGCTGTCACAGCCCCCTTGACGCTGACAGTGTTCTGAAGCATCGCCGCACGGTTGGCGATGGCGGCTACCGTGAAAGTTGCCATGGCAACAGCGGCTGTCTTCAGCACGCTGGCATGCTGTATAGTCCACTTAATAAGATCCGTCAATCGTATAATGGCGGCACCATACGTTTCCTCTGCCCATTCCTTATAGGGGAGGAGAGACTTGCCTAACTCCAACTGGGCATTCTGCAGGTCCGTGGTTCTCTTCAACGCACGGTCAGCCGCGGAGACGTAAGTATCTCCAGCTTCCGCCAGCTGGGTATTGACTATCTGGGCGACAGCCTTGGCGAAATCACCTGTCTCCTGTATCTTCTCGTCAATCTCTGCAGCGGAGATACCCAGGTTGTCAAGAATTGGTTTCGACTTCCTGCCAAGACCGGTGACAATGGAGTCAACCATATAATCTACAGACTGTCCCGTCTGTTGTGCTTTTAACTGCGCGAAGGAGAGGTACTTGCCAAGATCCTCCAAGGGAATATTGAAGTCCCTAGCCTTCATGGTCGCCTTCATCAGTTCCAGGTCATTAACGGTACCCTTGGTGGCTTTCCGGAGTCCGGACAACAGTTGGTCACCATTGTCAATTTGCTCGAAGGCATGCTGCACGCCGTCGGCAGATTCGGCAAGTTCAAGAGACCGAGACACTACTTCTGCGATTTCTCCTCCAATCCGTCCCATGACGGAAAGTGCCATTTCTCCCACTTTGACAATGGCAGTTCCCCACAAAAAACTCTCAGTTTGCGCTTCCTTAAGGCTACTTCTAACATACTCTGATTGTATATTAAGGTCTTTAATGCGGTTTTTAACATCTGCAAGTTTCTGGCTGAGCTTAGAGTATTCCTCAGGATTTGCAGCTGCAGACATATGCTCAAGCTCTCGGGTAAGGTCTTTGGACAGTTTTCTCAACTGGGCAACAGTCATTACGTTGATACTCAACTTGTCTCGCAAATTAGTGAGGTCTTGTGAACTTTCTTTGATACGTTTGTTTAAAGAGGCGATATCCTCTGCGTTCTTTTTCCACTGCTCTCCTCCCTTTTTCCCTTGTATGCGCAAGGCCTCCTGATCCTTTTTAAGGTCAGCCACTTCTTCTCGCATGTCCTTGATACCTTTTTGGACTTTATGGTACTTTTGGAGTGCTTCTTTCTCTTCAACAGTAATAACCTGCCGAATAACGTCTTCTGAGATTTTTTGGTAACTTGACATAAAAACTTCTTGCCATTTTGTGCAAACATAGCAAGAAAAACCTGAGTAAGAAAGGACAACTAATAGGCAAACGCCAATTAGTCTTTAATCATATTAAATACAGGTATACCAAATAAAGGTGTAAGAATCGAACAGATCACAAGGAATTTGCAGACATTAATAATCCCCCTTCTTCTAAGAAAGAAAGGCATCAAGACCAAACTCAATATAAAATTAATGCCAACCCACATAACTCCTCCGTTTTTAGGTTCTTTTTCTACTGCAAATATAAGGATTTGGTTTGAAACTACCAAAGGGAAATCCCTATTTTTGGTGCATAACTCCCTATTCTTTACGTTTTTAGCGTTTTCGCGCAAAAACTAAAGGAATTTGATAAGTGGGGATAGCAAAAAAAATCCATTATCTATTTACTCTCTTCCTTAGAACTTTATTTTTTATGAAAAAGGGGGTACAAGAGCAGACAAAAACCTTAATCATGAGTAAAATAATAAAATAAATAGAAGAAAATGAAAGTATTAAAGATTTTCAGGATAACGTTCAGGATACTGGAGCTTATCCATCTGTTTAGGGAAGTGATATTAATGTTCTAAAAGAATACCGTCCTGATGTTGTGCCAGGGCGGTATTTATTATTAATCGGACTGAAGTCTTGCATTGAGTCGGGATAGTCCACGAAGGTCTTCCACCTTTTTCTCTGCTTCTTGGCATTTCCCTATTAGAGAGGTCTTTGACTCATTTACCTTTGTCTTAAATGCAATTGCCTTATTCTTAATTTTGAATGTAAATACAATGAAATTAAGGTAAATAAATACAACAAAGACAACCAAAGAAAACCACCATACATAATTAAAGGTTGATATTAGTGTCGGCATCCACACAAAAACGGCACATGTTATAATAACAGAGAGGAGTGATATGACGACAAAACCCATAAAAGAGTGTCTTAAAGACGAAAAGTCTCTGAACTTTTTAGGATATTCGTTTTCCCCCACACACCAGCCGTAAACGAGATATATAATACTCAAAACAATCAAAATTGTAACTAAAGAATGAGAAGTATCCGAGTATTTCTTTTCAACGCCTCCTAACAATAATATAAGAACACTCATCAAGAACAAAAAGAAGCACAAAGAAGACATACTTCGTACTTGGCATGAAATCTTTACCTCTTCGTTTTTTCTTTTCTCCTCTTCTTCAATCTCTTTGCTTAATGCTTCGTTTTGGCGCTTGACTTCTTCTATTTCCGGGTTAGTGCTTTTCCCTTCAATGACAATTGGCTCTATGTGCTCCAATGTATCTCTATCTGTCAAAATATCACGGCACTCCTGAAAAGACTTTGCTATGAAATCCTGAAACTTAAAAAACCTCTCACAAAGAACGCCAATAAATGATCTGACGTATTCAACAGTCACGAACGCAATGCATAATGTTGCTGCAAGTTGAATTATAGCAGAAAAATCATTTATCGCCATCGTTGAAGAGTTTTAATAAGTCTATCTCTTTAGCATCTTCCCTATTGAAAAGGCTATCAAAGAAAGCGACTGTTTCCTTTGCCAACTCTGGATTATTGAAATTACATTCAGCCGTCCTCTTCTCGATATCTGTCTCAATGCGGTAAGCCTTATCGTCACCAAGGGTAAAATGAACTTCTTTTTTTTCAGGGTCAGATGTTCTGTATGGCTTGGACGTGGTACTTTTCACGAATACAGGCATATCCTTCGACTTGTAATATGCAAGCCTTTTGTATAGATTTGATGTCTTAGCGCATTCTTCATCGAAGTTATTCAGAAGAACATACAATTTTCCACCACGTTCTATAAACTCGCTCAACGCAACCACATATTCTGGTCTGTTGCCAACATGTTTACACAGACACCCTGCAAAGATGCGGACTTCATTCTGTGAAACCTGAAACAACCGAACCAGAACGTCTAAAGCGTGATCTTCGTCGGAATTTAAGAACGTACGATTCTCGCCGCTAATTGAAAGGGCTTTCACGAAATCTTGATAATTCCTGTCTGCCATTGAACTTTTTAGTTATATAAGTAGGTGTTATTTTAAGATGATATTTCGTTATTTCTTTCACACTGCAAAGATAAATAATATTTTTGAAATAAACTGCATTGCGTAACAAAATTTTTCGTGACGTAACGAAAATTCACGGATTCAGAGCCGACTGCAGCTGGTCGCGCAGTTGCTGGCGGACCTCGTCGGTGAAGCCGTAGCGGAGTTCCGGGAACACCTCGCGGTAGAGGATGCCCCATACCACCTTATTGTATATATTAGCCTTCTTGGGGCGGGGACTCAGGTCCTGACGGCGGTACTGCATGTCGAGGAAGCGGAGGTGGGCATAGAGGCTGATGAACACGGAGTAGCGCCCATCGCTGATCTGTCGAGAGAAACTGTGGTTGGAGAGGAACGACTCCAGTCTGCCGGTGCGACTGTTGAACCGGGCACTGAAGATCTTTTGCTGCTCGGAGAATATCTTGTTGATTCCCTCCGTGATCGTCTCGTGGACGAACTTCTTCCTGATGAGCGACTCTGTTACCATGGTGCGAAGGTAGCTATATCGGACAGAAGGAAAAAGGACACCGCATCGTCATGACGCAGTGCCACTCTCTCTCAGCCCCCCCTTACCTTCTTCCCTGCAGTCTGCTGAGGACTTTCCTTTGTTGCTGTTACTTTTCCACAGGGAGTCCCAGCAGCACATCCTGTATCTGTTGCAGATCACGGGCAAGAGCCCTGATGTCACGGATGCAGGAGAGCACCAGTCCGTCTTCATCATGGTCATAGTCACCGTCCAGTAGCAGATCCTCTACCTTGTCGAACGTATTGAGGTGGACACCTAGCGTCGTGGTGTCGCACAGGTTCTGGAGAACATCTTCCAGTTCCGGTGTCAGCTTAACGTATGCCATATCACCCTCCTATCTTTTTTACGTCCAACACGGCGTTGCGAAAGTCCCCATAGGTAATGACGCTTTCGACCTTGTGCAGGTATATCCTGGCGATATCGGTCTCATCCTTACCGCTCTCCAGATAGATGAACCCTCTACCATCGTGACCACAAGGGCTGTAATTGATTCGCGCGCCATGTCCCTTCGGTTTGTCAGCCTCTATCTGATCCTTGAGACAGGAGACAAACTTGGTCAGGTCCTCCGGCTGCAGCAGAGCTTTACTGTTGGCAGCACTCATCAGGGCAACGGTACCATCATAAAACTTGGGGTATTTGTTCCGCCACCAGAAATCGCAACAGAATATCATAACGCACCTCCCATCTGACTGACGACAACACCGATTACAAAGACGACGAACAGGTAAAGGTGAGCCTTCACCACATCGGCACGAGAGACATCCTCGCCGGCAAGGGCTGAGAACGACGGACTATTGGCACCAAGCCAAGCTTTCAGGTTCTTTACAGTTCTCTCAACATTGGAAAGCACTGAGGGCTGAACCACCTGCCCGATCTGAATTACATTCTGCATATTGCTATTACGTTTAGCTATACAGGGAATCCGCCCTGTGCGGTTGTATCGTTTTGTTCCCGGCGTGGGAATCCGATGTTCCCAGCGTGGGAAACCGTCGTTCCCTCCGTGGGAATCCGATGTTCCCCCCATGGGAATCCACCGTTTCCCTTCATGGGAACTATCTGGAAACGGGAAGGGGCAGTGGTGGACAGGAGACACACCCGATACTCACCTGACATGCTCGCTTGCGTTGCCTATGGTCTCCTTTTGCCCCCCCGATTCATGTCTGAGGGAAAGGGGGAGACGTGCCGACACACCCTATGTTCTTAATGCAGTGCTGTCTCCCTCCTCACGGCAGGGAGCGTCTCCCCCATGGGACAGAGAAAGCGGCAGCCTTCCCTGTCGCTAAACGTAATAGACTTTGTCCGAGGACTTATATCTACTGGGTGGCCACCGCTATTGGTGTAGTGAGACCTCTGGCAGGTCTCGGAAGTATGAGCATAAAAAATGCCCTGAGTGATGACTCGGGCGTCTTTCACCGCCCCCGGAGCAAACCGCTCTATTACGTTTAGCGATGGCAAAGGTAGGAAGAATTTTTGTATAAACAAAGAAAATGGAAAGAAATTTTCGTTTTCTTTCCATTTTCCCTTGATTTTCTATAAAAAAGCCCCGATGCAGGCTCATGCAATCGGGGCTGGTGTGATAATTAATTCGCGAGCATTAAGCCAGACGAAATGAGCCGTAGAACTTCGCCAGTTCCTCCATGGCGGTATTGAAAATCCGCTTCTGCTCCTCGTTGAGGGAGTAGACACGACCACGCACGGGGATGCCGTTGATGCGCTGGTAGAGCCATGCGGGGCTCTTGCCAAAGAAAGTCTTGGCGATATATGACAGGGGCAGCACGTCGTAGTACTCTCCCAGTTGCGCCTTGATGGAGAGCATCTCCCCGTCGATGCGCTGCAGGTTCCTGTTGATCATCGACTCGACGGCTGTCTCCGTCTCAGGTGTCTTCTGTGACTCCAGCAGCCGTACTATCTCCTCCTTGCGGTCAAGGCTTGCTTTGTCCTTATTGCCCAGCAGTGACTGGTACTCCTCAAGCAGTGCTTTTGTATCTTTCATATCTTTCTTGTTTTTAAGCCTCCCCCCTGAGAAGGGGGAGGGCTTGGTTCAACTTTTCTTTTTCCTTTTTTCGTAGAGTTTGTGAAGGTCTGTCAGCCTGAGGTCAATCTCCTTCTCTAAGTGTCTCTTGCTAATCAGCCTCTGGAGGTTGAGGAGGTCTCTGATTTCCTGCTCCTTCCTCCCGATGAGGTCATCTAACTCTTTGTCTGTCATCATTTCAATTCTTTTGGTTAATACTCTTATTAATTATCACATTACAAAGGTACATAATATTTTTGATATAACCAAACAAACACATAACTTTTTTATTATAAATCGCGTTTTTAACAATTCGGCAAAAGAAAAATGGGACTGTGTCTAATTGTAAATTCCCGGAACCAGCAAGAAAAAAAGGGAGAAATTTATCATTTCCCCCTCATTTTAAGGTTGCGCCGCCAGCCCACGCGGCGACTTGGTGTTCAATACGGTGAATTAGGACCGGGGCTTATTGGATGCGGTCAGCGGCACGGCGTATTCGCTCCGACAAGTCAATCAGTGCACCTTTCAATGTGTACTTCTCTTCCTCAGTAAAGTCAGTCGGCTTCTTGTTTCCGTCGACTCCGTCTAACTTATGGTAGAGCCAAGAGTTCGACTTGCCGAAGTACGTCTTTGAGAGGTCTGCCCACGATATGGAAAGAAGGATGTCCTCCATCGTTGCCTTCATTGTTCCAGCTTGAGTTTCTTTCAATGTCATTGTTGCCATAATAACTATCTCCTTTTTTTCTTTAGAAGCCCCACCACCTCATGAGCGGTGGTGGGGCTTGTAATTAAGATTTTTCACTCTTGTCTTTTCTCGTAGTTTTGGCGAACCTGGATTATACCTCCATATCGCCATTGATTTTCTTTTCTGCCATAATTGTAAAGCCTCTTAGGGTCTATTTAATATAATAATATATCCTTGATGTTTTAATATCAGTCCCTTGTATTCATATTCCTTGAACGTTTCCCTGTCATTGTTAACCTCAAATCCGTTAGCCGTTGCACGGTTGACGAACAGGATCTTCATATCTGCAGGATGGAACAGCTGGATCCTCATATCATTAACCAGCCATCTTGCTCGAAATCCAAGGAAATTATCTTCCTTCAGGTTGTATTTCTGATTAAGGGTCTGTTGGATCCGATATTCCGTACATCCTTTTAGTTTCAATTTGAAATTGTAGCATACAGTTCCTTTCTCATAGGTTTTTTCTGGAGTTCCAATGTCATTAACATTGTTTCCATTGACTGTGATAGAACCCATGGCTGCTTCTACAGTTTCCTGTTCTCCCTCATTGACGCATGTCCAATATCTCATTGGAAACTCAAATTCTTTCTCGTCTTCCACCTTAAGGATATAGGAACTCTTGCTCTCAACATGAATAAAATCATGATTCTGCTCGTCATATTTTACAGTATACACGTTTCTGTAGTCATTATAATAATTTAGTTTCAGGTTCTCGTCTGGCGAATAGTAATTCTTGACAGCCATCATGAGTTGTGTGCTGATCTGGGGGAATTTCGACTTGAAAAGTTCTTTGGACACTTTTACCCAGATTTCTTCGATGTCCTTACGTTTTCTCAGGAACTTTGAATCGTAGATGATATCTTCAAGTGCTCTCTTGAATACTCCCATAAACTCGACGGAATCAATAAGGAATGACACCAATGCAGACATAACGATGACGCTTGACAATCCTTTTAATAAATCGTGCAAGTGTGGATGATTTCCTTCAAGACCAAACCAATCGAATGAGCATGCGACAAAAAGAGGCACACCAATTATAAGCAGAACAACTGGTATTGACTGCTTAAATTTGAAGATATCTTTTATCAAGCCCATTAATGTGATATTGTTATTGTTGCTTTTTTCAGATGCAAAGATATAAATTATTTTTAATATATTTGCGCTTCGTAAAGAATATTTTCGTTTTGCAACTAATTTTATTTAGTATTTACATTTCTTCCAGACTTTGACTGATACTAAAAGCCCCGACACTCACGTACCGGGGCTGGCTGCTGAAAGCCGGTGTCGTCAAACAATAAACTCACACAACAGCCAATAGTTGCTTTCCGATTTTATGGATGCCCTCCACGATGCGGCGGCGCTGCTCAGGGCGTGGTGTCTTCATGCGTGTGGCATAGTGGCTCAACTGGTGCTGGTTGATGCCGGAGGCACGGCTGATGGCTGCCAGCGAGACAAAAGGCTCATAGGCACGGAGTACTGTCGCCACGTCCTGAAGGTGGTACTCAAACTCATATTCTCCGTCGACGAGCCACTGGGGAACGTCATCGCCGTCCTCCACCATTCCCTCGACATGGAAGTGCAGCGTCTCCGGTACCTCCTGCAGCAGCTTCTCATAGGTGTCTGCCGTAAGTACCACTGCACCAGGCACGTTGTCACTCAGGGAAGCCCCGAAATTCTTGTCGACCCATGCGACATTAACGATAATTTTCTCCATAATTATAATGTTTTAAGATTAATACTTTCTTCCCATAAAGGCTGGGTGGTCATTTCCACCCTGCCTGTTTCCAGATACTGTTCAGCAGGAACTGATTCAATACCTCGCTGTTTTTCCCCCTGATGGTCACCTTTCCTAGTTTGGTCGGATGCTTGAACTGCTTGTGGTCTGTGGCTTTGGTTTTCATCATCACCCATCCGTCGGCTTCCAGCATCTTGATGACCTCAATTACCTTGTATCTTCTCATCGTTGTTGTGTTTTATTGTTTGACGATGCAAAGGTAATAAAAATAATACTATTTACCAAACATTTCGCAAAGAAAAGTATTAATATTAATATCATTTAACGAAAAAACCAGCCGATGCATCACTGCGCCGGCTGATCCGAATAATAACTAAAAAAACTAAACCTCTGTTTACAAAATTACTACTAACAAAATACTATGAAAAACACAACTAAACTTTCTTTGCTTTCCATGCCGCCACTACTGCGATGATGACCAGAATCACCATGAAGAAGACTCCGCTCAGGAAGTACTGCAGTTTGTCCCTGAGGGTGGGACCTATGAAGACAGCCTTTTCATGTTTCTTCGATACCGCCAGTGCGGCGTCACGCTCCCGAATCGCTTCTTTGAGCATTAACTTGAGTTCCATCACACTGTCGGACTGCCAGTGGTAGGTGTCACGCGAATGCCAGGACTCTCGCGATTTCTCGTTACCATCGGAGTCGAGTCTGATCACCAAGGAGTCCCGGATGCTCACACTGTCCCGGACCGATGTCTTGATACGGAGGGAGTCAGTAACACGGACGCTGTCTTTGATACGGATGGAGTCACGGATGCTGACGGACTGCTCCTCCATGGAGCGGGTGGTCTTGCAGCCGCATAACGCCATGAGGGCGAAAAGGGGGATAACGAATAAAATTCTTCTCATAACATAATGGTCTTACCTCCGTTACACACTAAGCATTCATACAGGATACCGCTCAGCCGGTTGAGCCATCCGTTCAGGAACTTCCTCTGCTCCTTCACTCCGATTCTCCTGAAGAAAGCCTCACGCTCAACCCACAGGTCATGGAACAACTGCCTCTGGTCTGGATGATCATTGACTGCCGCAAGGGTCTTCGGACCCACGATGCCGTCAATCTTCACCTGCAGCACCTTCTGCGGAAGTTTCACACCATAGGATCCTGAAGTCCACATCCAGTCGACCAGCAGGTTGGCAATCGGCTGGCTCTGGATCTGGTCTGCTTTCCATCGGTTCCAGAAATACTTTCTGAAGATAAACTCCCATTGATCATCCGTCATTCTCTTGAGGTCGGCAACAGTCCGACCGCTGCCAAAGACACTGCGGAAGGTAGCAAGGGTTACGCCCTTGTTAGTGGCACCTCCCCTGTCGCCCGGGATATTGGCGAATCCTCCCTCCCAACTCAGGATGAACGGAGTCAAAATCTCTGCCTTTGCCATATCACTCCTCCTTTCTTATATACTCACCCTTGTCGTTGAAGTCCTTGAACCTCCTGATGATTGACTTGGGGAAAATGGGGACGATGGCGTTGGCGTTCTCCATGACGGAGATAGCCTCCCGCACCATCATGTAGGTACACAGGTAGGTTCCCATCCACTGCGTGGTGCCCACCACGCTGCCTCCGACAGTGTAGTTGGTCAGTACGTTGGCGAGGATCATCAGCAGGATATACACCAGGATCTTCTTTGAGAACTTGACGAAGAACCCCTCACTGGAGGCGTCCTTATGCACCAGGTGCTTGACGATTCCGAGGATGGTATCGATGACAACAGCGACGGCAATCCACTTGGCGAACTCCCAGTCCTGGTACACATACTTCAGAATGTCCGCTATGATTGACAGCGGGAATGCGATGACGAGCGACATCACGGGTAATCTGTACATTTTCTTTTTCATATGGCAAAAATAGTTTATTTCCATGGAGACATAAAGGACCTGGAGAGAGCTGCTGTGCCAAGGGCGTCCGGAGCCGATGCGTCGAGCAGCAGCGTCCAGCCGTAACTGTTGAGCTCGGAGGCGACGAACGGGACAATCTCCGTCTTACGGAACTCCCCCCTTGCCAGCCACTCCAACTGTCCTGAGTCACAGTCAGCGATGATGTGCGCCTGAACCTTGGTAAGCATTCCGATAGTGCGGTCGCTGGCTATCATGCGTTCGATCATGTCTGCATTGGTGCGAACTCGCATGGCTACAGTGACGGCAAGCCGTTGCACCACCTCCAGGGAACCATTATTGTCCTGAGCGGTGATCTCTCCGTAGTCAGCGTAAAGCCAGCTGCCGATGAGTTTGTCAAGCCTGCCTTTCAGATCATCTATAGACTGCCCGTAGACGTAGTGTTTTATCTCTGGTACCAGAGACTCGTCAGGGAGATTGTCGAGCGCGCCCATCAGTTGCTGGTACTCCGGCATCTCGGATCCGCCCATGGTAGCCATCGACTTTACTCCCGCCTTAGAGGGAAACTTGGCGAAATACAGAAACAGGTCTTGTATGATCATACTATATTATCTTTGTGATTATCTCAATGGGAAGCCCCACCTCGGAGGCTATCTTGTCAATCTCCATCTTCATTCCATGCATCTGACGGACGCTGTCAATCGTCTTCTTGCGTAGTATCCGCAGGTACGTCAGCACGTTCAGTTGCTCCACCTCCGACGCATTGCCGAGTCCGTCCTTGGAGAGGTCATACAGTGCGTCTGTCATGTCGGTGGTGATTGAGTGCGCCTTGCCTGGCTCGAACTTGGTGAGCAGCGAGAAACTGGTCTTCAGAAACAGGAAGTTGTTGACCGCCTCGAAATTCATTGCGATGGCGTGAAGCGTCTCCTTTGGCAGACGCTCAAACTCCTTTGCCGCCGCATGGGCAATGCTGGAGTCGTATGGAAGCGGCTGGTAGAGGATGGACGCCAGCAGCGGGAGGGATTCCTCTTTCCCCAGCAGTTCTCGTGCCTCTATATACTGGAGAGCCGTGAGACTGGTGGTCAGCGACCCCATCTGGAGGTCAGCACGGTACCCCTCGTAGGTTTTCTCAATATCCATGACGACGGGTATCCTCACTTCCGGCAGCATCTGCCTGAAGAAGCACAGGTCTATCTGGTACCTGTAGTCGAGTGTCCGCAAATAGGAAGCCTGAGGAATATCCAGGTGATCCGGCTCCACACGTACCGCCTGTCGGTACTCGTCGTCCGTAAGCCCGTCAAGGGCGGCATTGTTGTCAGGGTATACAATCTTGAAGAGGAAGGTCAACTGCTCCGACAGCACGATCAGGTTCGCTATCTCGTCCTCGTCACGGAACTTATGCTTGTTCCAGCCCATCAGGTCACACAGCAGTTGGATCCGAAGCTCACCAACGGAGGTCTCTCCCCGTTGCTGCCGGAGCAGTTCCCTGACGAGTGACAGCCAGATGTCCGGAGTCAGTGCGCCCCAGCTGTTCGGTACCGTGTACTCCTTGCCTCTTGCCGCTATTCGCACCTCTTCCCTCATGGCATCATTACTATATTATCCTCAGGACGGTTGTACGCACTCATACTGCTTATGTCGATATTGGAGTCCGCGCTGATCAGCACGTCGATGTCACTGATAAGCGACTCCACCTCCCCGTCGAGCAGGTTGGCAAGGCTCACAGCACCCTCACGCTCGTCCTTTCGCTGACCGCTAGCCTTCGACTCATCGAAGAGATTACGGATCGTGGCAGGACACTCCAGGATATCGAAGCGTCGCAAGGCTATAGCCACCACCTTCTTAGCCAAGGCAAGACGCAGCATGGACTCCAGACGCTCTCTCCCGTCCAGATCTGCCACCTTGGAGAAATAGACTCCGAGCCTGGAGTCCATTACCTCCTTCTGAAGGGGAAGTGTGCGGAAGAAAAAGAGATAAGAGTTGTCGATATTGTAGACCGAGTCGAACTCGTCGGCGTTCTTGATGGGACAGCCTCCTATCAGCGTGGCATACCTGGAGCCGTTCCATGCGCTCTTGACGGCACCGGCATCGGAATCCAGCACGGCGGATATCAGGGTGTCCATGGCGTTGTAGTAGTTCTCCATATAAGAGCGGCGCATGCCGTCCAACTCGTACTTGTACACGTCCATCCCGTTCTTGCGGCGGTTGATACTGTCGAAGGTGAGCTGCACCTGCAGCGTCATGTTCGCCATCGCCATACGCAGTGCGTCGAGCATACTCTCATCACCGGAGCTCACGATGGCATCGTATACAGAGGAGGTGATGATGGCGGTCACCCGTTTGTGGGCTGACCGGCTGGAAGCCTCCATGTCGGACAGGGAGTTGACGCTGTCGACGCTTGGTGCGTACTTCGTCATCTCGTTCAGGTTGTTGAATAATGCGGTGATATAGTTCATGACTGCTGATTGTTAAGTCGTTCTTTTGGTGCGACATCCTCCTGCCGCTGGGGAACCTCACGGTAGAAACCGATACGATATCCCTGCCTGTACAGATCCGGGAAGTTGACACGCATTGCCATATTGAGGGGCTGGGCGCAGATTTCGTCCTCAGGAGTGAGAGACATGATATAGATCAGATAGTTATAGTAGGAGTCAGACCCCGACTTGGAGACGACACCCTCCTTGTCGACAGCGCTGATTGCCGCGTCGAGACCCACACTGGAGAGCAGAGCCTGCTCGGTACGCTTGTCATACGAGATCAGCGCGTCGATATACTCCTTGTATTTCAGGTCGACGGGCTCAATCTTCCACTGCTGCTCATGACCCTGTGCGTCCATGAAGGAGATGGTGGAGTATGCCTTTCCCTGGTTACCCTCACCGCTGAGATACTCACCGACCTTACGGAGCTCCATGCGGAGGTACTGTATCAGGACACTCTCGGAGTACTCGGTACCGATCTCCAGTCCGTTGTACTTGATAAGTTCCTTGTTGGCTGCCTTACGCTTCTGGTTCTCCTGGCATAGTCTTGTGATCTGCTCACGCTTGCTGGAGATCCATGCGTTCGGGACTATGATATGCACCTTCGCCGCAAGTGAGTTCTTCAGGAAGGAGTTTATGTAATGGGCGGTCTTGTTGGATCCTTGAATATATGGACGTGCGCCCTGATGGGTCTCGTTGACACCATAGAACTCATCCACCGACTTCTCACGGTGATGACTGACGGCTGCATACATATAACTGTCCACCTCACTCATATTGAACTTCGGGTATATCTTATAGCCCCCGGTACCGAAGAACCACTTGCCGACAGCGACATGATGGAAGTCCTGGTAGGAGATCAGCTCATAGGCGACATCCTGCCGGGTGGTAGCAAGGAGACAGTGCTTGTTCTCCAGGTTCTCAAGACCGGCGACCGGCAGTCCCCTACCGATACGCTTACCGCGTGAGAATCGCCACTTGCAGAAGAAGTCTCCGAAATAGTAGAAGTTCTTGATATTGGTTTTGGAGAACTCCTCCGCAGACACCAGCCCAAGATCCTCCCACGAGTCGAGCCATTCCCTGACCTGCGGGAGTTCCGCATACTCACGGCGTATCTTTCCACCGTCGAGGACCTGCCGGTAGAACGCATGACCGTGCCCATAGAGCATCTTGATCTCCTTGGAGTACAGCCGGGGCAGCAGGCGGTTGTGCTTGATCTCCGCCGTCACCTCGTCGATGAGGTTGTTGTTCATACCGCGCATACATACCTGGTACCCGTTGATACCCAGCCACTGGTGCTCGTGATAGGCTAGGGCACGGTCGCTTGGAAGCATGGGCGACGGGGCACGGTCGAAGAGCTGCGCTCCCTCCCCGATCTGGAACGAGAAGCTGTTGCCGTCGAGGATGTAGTTGCCTACGCTGCCGTATAGTTCAATACTGTCGTTCATAGCCAGTTTATCTTATGAAGAATATAGTTGTCTTGAGAGAAAGCCATATAGCGGATCAGGATCCTGTAGCACATACGAGGCTCCCCGTTCCCGTCGGTAAAGAGCAGCAGATTGTCCGGGTCGATGGATATCCGCTCCTCCGGCATCTGCCTGCGCCACTTGCAGTGCTCCTTGACCAACAGTTCCGTCGATGCTATCTCCCTCTTCCTTGAGTAAGGAAAGAACACCACAGTGAAGTCTCCTTCTGGCAGTTTGGAGATCTCGCGTGCCCACTGCATGGCACTCATACCGTCCAACTCTGATCCGACTTTCATGCTGCGAATTTATAAAATGTACGCGCGAGGGCAAAGGACGCACGACCACCGTCATATTTCCAGTGACCTAAAGAGGCTTGCACATCAAACCCGTTTCCCAGCGGGGCGTGCACCCTGCCGTCGTTCGCTGAACGTGTTTTTCGTTTCTCAAAAGCCTTTGGGGCTGACAGACAGGCGTTTACGTTTTCGACCGATGTAAAAAAGGTCGTTTTTTATATGTTTTCGCAAACTTTTTCTCTCGAAAATAGGGTGCTTTTCGACGAGAAAGAGCAAAAAAAAGAGATTAAACGGGTATATTGTCGGGCAAATCGGTCGGAAGGCTGCTCAGTTCCTGACGACACTGGTCGGCATACATACCATACAACAGATATATGAAGGCGGACGGCAACTGTGTGGTAAGTCCCGCCTGGTGCTTCAGAGGCTCCTTGCGCTCTGACGACTTGTCGAGTTCTATCTTCCCGGACTGCTGCTTGACGGGCGACACCATGATTGCGGAGCACAGGTTCTTGCACTCGTTCTCGTCGATGCGGATGCGTGGCAGTGCCTCGTGATGCTCGGAGAACAGCATCAGCAGCAATTTGTACTGTTGCCAGTAGTAGATGGTGCCCTGTCCCTCGTTGTAGAGCACCACGTTGAATCCGTACTGCTCAAGACGGTCCCTCATCTTCCTGGAGTCGGTGGTGATCTGCTCCAACTCCTCGCGGGTCTTGTTGCCGGCTCGGTCAGGATACAGGTGAATGGTCTTGTTGACGCTGTCCGCACCGAAGAAGAGATGGAACTGCTGGGCAAGGTCGTCCTGGGGAACCGGGGCGAAACTGGTGAACTCCTTGATAACGTCGAGCCGCTTGCCGTACTCTTTCTTCTGGGCGCACACCAGGCTGGAGAAGTTGCCGGGGTCGTAGCCCACGTATATCTCGTCCATGGGATTATAATGCTTCAGGTAGTGTGCGGTCAGGATGAACTTGTCCTTCAGGTCAAGTTTCATGATCAGGTCGTAGATGTACGAGTCCTTGAACTGATGACGGTGGCGGTCGTATGCGGCGAAGAACTTATTCGTCACCTCCTTGTGGCGGATGGCGCAGATAGAGGTCAGGAACTCGTCGATGTCAAGCGCGTCCAACTGTGTCTTGAAGAACTTGGCGCCCAGGATGTCCAAGTTGGTGAAACTGGATGCGCGGGCGTAGAATATGGCATTGCGGCGCATGTCGGCAAGGCGGGGCTTCCAGATGGCGACGATGTGGTTCAAACGCTGTTGTTCCAGACGGATTCTCTCCATCAGCACGGGATTCTTCGTCTCACGGAGTTGAGCCTTCAGCTCATGGAGGCGGAGCAGCTGCTTGTTAAGGTGCAGGGCGACGGTGACAATTTCGGACACGAGCTGACGGTCCACCTTCTTCTCATACTCCTCAAACCAATCATCCTCTCCCAAGTCCACCCGCGCCGTGTCACTGACACCCGTCACTCCCGCATAATAGGGGCTCTTGCGTATCTCCGCGCTGCCGCCACGAAGGGAGGGGAACAGACGGGAGCGCAACTTTTCCCCCGAATTGTGCTTCATCTCCTCTATGAAGGCATGTACGGCATTGCGTCCTGCCACGCTCTCCGGCTGGTCGCTGCTGACCAGCTGAAGGTGGGCACCGTTGCGGAACACCACGGAGTGCTTGGGATAACTGATAGGGTAGCGTGGCTTACGGAAATGGGAGGGCAGGCGGGTCTCCCCCACCACGTAGTCGACTCCATACTCCAGCAGGGGTCGCTCACGACCGTTCACGCTAACCATTCTGGAGAAAGATGCCTGGATATTGGGGAACACGTTGGATACCAAGGCGACATAGGTCTTATGCACCAGGAACATCAGCTCGCCAGGCATCGAGTCGGCGACACGGATGATGCGCGGGGTGGTGATGCCCTCGGTTTTGCCGGTGGCGCGACCCAGCTCCGCAATCAGGATGTTACTGTCTATCACGTTGCACAGCAGCTGCACCTGGTTCATGTAGAGCCGCTCCATGTCGTCGTATGTCATGCGCTCACTCATCAATCACCTCCTCCATTGACTCCAGCTCCTCGATTTTGGCGTCGGTGAGCAGCCTTTTCTTCTCACTGCTCTCGATGGGCAGCGACTGGATGATGACATAGGCTCCCTCACGGTTCTTCCTGGCAATCGTCTTCAGGTCCTGCGTCTCGAAACCAAGCAGCCCGGGTGTGATGTCCGGGGAGATGAGCTGCGTGATGCCCAGCGAGCGGTCGCTGTCGGCTATCTCCGCAGCACGGCGACGGCACTCCAGGGCTCGCTCGGTGGCTTTTGACTGTGTCTTGAGGTCGCCCTTGACAGCGGCAAGCAAGGCAATCTTCTCAAACTGGTCGGCATAGATCGACTCCCACACCTTGATACCCACCGACTGGTCGACATGGAAGAAGTTGAGAGCCTCGTAGACACGGGCGATAGCGGTGCGCTGCTCGATGCTCACATGTTGCTCAGCCGCTATGCGCTGGCGGAGCTTGGCGGCACAGCGGCTGACGCTCCGCTCCGTCTCGAAGATCTCCATTGCCCATTGCAGCTGCTGAAGGAACAGGCGGAGCTCCACAGGGATAGCCTCCCCCTTGCCGGTGGCAAGGAAAGAGGCTATCAGGTCGGGGTGCAACTCCTGGATCTTCTCTATCTGTGTCATATGCCGAAAAGTTCTTTCCGCAACTTACGCTCCTCGGCATACTGGTTGAGCTCAGCAAGCAGTTTGACACTGTCAGCGTCTCCCTTCTTCGCCTGCTCTGTCAACTGGTTGTATATCTCGACAGCGTCAGCCTCCGCATTGATTTCCGAGGCTATCTTTGCCAAAAGTTTCTCGTAGTTGCTCATAAATGTCTATCTCCCTTCCTGCTCGAGTATCATGCGGAACAGGCGTTCCTTGTCCTGATGGCGTTCGAGGTTAGTCCTGTCCTGATGGCGTTTGTCCTTTCGGTCCTTACGCTTGATGTAACTCTTGTAGCGTCTGATATTATCGAGTACATTCTTATGCTGCCTGAGGAACTCTGCAGGGTCGCGCTTCAGGAGGGTGGCTAGTCTGGCTGCCTCCGATCGTCCGGCAAGCAATGGATGCTTACAGAGGAACTTGCCTGTATCGTTAAAGGATTGCAACTCGGCGAACGCCTGAAGATTACGGATACGCAACTCCGCCAGTTCAGCGACAGCCTTCTCCGTAGGTTGCTTCTCCAGCAGCTCGTCGAGTTGCTTCATACGCCGCCATGTGTTAATGCGGTCGTTGTAGAGAATAGTAGCCTGCTGAACGTCAGGGTCACTGAGGTTCAGCCAGTCTATTTTTTCGTACTCTTCTTCTTTGGTGAGGGGCTTTTCACCTTTTTTTTTGCTTCTTTTTTAGGATTCTCCTCAGCGGGTTTCTCCTCAGCGGGATTCTCCTCAGCAGGATTCTCCTCAGCAGGATTCTCCTCAGCGGGATTCTCCTCAGCGGGATTCTCCTCAGCAGGATTCTCCTCAGCAGGATTCTCCTCAGCAGGATTCTCCTCAGCAGGATTTCCCTCAGCAGGATTTCCCTCAGCAGGATTCTCCTCAGCAGGATTCTCCTCAGCAGGATTTCCCTCAGCGGGATTCTCCTCAGCAGGATTTCCCTCAGCGGGATTCTCCTCAGCAGGATTCTCCTCAGCGGGTTTCTCCTCAGCAGGATTCTCCTCAGCGGGATTCTTCTTACCAGAAAGACGGTTCTTTACAATCTCATCACGTGATGCGACGGCAAGAAGAGCAAAGAGTATTTGATCTGCAAGACGGGCTGGCGACAAACCGAACTCCGTCAGGTGCGGGTTCTTCGGATCTTTCTCCTGGAGTAACCGCAAATCAGCAGCTGCTGACTCCTTGGAGAGCAGCTGCCGATGATGTATGATACGTTCACGTTCGTTATACATACTTGCTACGTATTAAATTCAACCATTGCCTGCGGCGGGATTCCCCTCAAGCAGCGTGGTGATGCTCTCGCCAGTCTCCCAGTCAACCAGACAGTCCAGGTATACACTGTTACGGACAAACGTCAACGTGGTGTAGCGTCCGTCCGCATCATCCTTGGTCTCCGTATTGTTCAGGACCATGGGGCGCTCCGCCTCTCCGATGATGTGCCATACCGTATCCTTAATGTGCTTATAGAGGATGATGAACTTGTATCCGGAATACTCCTCCACGAAATTCTTGACCTGAGTCCTGTCACCACCAAGGAGAGCGGTGAAGGTGTTGGTGCCAGTCGTTGTCACGTCTCCTTTCTCCGTATTGGATAGCAGTGTCGGAATGGTATGCGCCTCGAAATAGTGCGCCGCCTCTCCGGGTTTCAGGAGGGATTTCCCGATTTTAACTAATCGGTCCTTGTCAGGCTGGGGGAAATTGAACCTGTCGGCAAGCTGGTCGCAGGCAATCAGGACGATCTGATAGGCGATCTCGTTACCGTGTGTCTCACGGTCAGTAACATCGTCAATGCTTCCGATGAGAGACATTGTGGCAAGGGACAGCCCGACGTGGGCACTGGCAGGCTCTGTCCAAGCCATAAGGATCATGCAAATGGCAAACAGCCAAAGCAGGCATTTTACCAGCTGGCGCTGGCGTTTGTTGGCGTACTGGGCTCCCTTGCGGGAAAGCCCAGTACTGGTGATAAGTGACTTCTTCATATTATACATTTTTTATTATCCTACATAATGGGGATTCAACTCACGGTTGATGGTGCGGTTGCCACCGACGCAACGCTCCAACTCTGCGAACTTACCGTCTGAGAGGAGGATGACGAGGATGTAGTCGCCCACCTTGGTAGGTGTCCACGCCTCCTTGATCTTCTCAAATTTACCTGACTTGGCAATCGTCGACGGATAAGTCTCGTCACCGATCTCGATACAGTAGGCGACACCGTTCTTGGCACCAGTGATATCGGTGATCGCTGTTGCCTTGGTGTTGACACCCGTGATCTGCCAGAATCCCTTGCCGGCGTCAACTGTCGTCGCGTCAGCTGCGATGTCGGCGGCGAAGAGGTTAAGGAAGATCTGCTGCCACTGGTAGTCATTGTCTACTAGTTCCGCACGGCTGGAGAACTTGCGGCCAAGGAATGCAGCCGAGGTACCCTCTTTCCATGTGCTCCAGGCGCGAACCATCTCCATCTGCTGCTCCATCTGGAGACCCATCATCTCTCCTGGCAGGAACTCCAGGAACTGGAGGTTGCCGGGCTCCTGCATCATCATGAAGGTGAGGTTGCCAAGATACGGTAGCCAGATAATACGAACATCGGTGTCAGGCACGATGTTGGCGTATGAGTTGACTCCGGAGAAGTCGGTGTCAAGATGGAACTGGGTGCGGATGCACTTGAGCCACCAGGACTTGTGACGCTCGTTCAGGTAAAGCACCTTTCCGTCCAGCGTCTCGTCCTCTCCCAGATGACTCTTGATCTCATCTACGAACAACTTGACGATTCCGAGCATAGTACTCTCGGTGTATGCGCGGAAAGTCTTGTCAGCGTCGTCTGTCACAAGCAGCTTGTTGCTGTGGATATAGTCAAGCAGGCGATAGAGGATACCGGTGGATGCGGTCAGGTAAGAACCGGCGACACCGCTCTCTGGCTTCACGTAGATACCGCGCATACGGCGGATATTCTGCTCACGCTGCGCCTCCAGAAGGGAGTTGAGCATCTGGTACTCAATCATGTTCCACTTGATAGGATCGCTGCCGGATGTGTTCAGATAGGCGATGTACTTGCGCTCCAGATCCTTCATCGGACCCCACATCATCTTGATCATGGCATCGTCAACGTAGCCGCGCTCGTTCTCGATCTTCATACCGCCTTTGTAGACAGCACCCTCCTGCCAAGCCTGGGAAACCTCGTCGAAGAAGGCGTTGAAGATAACGTCGTTGTCCTGAATACCGTAGCGTACAGGGAAGAAGTCGGTCATCTTGACGGTGGAGAGAACACGTGCGATGATGGCGTCCTGGCGACGGATGGTGAACTGTGTTCCCATGTCGCCCAGATTGTCGACACCAGCATAGTTGGTGGAGAACTTTCCCTCAGCGACAGCCTTCAGGTCAGCGGTCATCTTGTTCTCAATAAGGTACTTCGCACGCTGACGCAGAGCTGCTCCGTACTCGCTGACAGCCTTGCGGAACGCCTCCTGCTCGGCATTGGTAGGCTCGCCAAGGGCGGCAGCCATAGCCGGGTTGGCGGCGATTCTGTTCCAACGCAGTCCCATGGAGTACATTGGAGCCTGGACACCGAACAGATACTCTGGAGTGTTGCCGAATCCGTGGATACTCACGATAACAGCGTTACCTTGCTGCTCCGGTGTGTCGGGAGCGGGTTGGCGACTGAGGCTCTCGATACGTGAGCCGAGGTTGTTGATGGCAGCCACGATGTCCTGCTGGGTGGCGTTATGATTCTCCTCATTATGCGCTCCCTGCTCAGGCTCACCGCCTGCCGCGAGAACGGCAGCGTAGATTGCGTTCAACTGCTGCTGCATCGCCTCGTCCTGAGCCTGCTGCTGCTCGGCGTTAATGTCGTCCTGCAGGGTAACCTGGTAGTCACGTTGATAGCGGTCCATAACCTGCTGGAACTCCTCGTTAGTCAGAGCCTTAGACTCAAACTTGGCGGTGAAGCCAAGAAGCTCTACCACCTTCTTTAATTTGTCTTTCCAATTCATAAAACTAAAATTTTAAACTAACACTAACTAAATGGCACTATAAATAGAATTCTTCTGTCGGTTAACCTCTGACCACTTCCGGCCAAGATTAGAAGCCTCGATGGCGACATCGAGCAGGGTTGACTGTCCGTCCGCAAGACCGATCTCCAGTGCGGCTTGTGTGAAGAACGTCTCACCTCGCAGTACGGGGGCGTCGTCATCGAGATCGGCAAGTTTCTTACGGTGGGATTTCACCGTGGAAAGGAAACTGTCGTTCAGCGGGTTAAGGACCTCCTCGATGTACTGTTTGGGCTTGCCGTCCTTAAGATCGTCGAAAATCTTGTTCTTGAGGTCCGACTTGGTAGCCTTCGCCTCGATGAGTTTAATGCCCAGCGACTCATAGTACGGCTCGAAATCGTGAAACGAGGTCATGGTTCCGATGCATCCGACGAAGTCAAAGGCTGTGGTGGCATAGACACGCTGCCCATGGCATGCGATATTGTATGCCGCTGAGCACGCCTTCTCGTACAGGGTGATGACAGGCTTGTGAAGACTCCGCATCGTCTCGTCGAGACGGTCAAGGTAGTAAGCCTCTCCGCCTGGAGAGTTGACGTGAAGCAGGTGACTTGTGATCTGCGGGTTCGCGTCTGCTGCGAGAAGGTCAGCCTCCAGTTGCTTCGACGAGAAGTAGTATCTGGAGTCTGATGTGATAATGCCCCATACACGGTGGTATGCGACGGAGTTGTCCGGGAGTTCCGGGCTGTCGAAGTCATAGCCGACTAAAGACGGCGGGTTGTCCGTCTGTTGCCGGGCTACGGCGTTTTCTATCGCCTGCTTGATCTTCCCGAAGGCATCCCTCGTCTGCTGCTCATAGGTCTTAGGCGAGAAGAAAAACTGTGAGCCTTCTGGGATTCTCACCTTGTCAACAACCTGTGGGGCATGCACGGGGAACGCCTCTACCATCAACTGGCGGTAGCCGTCGGTGGATATCAGCAGGGGCATGTCACTAAGGAGAATAGTCTGCAGTTCATTCATTGGGCAAATCGATTAATCTGCCCAAAGGTAAATATATATAATAATGTGGAAAAAGACTACTATGCGAAGGGGTTACGCACCATCTCCGCCTTGATCTGCAAGGTTGCGGTGTTCAGATTCTGTGATATGACCGCGCGGGCTGGCGTCATGATGTCGCCTATCTCATAAACACTGCCGCTGTTGTCGAAGATACGTACTATACAGCTCCGCTCATAGCGGAAATACCTGACAGTTGACGAGTCCGGCTGGTCGATAGTCAGCGACTTGTCACAGTTCCATGAGGTACCGCCGTCGTCTACTGATGGGACAGGGTCAATACTGAAGGGCTGGTCGCTCATTACGTCGAAGAGTCCCTCCTTGAATGTTCCGGTCGAGGTGGTGATGACCGGGACGAGTTGGATGTGTTGGATGAGTTCTCTCATAATACACTGTTTTTACGTGACGAAAAGATAAAGGACAAAAAGGGTAGTTCGGTAAACGTTAATTCTTTTTAATTTTACGTCTTTTTTCGTATTTTCTCGGTTTCCTGGGATGCAGGCGTTGCCGGTACCGCTGAAAACTCTTCAAAAGTGCGTCCTCAGAGATACTCTCTAGACGGTACCGCCTGATGAAGTCCGCGACCAGATCCCGTTGCCGTACCGGACGCCCGTTGTTCTCATTGTCAAGCATCATTTGGTGAAGCTCGTAATTGAACTGGCGGCGGAGATACCTCTCTATCAACTGGACCGCCACAGGTGAGAGATAGTTGTAGTATGCGGGGTTCTTGACCGGTCCGTCCTCTGTGAGCCTCCTTGACGGTAGCAGGATCCCGAGATTGCCGTCAGTCTGGACAGCCTGGTTGACGCGGCGTTTAGCCATATGCTCCCAGACGCAATGGTAAAACTCGGAATTGTAAGGAATTCGGATTGCACCGTTCCTTCCTCCGTTAGCGAACTTCATTTTCGCATACTCCGCAAGATAGGGCTCGACGCTGATGGTGACAATTCTGATTTGAGAGGTATTTTTTCTATTCATATGCTGAAACTCTGTTTTTTACTTCCTACCGTCCTACATTCCTACAAAAAAATATGGACCACGATGCAAAGTTATAAAAAATAATTGAAAAGAGTTATTTATTAAATAAAAACTTTAATATTACAATCCTAAAAAGTTATTCCTACAGCATCCTTTTGTCCTACAAATCTGGGGAAAAACAGGTGTTTCGTCCTACAATCCCCCTTTCCTACAAAATTTTGCCCCATCCTACATCGTCCTACAAATTTCCTACATTCCTACATTAATATATATAATATAATAAATATAAGTAAGTATTTGATAAATAAGTAGTTATGTGTTTTTATTTTCAAAATGAGTCAGAATGAAAAATGCGTTTTGTAGGAATGTAGGATTGTAGGACGGTGTTTTTCTGAAAAATATTTTTCGTTCTCTATTTTAAAGGTTTTTTTGTCAATTTTGGGGGTCCGGGGGTTTTTCGCATGAATTCTGTATGGGAAAATGTAAAATTAGAGTCACGGGTAAAAAACGGCGGATTTTCCTGTGAAATGTCACAGGCTTTTCGTACCTTTGTTGCTATATTGGGGGAGTATATACCTTTTTTGTCAAAAAGGAAAAAGGGGAATAAGGAGTAAAAGGGTATAAATGTAACGTAGTTGCGGAAAAGAGGGGAGGGGACGTGTCATCCCGACAGGTCCCCTCCGTAGTTTGATGTATAAAGATAGCTTAAGCAAATAAACAATGATCAGAACGGGTCGCCAGGCTTCCATATGTGTTGCTCGGTGGGCTCCTGACGGCTCTCCGCCTCCGGCTCGGATTCCTGCCACTCCCTGCGGAAGTCTATGTTGTAAGCCTTCATGAACTCGTCATAGTCGATAATGACAGCCGACGTGCTGGTCTGTCTGGGCTGCTCGTCCTTGATGACCTTGTCGCTTTTCGGGTCGTAGTGTTCTATGACCTCGGTCCACTCAAAGCGGCGTGAAGCGACTGTGCCTATGTAGGACGGATGCGACCTCAGGTTCTGCTCGATGGTCGCCAGCGTGGACTTCTCGCTGTTGTAGCCGTTCCTGTCGAATATACTGAACGCCGCCTGGAGACGCAGGAACATGATTCTCTGACCAGGGTTGAAGGCGAACGTTCTCTTCTCTCCGCGTGCGTCCTTGCCGGTGACTCCCTTTGGGGTCTCGATGAGGAACTCACGGTGCTCCACGATCTTGCGGGTGTCAATCATGTTGTCTATGGCGGTGAAGAACATCGCCAGTTTGTCCGTGCTCCTGATGAGCGACAGTTGCCAGTCGATTTTTTCCCTGGCGATCCTGAAGAACTCCTCGTAAGTGAAAGGCAGGTGGAACTGTGAGTACTGCTCTATGAGCTTGACCATGCCGAGAAAGAGTGACACGGTCTTCATCAGACGGTCTCTCTCTCCGGAGTTGACGACACCATCCCTCAGCTCATTGTAAGCCTGCTGGCGAAGGGGACGGAAATGATCCATCACAGCCGGACGCAGGGAAAGAACCTGGAGCAGGACATTGGAGAGCCCCACCTTGCCGGGATCCTCAATCTCCTTCAGACGGTCGAAGAGGTGTGTGGACTCCAGGCTCCTGTCCTTAGGCTTGGGCACCTCACAGATGACGACACGGCTCATCAGCGCATTGTCGTCCCTCTGGGGCATCTCCTGTCCGCACAGAATGACTGGTGCGAAAACCTTGTCGGTCTCGAACTCCTTTCCGGAGCTTCCCTTGCGCTTCAGTTTGTCCTCGCCGTCATAGGTGATGGACTTCAGAGCCTGGAACTTGACATCGCTGATGGTGGCGTTGTTGTACTCATCCAGCACGATGGGAACGTCACGGAAGGCTGACATGTACGACTGCATGGCTGCGTCGGTGCCAAGGTTCAGGTTGAAGATGCTCTGGTGCGGACTGATGAACAGCGACCTGATGGACACGGCGATCTGTGTCTTACCCGAGGACATGGGTCCCACGAAGAAGGGGGCGGTGAAGAGACGGTCGATGCAGTGTATGTTGCTGCGGAAAGCCGACATGAGGGCGAAGAGTATCGCCCATTTGCCGTTGTCGTTGATGGAGTACACCTTGTTCATCAGCCCGGCCCACTCGTCGAAGGAGACCTGTTTCTCTTTCGGAACCTCCCGGTACACGAACTGTGATATCAGCTGGTACTTCTCCTGACGGCGCTTGTTGTCTATATAGATGGTGGAGAAGGCTGGGAGGTAGTAGTTCCGCTTATTGTGGGTGACCACGCCCAGCTCGTCGACCTGCTCGAACCTCATGGTGTCGCCCACCATGTGGCAGATGCCGTTGGCGAAGGCGAAGAACTGCTCGTCGGGACGGCGGTTGGTGCCGTCGGTCTGCTGGTTTCCGTAAACCTCGACCTCGGAGCACATCACGTACTTGTACGACATCCACTCCCTGATCTTGCGCCAGTACTCCTCTTTGCCGTTGGAGAAGTTGATACCCTCGTAGTTGATCAGCACGTCCTCGATGGTCGACATCTTCAGCAGCGAGCGTGACACGACCTCCACATACACGGGTGTCTCATACCTTCGGCGGTTGATCCTCAACACACGCTTGTTCTGGTCGAAGTCGTCATTGAAGATGTGCAGCAGGGGCTCCATGAAGAAGTCTCCCACCTGGATCATGCCGTTGCCGCTCCGGAACATATAGCACACAGGAACGCCGTTCTTGTTCAGACGGGGATAGAACTGGTACTCCCTCCACATCTGGGTATAGTCCGGATTATCCGTCACATAGTCCGGGGGAGTGTAGGGGTCGAAATAGACCTCGTCGTCCTCGAGCCCCTCGCTCATGGCACTGACCTTCTGCTGGCTTTTGCGCTGCTGCACGAACGGCTTGCGGATATCGTCGAACTCGCCCTTCGTCAGACCGAGGCTCTTGCAGTACTGGCTGCGGTTGATGGTGACGACCGTCTCCTCCACGTAGGCTGTCATCTCCACGCAGCGGGTCACCAGGGGAACCTTGTCGCCATTGTACTTGTCAAGGAACTTCCCGTGCAGCCCCACATAGTAGTCCAGGAAAGACTCTGTATGGTCACCGCATGACATCTCGATGCGTGTGACTCCTGACCGGAAGATCAGGGACAGCGCCTTCAGGTAGTCACTCTCCGTACCGTCATCATCCACCTTGCAACCCTTCTCGTCGGCGGCGTAGTAGCCGTACGCCTTGCGCAGGCTGAGAATGTCGGAGTCTGACGGGACTCCGGCAATGAGAAGTATGGGCGCCTCGTCGAACTGGTCCAGAAAGTCCTGCAGGCGGGAGGTGATGATGGCGGGCTGGTCGTCGTCCAGTTTCTCATGCAGCACGTCCAGTCCGTAGATGCCGGGCTTCATGGACATACCCCCGTCCGTCGTCTGGGTCTTGACGGCTGCGCGGATCTCCCGCAGTTTCTCCTCCAGAGCCGTCATCTTGACACCATAATCACGGGTCATCGCCTTCAGGTACTCATTGCGGAGCCCCGCATCCCGCACACAGGCGACAAGCCCCATGATGATATTCCGCTTCTCACTGATCAGGTTCTCGTCCTTGCACCCATGGGGGATGAGCATCTTTCGGAACGCCTTGGGGAAGGACTCAGTGTAGTCCTCAAGCAGTTTTCCCGTCTTATCCCCGTTTTCCCGACCGAACTCGTCAGGATCCTTGCCTTTCGGGAGGCGGGAGACACGGACACTGCACCCAGCCCTCAGGAGAATCTCCGTATTCTTCAACGCCGCTTTCTGACCGGCAGCGTCACTGTCATAGATCATCACCACCTTGTCCGTAAAGCGCATGATGAGTCTGACTTGATCTGCGGTGAAGGCGGTGCCGGAGCCTCCGATGACATTCTCCACGCCACAGCGGTGCAGGGTCATCACGTCGAACTGTCCCTCGACCAGATAGACAAACCCCGCCTTGGCGATAGCCTTGCGCGCCTGGTAGAGTCCGAACAGGTTGCTCCCCTTTGTGAAAAGCGGGGTCTCCCCGGTGTTGACATACTTTCCGGAGTTCTCCCTCGGGGTCACCTGACGACCGCTGAAGCCGATGATGTTGCCACGGAGGTCGTAGAACGGAAACATCACACGGTCACGGAACACGTCGTAAGGTCCACGGTCAGACTCAGCGACAACGCCCACCTCCTTCAGGATGTCAAGGCTGTATCCCTCCTTGGTCAGCCGATCACAGACGACATTGCCTGCAGGGGCATAACCGACCCCGAACACAGAGAGCACCTTCTCGCCAAGATCCTCATAGCCTCTGGCGGACAGAAAGGATGCCGCCTCTCCTAAGTGAGCCTGGTAGAACCTTGCTGCGGCGGCTATGGCGATACGGCGTGACTCGCGCCTCTTGTACTCCTCCTCTTCCTCGCTGGTCATCTGGCGCTTGGGCATCTCGACGCTGTATTTCCTGCAGAGCCACTCGAGAGCCTCCGTGAACGTCAGGTTCTCGTGCTTCTGAAGGAAGTATATGACATCGCCCCCCTCTCCGCACACGAAGCATTTGAACGTCTGCCGGACGGGACTGACCACCATCGACGGGGTGTGGTCGTCATGGAACGGGCAGATGCCCTTATAGTTCACACCAGCCTTGCGGAGCTTAACGAACTCGCCTATCACATCGACTATATTGGCGGCTTTCTTGACTTTCTCTATCGTATCATTCAGATTCATCATATCACTGTCCCTTTCTGTTAAGACACTCAGATTCCTGTTCTACCCCCCCCATTTCGTCATTGGAGAAAAGTTCCAACTGGCGGGAGTCCATCGCCTCCTGCATGCTGACACCAAGGTAGTCAGCAATCCTGCAGTACTCCTCTCCGGTGATCTGCTTCCTGCCGAAGAACAGCATCCAGTACCGGCGCTGACCGATGCCGACGGCTTCATAGAAAGCTCTCGACGGGGTGAAGTCCTCAAGGTTCCGGAACTTCAGCCGGAGCAACTCGACGAGAAGATTGCGCTTCACGGTACGTCCTCCGGCTGTCATTTTCTTGCGGAGGCAGTACAGGCGCACGGCACGTCCCGTCCTGCCGAGGTGACAGCCCATGTCCTCAAACGACATCCTGCCGAAGTTCCGCTCGACAAAAGCCTGCTCCTCGTCAGTCCAGTGCTTCCTGGGCAGGACGTCCCTCTTCGCTATTTTTTCTCTTTTGGTTCCCATATCGCTAACTCTCCGTACTGGCTCATCTCGTAGACTCTTATCCCCGTAGCCTGGGCGAAGGCAAGTTCCGCACGGGCACCGGATGACTCCCCCCAGTCGTGCAGCAGACAGATGGCGTCGCACGTCCTGAGCCACTGGAGGTCGTACAGCAGAATGTCCGGCAGGTTCTTCGGAATCTGTCGCCACCTGAAGTCCACGTCCATGGTCTCCTGGTACGCTTCCGAGGCTGGATTGATAATTTCGCAGAAATCGAGATTAAAGTGTTCGCCCAACGCTCTCTCCGCCTTGGCGAACTTCTGGCGGGTAGCCTCGCTGATGACCTCCTCGCCGATTTTGCCACTAATATAAATCCTGTCCATAATATCTACATTTTTTTCTATTTGTTCCTAAAAACACATCTGATACTGCAGGCGGGGCAAGGCAGAGGATATTTTACTTCATTCACCACGTAACACCCGAATACCTCGCCCGTCAGACTGTTGGCGTGAGTGACGATGCCTGTCATCCCGTTGATTGTCATGTTCAGAGTGCACATTTTTACGCTCACAGGGTCAAGGTCAGCACCCTTGTAGTAGAAATGCTTCGTGCGGTCAGCCTTCGCCCAGTGAGCCAGCAGCGTGCGACCGCTACCGCAGGCGCTGTCCTCGATAACCCCATTTCCGGCACCTACCGCATCGGCCATGGCCATACAGAGCGACATAGGCGTGAAGAACTGCCCCATTGCAGCAGCCTTGAATTTCCCCTGTACCATTTCCTCGTACATCGTGCCGAAGAAATCGTAGGCTCCGTTTTTATCGATCTCCTTGCAGGTGATACGAATCCAACGCTCTTGAAGTTCTGCCAGTTCGGGGTCGTCGATACGGCGTTTCTCGAAGATGGCAGGCATGTTAAACCGCTGATCGATAAGCCGCCCGACATCGAAGGTACCGATGAAGAAATCAAGCATCCGCCCGAAGGCGTCCGAAATGTCGATATGACGGGTCTCTGCGTACTGTGCAAGTTTTTTTATTGTTTCTCTCATTACCAGTCCACGTTTTTGTTGAATAGACGTTCCTGCTCTTTCTGACTCCGCTGCAGGTAGATGGCGGTTGTGTCGAGTTTCGAGTGCCCCAGAAGTTCTGCAAGTTCTGTCACATCCTTCGTCTTGCAGCGCTTGACATACATCTTGGCGAAGTAGTGGCGGAAGGCGTGACAGTGGAGCACCTCTGGGCGCAGACCTGCCTTACGCCCGTGATGCCTCAGAAGTGCCTGAAGCCCCCTGTCACTCATTGGACTGCCGTACCTGTTGGAACAGATGATACCGCTCAGACCGTTGCGTGAGGCAAAGGCGGCCACCTCTCTCCGTACATTCTTGCTGAAGAAGAACCGGCGCACTTTGCCACCCTTACCCTTCAGGTCAACGCGCCCATCGGCCACCATCTCATAGGTCATTTTCAGGAACTCGTGTCGGCGGGCTCCCGTGGTCATCAGAATGCGGATGAAGATGTAGAGACGTTCGCAGTGGTCATGGCAATAGTCCAGCAACTGCTTCATCTCCCGCTCGGTGGGCACGTTCTCCAGCGAGAGTGTCTTGGGCACCTTGATGCGTTTCACCTCAATATGCTTGCCCAGCATACACGCCAGGGCTCCGACAGCGTTAAGATGGTGATTGATGCTACTGGGCTTATAGCCGATGCTCTCCAAGGTGTCACTATATGACTTGACCGACTCCGTAGTGACTACGGTTGTGTACTGGAGAAAATTCTTCACGGCGAAGATATACCCTCTCACTGTTGTCTCTGAATACGCATTCTCCTTGACAAGCCACTCGGAAAAGTCGTTGAGCATCTGCTGCGCCTTCTCGCTCAGGTCAGACCGTTTCTCCATCAATTGCTTTCTTGCCTTTTTACGCCGAGATCCTGCCTGTATGCCACAGAACGCCAGAAAGTCGTATAAAGCCGACGAAGCGTGGCTGCTTGTGGACAGACGGGCGGAATGACTCTTGCGATAAGCCTTCCAGCCCTTGCGGTCAACGCTCTCAGCATCCCGCAGGAACTCAAAGACTGCACCCAGTCCCCTGTCGGTCATCCCGATACAACCTTGTGTCACGTTTTCCGTGAAGCGGCAGAACAGTTCCTGTCTCTCTGGTGGCAACGAGGTCTTAATCTTCATAATCATATGGTCTTTAGTCGCAAAATAATTGCGTAAATAACAAAATTTAATTGAAAATCACTCCAGTACCACACATCCACGGTAGTCGATGACGGGCAGCAGTACGCTCTGGTGCCGTCCGCTGGTGCGCTCGATGCGGATGAAGCCGCTCTCCCACCTCCTGACGGGCGACCACGTCATCACCAGGAAGGGACCCGTCTGGTCGTGCTGCTGGTTGACGGTCTCCATACGGCACTCGATGGCTTTGACGCACTCCTCGAAGCGGTCGTACGTCTCCGACATGCGGTGGCAGAAGGTGGAGGCGATCCAGTCGACCAGCTCCGACTCCTGGGGCGACATCGTCTTCCTGAACTTGTTGGACACCTGCAGCTGGCAGAAATACGCACGCTGCACATCGTTCTCGCGAATCACATAATTCTTTGATTCCATAATCTTCTAAGTTTTGACAAACAGAAACCACGCTACGTGCTGTCAGGCTCTTAGAAGCAGAAGCCCCGGGGCGGTTTCCCGACTCCCGACACGGCGTGGTAATCCTATTATTTTCCAATAAGGTGTGGATACAAAAAAGGCTGGATGTGATTCCAGCGGTCTCTGCACCGCTTCTAAGATTTGACGGTGCAAAGATAGGGAATATCCTTGAAACGTCCAAACTTTTCGCATAAAATTTTCGATTTTTCTGCATCAGGTATGTATTTTTACCGTTTTCTTCGTATCTTTGCGGTGTTGAACTAACATTTGTCAAAATGAAAAAGAAGCCGCAATCAACATCTTTCGTAGGACTGGCATTGCTCGTAATGGCACTGGCACTGTTCATCCAGGGGTGTAACCTCTCTAAGGCAAAACGGGAAATCACTGCACTCAAAACGGAAATAGCCATGTTAAAAGCCCGATGACTATTCCGGCTATACCAATCACTATACTGGCAATAGCCAGATTCCTGTCGCTGATATGACAGTGAGTTTACAAAAAACACATAACTATGAAAAGAATAACAGACAACATCAAAGACCAGCAGACCAAGAAGTATTTCGACAACGTGGTCAACGAGACTCCCCAGACGGAGCGGATATCTACGGAACAGTTTCTTGACGGCATCGGCAAGATCAGTGAGAACATGAAAGAGGCTGCCGCCATGGCGACCGAGGAACTGGTTGCCCGTCACAAGATAGGCAGCATCACCGAGGCTGTCAGCCTGAGTTATATCGCCAAGACCTATTTCGGCAAGAGCCGGGGATGGCTTATGCAGAAAGTGAACGGCAATATGGTGAACGGCAAGAGAGCCTCCTTCACTCCCAGTGAGAGCCAGCGGATGCGTGAGGCACTGCAGGATCTCAGCGACAAACTCTCCAAGGCTGCACTCGCCTTCTGACGGTTCAGCATCTCTTTTGACAAAGCAGGAGAGCAGCCCCGCACGGTATTCGTAGCGGGGCATTTTCCTCTCCCTTTGGTCGGACACAAACACTTTATCCTGACTTTTTCCGGTATTTTTTACCACGGGACGAAATTTATTCGTATCTTTGCGGAGGAAAACAGTAGAGCCGGAGATATGAAGACAACAAATCAAGCAAAGAAAGCGGAGAGTAACGACAGGGCTGTTATCTTCCTGTCGCTTGCCATCATCATAAAGATTCTCTGCCACTGGCTCTAACCGCATCCCCTGAGATAATCCAATAGCGACAACAGGAACGCGTAGAACGCATAGCGCTCCGCCCGGCTCCATTGACTTATGCCCCTGACAAACCTGTATGGATACAATGCCACGTGGATTACCCTCTCTATTCTTCTCTAGTAGGAAAGAAAAAACCTGAAGCCTTATGAGAGTCACGATTTCATTAAGGGTTTGGAAAGTCAAAATGAGATTCGAAATCTGGATTTGACACCAAACGGGGAGGGAAACCTCCCCAACTTCAGGTTTTGTTCTGCAAAGATAAGTATAATTATTCATATAACCAAATTTTTAACTTTATGGAAAAAGAATACAACAAATCATGGGGCGGAGCCAGGGAAGGCTCTGGACGCAAGAAGAAGTACGCCAAGACCTGTTTCTTCAACGCCACCCAGGAGGTGGTCGACATCATCGAGGCAATTCCCCGCAACGAGCGAGCCGACTTCATCAACCAGTGCATCCTGAAGGCTGCCGGGAGGGGCTAGAATCCGGGGATGGTGAGTTGGCGGTTGCCTGCCACATAGTCCTCGAACGTCTGGGCGTTAATCTGTCTCAGTTTCATCTCCGCTTCGTTAAGCACGAGTTTAGCGTCACGGAAATTCTTCTTTGCCGTAGTCACTATCTCTAACTGACGGGAGAACTCCGCCTCCTTCTTCTGTGCGAAATCCGCACGGCTGAAGAAATAGTCGAAAAGAACCCTGTTACACTCAAGTTGATATTTGATGAGATTCTCACGGGCTGTCTCCTTGACGTTGTCCGGATTGATGGAGAAAAGCCAGCCTGGGAAGAACTGGAGGGGGATGCAGGTCATCTCGCGCTCTTTTCCGTCTGCTCCAACTGTGGTGCTCAGCACCATGGTTGGACCGTAAATTGGGTGTTCTTTCAATTTCGCTCTTTGGGCTGAAAAGTCCACACCTAAGATTTCACACACTGGCTTAATGGCCACTAACTGTTCACGCTCGCCAGCCACTACTTGCAGGCTGACACCGTTAATCTTTGCTACATTCGTTGTGTTCATAATAAACTGTTTTTATTGGTTGTTCTCATTATTCTTCTACGCTCTCGAGATGTTTACGCAACCTCTCCAGTATGCCACGGTCAGGCAGATCTGCATGGCGGATGGCACGGCGCAGGGCATGTAACTCGTCCAGGGTAAGGTCCTGGATGGAGTACAGACGGCGACTGTCAACATCTACCAGCATATCACTCAAACTTCAAGTCCAACTCAGGGACACGCTCACGCCCCTTCTTTAGACATTCTCCACTGGTAGTCCATATATGGCGGACACCGCCGATGTAGCCTACAAACTCACGCACCGCACCGCGGGGCAGCAGCTTTACTTCCTGTTTCTGAACATCGGCATCCAGTGCGTCGATGGCGTTCTCGAATTGCTCTACTGTATACATAATGTTATTTATATTGTTTGTTTGTTTGTTTTCTATAGGAAACCGCAGGAACCTCACGGCGGCTGCGGGGAAAGCGTATTAATTATGTGGTTTGATATGCTCATAATAGTATGACACCAACTGTGCCACCGTACGGACACCCAGGCGAGCCTTGATGTTCTCACGGTGGCGGTTGACAGTGGTAGGAGAGATCGAGAGCTCGTCTGCGATCTCCTGGGAGCGGAGACCACGGGCTATCAGTCCCACAATCTCCAGCTCCCTGTCAGTCAGCATGGTGTTTATCCTCGGGTTGCAGATGACACCCTCCCAGCGGCACTCGTTGCCCCGCAGCGGGCATCCTACCTGCTCGAAGCGGAAGAATCCGTCAGCGTCGATGTCCATGGTGTGCGTGTCATACTCCCCGCAGTTGCAACGGATGAACCTGCTCACGATGTTGAACTCATAGAGCATGCGGTTCGGCTCACTCCTGGTGTACTCCCTGCAGAGAGCATCGAACGCATCAGGATAGCGGTCACGGATAAGACCTAGCAGATCCACCACCTCCTCACGGCATCCTTGATGAAGGACCCTGACAGGCTGGTCCACCGGCTTCATCATCACGACTCCGTCAGGAGTCTTATAGAACTCTACACTCTCCATGTTACGCATTTGGAAATAGTTCTTCCTCCGGAATGCGCAGCACCTCAGAGATGGTTTTACGCTTCAGAGCGTCTGGCGTGTATACGCCAGAAGCCCAACGATAGACTGTTGCCCTGCCGACAAGACAAGCCTTGGCAATCTTATTGATCACATCCACTTTCGGGTTTGATCTGCCAGGCAAACTGTTGATGTACTCACTAAATACCATTTTTGCTAATTTTTTAAATTTACTGGTTCTAATTCAAAAGATTTTTCGTAATTTCGCAACGTAACAATTTGTTTCACGGCACAAATATAAGACAAATTGCGGAATAATAACGCAAAACAATTATATATTTAAGAAATAATAACTTTAAAACATTAATTATGACAGGAGAAAGAGTAAAATGGATTATCGGGCACAGCGGCTTCTCGCAGAAGGAGCTGTCGGAGAAAATGCCCACCATCAAGTACGAGCAGGACTGGACTCGCATCCTCAAGTCTGGTGACGTGAAGTCTGGAGTACTTGAGGAGATGGCTGCCGTGATGGGAGTTAGTGTCGGAGAACTGTATGAGATGTCTCCAAACCAGGGTGAGGATGCGGATATCACCGTTGGCGAGCTGCTGTCACTCATCAGGTTGAAGTCCTCACATATTGTCCGGCAGCAGCAGGAAATCCAGCGGTTAGTTGAGCAGTTGGGGCAGAAACTGGCAGGAAAATAGTCGAGATGAGTTATATAATCGTCTCATTAATAATTCTTTTCGATTATTATTTGAAAGCGAAAATTCGGCAGACAATAATCCAATTAACAAGAAATGACTGTTGAAAATGAATAAGTTACGGCGGTAGATTCATATCAATACGCTCCAGTAATCCCGACTGAAAGAGAATCCAAACCGCTGTTCATCAGTAGTTTGGATTTTTTTAATGCTTCAATTATGTTATATGTATGTTACATGTTTGCCAAACATGTAACATGCCATAAAGCCTCTGGTTATCGGGGTTTGCGCCCTGTCATGTTATAAGGTTATATGTTTTGCGGAATTCATAAAAATCAGTTACCGACTGAGGGGCATTCAGTTACCGACTGAAGCCCACTTTCCTACCGACTAAAGCCTGTTTTCATTACGATTAACGCCTCCATTTGATAAGGATATAGTTTATCCCTCGTTCCGATACCTCCTAAGGGGGTACTCCGATATCTCCTATGGGTGACGCAAGACATCCTTTAGGGGGTAAAGGAACTATCTCCAAGACCCTTAGAGATAATCCCCAAGCCCCACGAAGCCCGTACCTTCGCCCCACGGAGGCGGCACCTCCGACCCTTGGAGGCGGCACCTTCGCCCCTCGAAGCCCGGGGCTTCGTCCCACGGAGCCCCGGGCTTCACAACCCACATGCAGTATTTTGGTAAACATAGTAACTGTGTTGAGTGAATATTTAGGGCAAAAACGCCATTCGTTGTCACCCTTGTCACCTCGTTGTCACACGTAACATACTGATTTTCAGAAAGTATTGCAAGGTGGCAACGGTTGCAAGGGTAAAAAACTCTATGTATGCGCGCATGCGCGCGAGGAATTCTGATACTCCTATCAAACAATACGAGTATCTTATTTGTAATTCCGCCTATCTTATTTGCAATTCCGCCTATCTTATTTGCAATTCCGCCTATCTTATTTGCAAATAATCCCATCATATTCTTTCTTACCTGAAAAGCCAACGTGCCACATCTGTCACGTTTGCCATCATCCTTATAACGCTTTCGTCGTTTCCTCTATTGCCTATCTTGCATCAGATATTAGTTGTCATTCACCTGTCCCTGTGACATGAATAATTTTCTCTTATTCTTAATTCTGAGTGCATATATATTATTATCCATATTGTACCTCAATCTATATCCTCGTAATGGGAGTAGCCATAACTATCCTTGTCCTCAACGGCTTGCAGGAAAGCGCAGTCTCTGAGAGAGATGGCGACACAGTCCGTTTCACAAGGATTGCTGAATCCATCCCATGTCATGTCCAACCTCCCTTGTGGAAGATCCCAGCGGAGATCAATTTCGTGAGGTCTCGGACTTCCGCCATATCCGTGGTCATCGTAATATGGCTCCGTGTCAATGGTTTGCTTCATATATTCAAGCATGGGCATCATTTCGTCCTCACTGATTTTTCTTTTGGTCATTACGATCACCAGCCCTATCAGGTCTTTTCCGCTAATGCCAGAGTCATGGACTGTGACAGAGCAAGAACCGAATACGGGAAGTTCACACTCGAAGGTTTTCCTCTGGTTATCATTTCTAGAAAGGCTATACCCTGTCTGTTTCAGGATTTCTTCACTGAAAGCAACCAGTGATGTGTTGAGCATAGTGTGTTGCTGAATGCAGAGGTGGTTCTCACCTACGAACATATTATCAGTCCTGCATTGGTTACCCATATCCGTTAAATCAGAGGATTGCATATTTGTTTTTATTTGAAGGCAATGGGAAGCGAGTACTTCACACGGACGGTTTTGCCTTTTTCCTTGCCAGGCTTCCACTTGGGCATAGCTTTCACCAAGCGGATGGCTTCGGCATCCAGTTTCGGAGTTTTAGACTTTCTGATTTTCGGATTTGATAAGGAGCCATCCTTCTCCACTATAAACTCCACAACACAGCGTCCTATTTCCTCATGAGGTTTAATATTCTCAGATAACCATTTAAATAAAGCCTCGATACCACCAGGGAATTCTGGCATTTCTTCAACAAGTTCGTATACATGGTTGGAGTCTAATTCTTCTGCTTGTTCTGCATCCTCGTTAGGATCCAATTCAAATTCATGTATTTTGAAATTAAATTCACACCTATAGCGGATGGATTTGCCATTTTTTTTGGCAGGTGTCCATTTATGCATAGCTTTTATCACACGAGTCACTTCTCTTTCAACGGATGGCAGCAGCTTGGTGGTCTTCGTCTTTGTTTGTAAATCCCATCCCTGCACCTGGATGTTTGAGAGTGTGCCGTTGAGCTCAACCACGAAAGAAATGAACACATTTTCGTATTTCTTAGCATCGGCAGGTTTACGATAATGATGCACCAGCCACCGTTCTTCAGGGTTCATAGTCATAACAAGTCCCGAAGACTCATTCTCCTTAACATACACCGGCAGTGTAATGCTGGCATCCTTCTTTGCGTCTTCATACGTATATATCTTGCTCTGTGCCTGTACGCTTACGGCTAACACACACACCAAAAAACTAAAAAAGATTTTCTTCATAGGGCTTCACAATTGTAAAGGTTAAACATTCTTTCGCAAAAATACTAACTTTTTTTGAAACCTCCAATCATTTCATCAAAAAAGTGCACTTTCTTACATCAGACATCAGACATCTTACATCTTTCGCCCTTAACCCTGAACCAAAAGTTCCCTCAGACTTCAGCCCTCAAACTTCATCAGTAGTTCCTGTTCTTTTTAATGTCCACGGTTTTTGGTGTCATATTCCGATATGATACGGCGGAAATAAGCCTTGTCATCCTCACCATCATCTGTGGGATTGAAATCATCGACATACCAGTCACCACGTTCAAAGCGGAGGGCGATAGTTGTTTCATTATCACTGAAGTTATGGATGACAAGATCAACGAGAGCCGTAGAGTCAGTAATATTATAGACTTTTGCCACCTTGCAACTCCAATCATCAGTATGTCACTCACCTCTGTCCCTGTGACATGAACGATACCGGTCATGAGGACAATTTCTGCAATGGGTCGTTGCAATTTTGATGCTTCCGTGGTATATTCTCACCATTCACCTTTACGGCAGCCTTCACCTGAGCCGAGCGATAGCGGTGTTTCACTTATGCTATCCACTCTGCATACTCGACATCCAGTTTCACGTCATGAGACTTCACCAAACGTGGCTCACTATTTTCTATTTCATTATTCTGTTTGCTCATATCTCGTTTCGATTGCAAAGTGCGAATATTATTTCTATTATGAAGAGGATGATTTCTCTTCTGTTTGGTGTTGCATTATGAAAAATTCCTTTTGTCGCTCTATTTCCTTTCGTAATTGCTCTTCTGTCGGCAAATACAGTTTGTACTTTGTTGCGAATATCTGTTCGTTTCCTTTCAATATTGAATACCTTGCAATATCTGCATCAGTTTCAGAGCAGAGTACAATGCCTATGGTTGGATTGTCTCCCTCCGTCCGTTTCAATTCATCATACATACGAACATACATGTCCATTTGCCCCACATCTTGATGTGTTATTTTCCCAACTTTGAGGTCTATAAGCACATAGCATTTCAATACGACATTATAAAAGACAAGGTCGATGAAGTAATCTTTTGACTCCGTTCTAATCAATTGTTGACGCTTCATGAATGCGAATCCGCGCCCCATTTCCATGATAAACTCTTGGAGGTGCTCAATAATGGCATTCTCTAGTTCAGACTCGGAAAATGATGTGTTTTGTTTTAACCCGAGAAATTCTGCAATCACAGGACTTTTTATCAATTCGCTTGCCTCAGTATCCTCTTGTTGGGAAGGCAGTACTGGTTGTTGAAAATGGCGTTCATAATACTGCGTACTGATATTCCTGTCGAGCGTTCTTACGCTCCACATCTCATGAGAGGCTGTTTCTAAATACCATCTGATTGCAGTCTCATCACCTACACGAAGCGATCTGTATATGTGTGTCCACAATAGATTTGGAAATCGCGATTTCCAAATCTCATAGTTAGGAATAACCAAATAGAACTGGCGGAATGCACGCAGATAACGTTCGGAGAAGCCATTACCAAACTCATGTGTCAGTTCAACAGCAAGCATTTTTATCAGTTCTTTGCCGTATTCCGCCCTTTCTTTTCCATGTTGTTCTTCCTCTACAATCCGCCGGCCGATATTCCAATAAGTGGAAATCATTGCAGCATTTACTGCTGTATATGCATTTTGTCGCCCAACATTGATGATTTGCTTTATATCATCAATAATAGACGAATTATGGCTGGGATAATTCTTACGGTCTTTGCTCATATCATCAAAACGTTATTTTATTAATTGTTATTATTCTTTTCGAATACTTTTAAATAGATGAATCCAACTTTCTCCTGCAAGTCTTCATCCACCCCAAGCAGAATCTGTCCGCCTATGGTATTAGCAAAAGCCGAATAGGTCTGCCATACAGATTTTGGCACCTCAGCCTTCGCCCTCTTGCATTCCAGTGTCACCCGCTCACTTTTGAACAATTCTTCTTTTATTGCATTCTCATCATCATTCATATCTATTTTGCAAAGAAATGAACTATTAAAAATCAACAACAAATAAATCTTAGTATTACCGCCTAAAAAGGTAATGAATCCAGATCTACCGTATCTTTAGTATTTTGACTTAAATTGAAAAGATTAACATTGTTCAAAATAAAATTTAAACCTTTGGAAGTTAGTTTACAAGCATTATATTCATTGCCATTCCAATCATGAGCAATAGATGTTTCTACAAATGATTTTCTTTGTAGCAATCTGATACCTATACTTGTTGCAATTTCATTAAAACCTGCTCGACTCATTTGACCTTTTAGCGTATAAACGCTAACGTCTTGTTCATCCGTTATTTGCTCTCCTATCAAATAGGCTAAAAGAGCGATTTCGTATGATTGAAGACCGTCAGTACTTTTAACTGGTGTTTCTATCATTTTTTTATTGGTAGCCCCAGTTGCCAAATATGCCTTGATTTTGCTAATAATTTCTTCTTTTAGCTTCGAAAAATCACTTGGTGACTCAGAAATATATGGTATAATGCTTTTATGACCAATATCGAAAGGGAAACTTTTTCTATTTTCATCACACACCATCACAACATCTTTTCCAATTGCATATGCATACCCAAGTTCATACCATACATTGGGGTTGTCAACAGAAATATCCGCTAAACAAATAGAAGAATTTTCTATTTTCTTCTCTATTTCGTCTATAATATTTCTAACAGAAGGATCTAAATCAACTCTATAAGGAGTTAATCCTGCTGCTGTTACAGCAGGCGCATATACATCTTCGTACCTCTTTTTATATTTTTTTTCTGTAATAGGCTGAATTACAAAACAATAATTACTATTATCCATAACAAAATACTCTATTCAATTATTGACTATATTTTAAATCTCATCGGCTTATATTCATAATCTGTGCATTCCCAAACCCATTGCACGACTTGTCTAGTCAAATTAAGTCGATTAACAGGATCTCTTATCAAACTTATTTCGAATGAATCTTTGTTTTGATAAACAAGAGCAAGATAGTAGTTTCCAGGCTTATATTGTGCTGCAGCAAATTCGTTGTTTGTCATTCTGAACTTTTGCCCAACATAATCTATAGATTTTACTTCTATATAAATATTTCTTCCGTTTGGGTCACTTCCTTCAAAGTCAAATCCGAGATTTTGTTTACTTACATCCTTAAGTCTGAATCCATTTGCATTTAATACTGCTAAAGTGTTTTCTTCTGCGCTTCTCCATTTTTGGATTCCGTCATTATTTACAACTTGTTTAGAAGAGGAATCTGCATCGTTAAACCATTGAGAAACACTTGTGGGATTATATGATTCCTCACTACCAGAACGATCCTCGTCGTCATCTTCTTCATCATTAAAAGTATAATCATCATCGTCGTCATCAGAAAATTGTATTTCATTTATCTTGGATAATCCTATTTTCTTGAGGAACTGGGAAATGTCATTCTCAGAAATGCCACAGTCTAACAGTAATTGAACGTAGCTCTCATCTATTTCTTCTTCGTCGTCATTAATTTCTTTTAGAGAGCATAACCTGCCATTTGAAATAACTAAAGGCGTGGTGGTTAAAGAAGAAAACCTATGATTCATCAATGCCCCCTTTATTCCAGCTGCCATTATTTGAGCATATCCCAACACAGAAATCTCTGCTTTACTAACTTTCTTTATTAATGAATCAACATCTTCAGGCTTATTCCCTAAATATTTCAAGAGATCGTTCAATCCTATGACTTCACTACATTCTGAAGCTATAAATGATAAGTTCGAAGCTTCCATAATTTTGGCGAAATCCTCAGCATTCAACCATGAAGGAGCAAGTCTTATGTTTGAGAGTTCCTTGCCAAAAGCTTCTTTAATCTTTTTTGCAAATTCTCTTTCAAATGATTGCTTCATCAATTGAATCAGTTTGAGATCAAAATATGGCATCAATGCATCAACCATATTCCTGTCTTTATTTGCTAAAGCATATTTTAGCAAAGATGCATAGAGCCGAGCAAGATTCGATATAACATTTATAGTTGTCTCGTCCATGATAAGATGTCTACGAGAAGGATCTGTACTAAAATCGCCATTTACCACAACTCCTAATCCGCAACTATCTTCTGTAGGGAGAAAAGCATGGATAATAGCCTCGCTCTTGGGAAGTCTATCAACCTTGTCTTTATTCATAGAGAATGCTATACTGCATGTGGAATTTGAACATACAAACCAATTAGATATAGCATCAGTTGTTGACACTCTTAAGATGCGCCCTTTTTCGTTTTCCTCAATTACGGCAATATTTGCAGTTACTTTTTTACTTAAGTGGATCTTAATAACCTGAATACTATTCAAAAATAATAATGTTGTATTAGCAAATGAAGTGTACTCTTCATCTATTTGATTAGCCAACACACCAGAGAAAATGAAGATTGTATTAAACCCTTCATCTTGTATCTCTCTTATTTCTCCAGCCAATTCAATTCTTATGGACTTATCCAATTCGTGAGGAATTCTTATCAAAGGCACTTTATTAGCCTGTGGAACGATTTGTTTTGACAACTCTTTTGAGAATGTTATCGCAAAGTCGCCACTTATCAGATGTACCTCTTTCGCGAAACTGACTACGGATTTAAAGCCAATTCCTCTATAGCCAATTGTTGCTCCTCTTACTTTGTTGGAGGATGCACTACGGCAAAGGCTTTCTAAATCCTTTATATTAAAAGGACGGCCATTGTTGGCAACGAACAAATAATCACCAGAACGCTTAACGTAAAACTTAGTAGCCTTAGCATCATCAGCATTCTGTAAAAGTTCAATAAACGAACGACAATTGTAACTCTCAGACACATATGCTTCCAAACCTGCCAAATCAGACAAAAGCATAGGAGAACTCTTTGCCTCAGTTATAAGAGACTCTCTCAATTTTAGTAATTCCGTATTCATCGTGTGGGATATATTCTGATTTTACTTATTTCGTCTATGGGAAAATCTAACTCTATTGGACCAAACTCAAAGATTTCAAACCCTTTGAAATCATCGCCATCCTTTGATATATTCTCCAAACGCACGATATCGTTATCTGAATCGTAGATAGCCAATTCAACATTAAAATCTTCTTTAGGAGTTTCTCCATTTAAAGTTAGGACTTCACAGAAAATTTGCAATGTGTTCCAATTGGTGATTTCAAAAGAAAAGTTCTGAAGCGACAACCCAAATTTCTCGTCTATTGATTCAAAATGCTCGATTTTGCTTTTCAGTTGTTTCTTTAGCAATTTTTTCTCTTCACGAGTAATTTCTTGTCTTAATTCAGTTTGACTTCCAAAGTATTCAATCTCATTAGTACTCCAATACCACTGATTATCTAAATAGAAAAGTGGAATCATGGCTAAGTCTCTTAGTTCTATTTCCATCCTGTCTCCACTATAAGATTCTTTGACGATATCAAACCTAATTTTAATATCTACAAAGGAGTCTGGAGTTATAAATTCTCCATCACTTCGTGCAAACTGGTATGGAATTATCTGATAGGCATATTCCAAACCATACTTTCTTGAGATATACTTCGTGCTATCTTCTTTTATGGATATTTTCTTTTTTGTTTCACTCACATTTTTAATCCTTAGAATTGCCCGAAAGCGTTCACGAGGAAAATCTTCTTTGTCAATATCCGCTTGAAGTAACTCTAAACGAAGTCCTTTAAAATCAAGTTCCTTTTGTATCTCCATAATAATATGTTTACTTATCTGAAAATGTTCTATGATAATCTTATCGTGTAGGATAGATTCTAATTTTACTAATCTCGTCGACTGGAATGTCCAGTCTTATAGTTCCAAAATTGAAAACTTCAAATCCTTTAAATTCCCCGTCATACTTACTAAGACTTGTTTGATATATTATAGAGTTCTCAGAATCATATATGGCAACTTCAACATTGAAGCCTTTTTGGGGTACTTCACCATTTAAGGCAAGAACTTCACAGAATAAATTAAGGGAGTTTTCGTCTACCACCTTAACTGAGAAGTTTTGAAGAGTTATCCCAAATTGTTCATCAATTGCTTCAAAATGTTCTATTCTATTCTTTAACTCTTTATTATATGTACTTCTTTCGATGGATTCAATTATAATCCATTGGCCCCTCTCTCTAAGCAACCTTAAAGTTGCAAAATTTCCGTCATTAACGATCATCTCTATACGATCACCATCAAAGGCTGTAGTAATATCCTCATAAGAATAGTCAAATACAATAAAAGTATTTTCAGGAATAGTTTCTTGTGGAGCCCAAATTTTCTTCAATCCATGCTTAATCGAAATATAATCCATTTCAACCTTTATATTTATTCTATGGTCAGTGAAGTTCGTAACACGGAGGTAAAGTTTAAAATACCCATTGCTATATGCTTCTTTTGTTATCTCAAAAGAGATTCCATTATATCTTTTATCTTTTAATAAATTCATATTCTGAGAGCTGTTATCTGTATTGTATTCATTACACTCTTCTTCAATTTGTTTAATGTCTCTATCAGTTTCAATTAGTAGGCTCTCATTTATATCATCTTCGGAATGCAAAAAAGCTTGCGGATAAGTTAACAGGAAATCTATTCGTGGATCTTTTTCATTTGACATCTCATCTTTATTTCTGGACAAGAAATTAGCAATCTTTTGAAGAAGACGGATATATTCATCAGCTTTTGTGTCATCTACTTCACTTAAGTAAATATATAAGGATGGAAAATCCGTTGACTTTAAGTGATTCTTTTTTATATCGAATATTTCGCAGAAATAATCACCATATTGCCAATATACATTCTGAAACTCATTGTATGACCATGGAACATCTTGAATATGAAAGCCATACGCAACCATATCTAATAGTATATATAGTTCTCTATTGTATATTTGTTGATAACCAAGAAAAAAATAGCAATTAAGAATGTCATATTCAATGAATAATTGTACAAAGCCTTTTAATGTACGGTCGTTGTTAAATTCATAGCCTATAGATTCCAAGTATTTATATAATTCTGAATTGCAATCTGCTTTGTTAGTAAGTAGATTCACAAAACTGACCATCTTTCTTGCAAGAAGATAAAGTTCTTCATATTCTTCATTTGTAACCATATGGTATTTTCTATTATCAATTTGATTCCCCTCATTAATATAATCAGAGGATACTGAGAAAGACTCTATATCTGTTAATAGGGCATTAATTAATTCTTCATTTTGTTCTGTTTTCTCATCTGTGTTTTTAAATAGCATGATGGCTATTTCTTTAAGGATAGAAAGATACTCAACACACTTTAATTGGTCAACTTTAATTAAGTCTATGCAAAGAGCAGGAAACAGTCCAGAATTCTTATCCCTTTTTGCGTTGTTAAAGCCTTTGAGAAAGTAAGATGCATTAGATTGAGAACTCGTATATTTTACGAAATCTTCATATGAGAAATGATTCGTATCAAACCAAAAAGCATACTGAAGCAAATCAAATAATACATAACAATTACTGTTGTAATTTTGCTGATAACCAAGAGTAAAATAACAATGAAGCAAATCGGAAAGTATATTAGAACGTATAATCTTAATAAGGTCATTAGAACCATATACTTTTCCCATAGTTTTAAAGTATCTAAACAATGAATTGTCCTCATTTGCAAATGAGTCTGAGAATGCCACTATTTCATTTACAAGTGGGTATATCTCTTCAAATTGACTTCTTGTTATCATATGTATAGCTTTCTTTTATTTATTTCTTGTTGACATTCATTTTCAAAGCATGTAAATACAAAATTGGCAGTAGGCCACATGATCTTTCCCCATTTGTCAAAATATTTAATTACATCAGAAATTGATGTGTCGCGTAATTTTATAAGTTTATCTAATTTGTCATCACCATGAGTCGTGATATCTCGAATATTTTTAATCTCACCTTGCATATCATCCGTGTCTGCGTAAGATATCCAGCTTTCTTTTATCAAGCTATATTCTTTTGCTAATTCTCGATGTTTAGTGATATACTTCCCCATTTTGTCTGTCCAAAGACTCTCGCTCTCTTTCCTAATCTTACCATCTCCTGTTCTAAAACCAATAATCTTTTTGGTACATTCATTAATAACAACACATAATTCTCCTATTGCAAAGTCTTGCTCACAACGTAATGTCGCATTTTGAAAATGTTTTAATGCGATTAAGGACTTTGTATAATTCCACAACAAGTAGCCAGTAATATTGGCCAAGTCTGTTAATTCTTGGTTTCCTTTGGCATGGGCATTATACAAAAACTGTACATTGTTAAACATGTCTTGCAAATACCCAAGATTATCAGTCAGTTCCGTTTGATCCATATATGAATTTATTTTTTGCCTTATTCTTCATTTATTTAGATGTAATTAATAATTCCCTTACATCTACATCAAGATGCTTTGCTATATCATGCAATTGCTCCACAGATGGCTGAACCTTATTGGTCATCCATCGCGATATAGCATAATGGCTTCTCCCCTTCTGTTTTGAGAGCCACGTTCCTGTCTTATTCTTCTCTGCTAGAACTGACTTGATGCGGTTATAATGCGTATATTCCTTCATTTTTAATTGAAATCTATAGTCTATAGGTGTTTTGTGTGCAAATATAATAAATTTGTTGCAAGAAAACAAATATAACCAGATAAATCAACGTAAAAATAAAGAAAAAGGAAGAGGATAGGAGATAGTGGGATAGAGTCCTCTCCCAAAGAGAACTCTATCCCTACATGCCCCCTTATTCCTTAGTATTTCTGGAAGTTGTACTTTTCTCTAAGCTCCGCCTTTTTCTCGTCGCTCTGAGAGGTGAAGTACCCTTTCCGGCCCGGGCAGAAGTTGATGTGCCAACGCCAGAACTTACCTAACAATGTCAATAAGTTTGTCTATAGTGTCGATGATATATTCTGCTCCAGCATTTTTCCGTTAATTAATTAGTTGTGAACTCAATGATGGCGCAGACATCATTGCCCATGGAAAGTGAGACAATGATCCCGCCCTCTATCTGGTAGATTGTCGGAGTCAGCATGTCGCCGAGCATGGTAATTATAGACCTTTGATGGCGGTCTTTATCTGCGACATGTTGCTGCGCGAGACGGGGAGTGATTCGTGGCAGTGATTGATAAGGAGTTGGGTAGTGCCGGAATGTGAGACGATTTGCTCGACCTGGCCGAGGTTAACAAGAAAGGCACGATGGCAGCGGACAATCATCGGATATGGCTGAAGCGTTTCCTCCATCTGTTTCATGGTGGCGCGAAGCATGTCGGCACGGACAGCCCCGTCACGAAGGTGATAGACCTTCACGTAGTTACCTACGGCCTCTATATATAAGAGGTCAGAGACCTGAAGCGTGACGGTCTCATTGGTTGTCCCAGTTAGAGTCAGATCTGCCGGGGCTGACGAAACAGGTGAGGGCTTTATTGCCTTCAACTGCTCATTCAGCAGTTTCGTTTCCGCCAGTTCTTCAGCCAGATAGCGGCTGCGGAACTTGAAACGCCAGTAAAGACCGATGGCGAAGGAGCAGAAGGCGATAATCAAAAGCGTCTCGAAGAAATTGCTCCATGAAAGGTGATTGGCAGGAATACGCCCGCTCATGGCGAAGTGGCGATAGAGACAAATCATCAGCGTCACCAGCAGGGTGTTGATAATCTGGAAGTACAGATTACGGCGAATGAAATAATCGACATCCCTACGACTATCGTCCATAGAAACGGGGTTGCGGACAAGATATTTCATCACGGCATCCGTCAACATGCACACGACGACACCCAGCGCAAAGATACATGCCAGATGCATATAGCCCTGCCAATGCCATGCATCAAGTCCGAAGGGCTTGAATACGGCAAGGGCAAGTGTCGTAAAGGCAGTACTGACGACACGCATGCGGATGATCTCTTTCTGTCCTTGATCCATGATGTCGGCAAAGGTACGAAGAAAAAGTGAAAAGGTAAGAGTGAAAAGAGAAAAATTTGCTACCGCTCGTCACTTTTACTGTCATTCATCACACTTTCATTACCATTCATCACATAATGATACAGAATATCCCAGATATTTGCACCTTCCAGCGATGCCACTTAACTTTGCACTCGCAATCATGCAAAATCATCAAATGTTTTAGGTTATGAGAAGAAGAACTTTTATTGGCGTTATTTTCATCGTGGCCGCTCTGTTGAAGTTGGCCACACTGTGGGGTATTCTCCAGTGGAGATGGTTTGAAACCATGTCGGAAGGTCGATGGGCCACGTACTTCGGCATATTCGTCTTGCTATATGTCGGTGTACATCTTGTTATCGACAGTTATCGTCGCGACCCAAGTCAATGGCTGCAGCGACCCATTCCACCTGCCGAAGAGGGAAAGCGCATCTGCTGTTCGGTCCTCTATGGCGGCGACGAGTATATATATAAAGGTGAGCCGTTCCACGGAGCCCGACTTGATGCTTTCTGCGGAGGGCTTCGTCTGGACTTGCGCGAGGCTGTCATCACGGAGGATGAGGAGATAGACATCCACACCTTCATGGGTGGCGTGGAACTGATAGTGCCCGACTGGCTGAATGTCGAGACGAAAAGCCGCAGTTTCATCGGCGGTGTGGGCAATGAGACGAACCGCAACGTCAAGGACAGTGCGCCTACCCTGCACATTGTTGCCAGTAATTTTCTTGGTGGTGTAAGTATAAAAAACAATTAGGAAGTATAATAATATGAGAAGTATTGGTTTTAAGATGGCAACATTGATGACTGCCTTGATGAGCACAATGACAGTATATGCCAAGTCTCAAGACGTGGGTGGTAGAGTGATTAATGAGAATGGCCAGCCGCTGCCGTTTGTGAATGTAGTACTATTGTCGCTGCCCGACTCCGCTTTCGTACAGGGAGCAGTGACTGACGAGAACGGAATGTTCAATATTGTGACCAAGCAGAGTGAAGGTTTGCTGAAACTGACGAGCATCGGCTATGAAACGCTTTTCCTTCCCTATAAGGTAGCCAATGGTCTGACCATCCAGATGAAGGAGGAGGCACAGATGGTTGGCGAGGTGATTGTGAAGGGGCAACTACCCCAGACTTATGTGAAGGGCGACGCCATGCGCACGACTGTGGCAGGAACTATTCTAGAGAAAGCAGGCACGCTGAGCGATGCCCTCTCGAAGATTCCATCCTTAGAGGCAGAGCGCGACGGAGCCGTGAAGGTGATTGGGCGCGGCGATGCCGAAGTGTATATCAACGGTCGTCGGGTGCAGGACATGAAGGAACTCTCTCGTCTGCGCTCTGATCAGATTCAGCACGTCGATGTGGTGCAGAACCCCGGAGCCCGCTATGCAGCCTCGGTGAAGGCCGTCGTGCGCATCACGTTGAAAAAAGCACAAGGCGAGGGATTCTCGTTTCAGGATAGCGCAGAAGGTATGTATCAGTATGGACTCTCTGCAACCAACAACCTCGACGTGAACTATCGCACGGGCGGTCTCGACATCACCGCCTCATTCTGGGCAGGCAGTTACGGTCACAGCAAGTCGTTCCAGGACAACACACTGACCTACTATGTAGGGAAAGACAAAATTGAGGGTGTCAGTTCGCAGGAGTCGAAGAACACCTGGAAAGGCTGGTCGCCACAGTTGCAGGTAAACTATATGGTGAACGAAAACCACAGTTTTGGTGCCTATTATAAATACGACCGCCATCCCAGTGGCAAGTTCAATAGCCTTTTCCTCACGGACAATTATGAGAACAGCATCTTCACGGAGCATTCTGAGAGCGACATCACTCAGGAAGAAGAGTTCAAGAAGCACATCTTCAACGCTTACTACAATGGCAGAATAGGGAAACTGAGCGTCGACCTGAACATCGACGGCCTGTTTGATGACACTCAGTCGCGAGGTAATACGAAGGAGCAGACTACAGAGGCTGGTGACAGTCCCACAAGGCGTAGCATCGAGAGCAATACACTCAGCAGCAACAACTTTTGGGCCACAAAGCTCATCTTGGGCTATCCCGTCTGGAAAGGCAATCTCTCGCTGGGTGGCGAGTACTCGTACAACCACCGCACGGATGCCTACGACTTCACGGCTACCGATGCCGTACCCGTGAAATCCACCGACACCGAAATCAACGAAAGGTCCTCTGCCGCATTCCTGGAGTATGGTCGTCAGTTCGGCAAGGTCTTCGCCCAGTTAGGCCTGCGCTATGAACATCTGAAGAACGACTACTTCAACTTTGGCAAGCAGGAGGATGAAGTCTGCCGCAACTATGGCGACTGGTTCCCCACGGCGGTCATCTCCGCCCCCGTCGGCAAGGTGCAGCTATCACTCTCCTATCGCCGCGACATCGAGCGTCCACCATACGCCAATCTGAGCAGCTCGACCATCTATATCAATCGCTACACCTACCAGAGCGGCAACCCCTATCTCCAGCCGACCTATACCCACAGCCTCGTACTGAATGCCGCCTATAAGTGGGCGAACCTGACGCTGAGCTACGGTCGCATCAAGGATGCCATCACGATGTCCACCGAGCCCTATCCCGGCTCTACCAATCCGCTCGTCAGCCTCGTGCGCCCCATCAACAGCCAGGAGGATTACGAGCGTCTCACCATCGTTGCCTCTGCCCGGCCGACCATCGGCTGCTGGCATCCTACATGGGCAGTTGTAGCCATGTTCCAAAATTACAAGTCGCCCACAGCCACTGGCGAGGTCGTCACCCTCTCTCAGCCCTGGTTCAACGGCTCTTGGCGTAACACCATCGAACTGCCCCATGCCCTTCGCCTGAGTGCCGACATGGAGTGGGCCACGAAGGGCGAGTACAACAATTTCCGCATCACACGGCCCCGCATCGTCGGCAACCTCGGCATTCAGAAGGACATCTCGCTACGCCGCCTAGGCACACTGACTGCCGACCTGCGCTGCATCGACCTCTTCAACACCAACAAGACCGAGGCCATCATCTACGGTTATCGCGACCTCGCCACCAACAACCCCGCCCGCCGCACCTTCATCCTCGACCTAACGTGGAAGTTCAACGAGGCCCGCTCGAAGTATCGCGGACGGGGAGCTGGAGAGAAGCAGAAAGCAAGGATGTAACCCGATGATTAACCAAGTAAAAGAAAAAAACAATGGAACAGAAATTTTGTCAGAGCTGCGGAATGCCGCTCACCAATGATGTCCTCGGCACCAATGCCGACGGGAGTAAGAACGAAGATTTTTGCATGTACTGCTACAGAGAAGGACGCTTCCTGCAGGACTGCACCATGGAGGAGATGATAGAACATTGTGCTCAGTTTGTGGGTGCTGTGAATGAAGGATTGGAAAAGCCGATTACCAGGGAAGAGTACATTGGCCAGATGAAAACCTACTTCCCTCAGTTGAAACGATGGCGCAAGACTTTGACGATTGCTGACGATGAGGCCATGAAGGCAACCCCTGTTCTGGCTAATGTGAAAAGACTGATTGCTAATATGGCCGACACGCTGCCTATCGCCTACATTTCATCGGTTGATTACGAGGGATTTCCTTGGATCAAAGCCATGCTGGCACCACGCAAGCGCGAGGGCATCAAGACATTCTACTTTACTACCAACACATTCTCGATACGTGTAGCCCACTATAAAGCGAACTCCAAGGCAAGCATCTATTTTTGTGATACCGAGGGCTTCAAAGCCATGATGCTTCGCGGCACGATGGAGGTGCTGACTGATGCGGCCACAAAGGAAATGATCTGGCGCGACGGCGATGAGCGGTACTACTCCGGCGGTGTCACCGACCCGAACTACTGCGTCTTGAAATTCACCGCCACCGATGGCCGTTTCTATAGCGATTTCTATCCCCGCAGTTTTGTTATTGAATGATGAAACAGGAAACATTCGTCACAAATCGATGCAAAATATCCTAGAAATTTTGAGCTTTCCACATTAATCCGTATTTTTGCAGCCTCAAACAGATGAATGATATGAAAAATCAGATGCAACTCCGGCCATTCCATCAAGACGATGCAGAGACGATACTGAGTTGGTGCAAGGACAAGCAGGCGTTCCGCAGGTGGAGTGCAGACAGGTATAAGGACTTCCCTGCACAGCCGGAGGATATGATGGAGCAATACAGTGGCGACAATATGTATCCCTTTACGGCTGTCATCAGGAATACCATCATCGGGCATATCCTGTTGAGACACCCGTCGGAGGATAAAACCATGGTGCGCTTCGGCTTCGTGATTGTCGATGACGAACTGCGAGGCAAGGGCTATGGCAAGCAGATGCTCCAACTGGCTATCCGGAAGGCGAAAGACGAACTGGGAGCCCAAAGGATAACGCTGGGCGTCTTTGACAATAATCCGATAGCCCTTCATTGCTATGCATCCGTAGGGTTTCAGGTAACAGGTACGGACACGTATCTGATAGACGGGGAAGAAAGGACAGGTAAGGAAATGGAGCTAATAATAATGAAGTGATGAAACAGGAAATCAAACTGTGGATGAAGTCGCCCATGCCGATGGTGACGCTCACTAAGACCTTCGACGTGACGCGACTCTGCAGGGTCAGCAGGCGGCGCGGACTGAAGTTCAATATGTTGCTCTGCTGGTGCATTGGCAAGACGGCCTCCAGGATAGAGGAGTTCTATATGCTGCCACATGACGGGAAATTGTACAAATACGACCGCATGGCTGTCAACATGATCGTAGATAACATCAAAGGTGGACTCAGTTTCTGCGACATTGCCGTCACGGATGATCTGGAGCAGTTCAACGCCAACTACCTGCACCTGACTGAGACCATTCGCCAGACCTGTCAGGACATTCTGGACATCTCCTTTCAGTTCCATCATGCCCAGATGGACGGAGGGCATGCCGCACATTTCCTTGAAGAACTGCAAAAGACTATCAATCATGTATAAGACCCGTCCTCTCCCAAAGAGAACTCTATCCCTACACAGCCCCCTTATTCCTTAGTATTTCTGGAAATTGTACTTTTCTCCAAGCTCCGCCTTTTTCTCGTCGCTCTGAGAGGTGAAGTACCCTTTCCTGCCCGGGCAAAAGTTGATGTGCCAACGCCAGAACTTACCTAACAATGTCAATAAGTTTGTCTATAGTGTCGATGATATAGTCTGCTCCAGCTTCTTCCAGTTCCCTTCTCGTACCGTTTCCGTAAGTCACTCCGCAGGTTTTTGCTCCAGCGTTTAACCCCATCAGGATGTCTACGTTCATATCTCCGACAACAAGGGTCTGACTTGCATCGAAACCTGTTGCGGAAAGGGTTTTAAGGACGGGCTCGGGATGAGGCTTTGCTTTTTCCACGTCGTCTGCTCCAACGAGGTATGATATGTATTCTGCTATCCCTAAATCATGTGTCAGCCCAGAAAGGGACTTGTGCCAGCGTGAGGAGGCGATGGTGAGGGTGTATCCCTTAGCCTTCAGTGCTGACAGCGTCTCTTTGACCTTTGGGAATAACTGGGGTTTCATCGTCAGCAGGTTTTCTTGGAATATCCTCCTGTAGGTGTCGGCGCAAAGGCAGATGGTCTCTTTGTCTTCATCAGGGTATAATGACTTGAAGCAGCCGTCAAGGGGCAGTCCTATCTTGGAAGCACACTCGTCATCGGTACGACCTGCCAACCCTAACTCGGCAATGGTCATCTGCATGGTGGTAACGATATTCCGCCGGGTGTCACCTAATGTGCCGTCAAAGTCAAAGATGATCAGTTGCATATTGTAAAATAGATTAAATACCAGTGCAAAAGTAATTATTTTTGCACGATTCTGCGAACTTTTGCACTAACAATTTTAAAAACATTAAAACTATTTGGTAGTTTGCCAAGGTTTTCGTAACTTTAAAACAAAGTTTTTAAGGTACTCTCGTTCAGAAAAACTCAAATATATTTGGTTTTTTCTTCACTTATTCGTAACTTTGCAGTCCAATTGGAAATATAGCTATATTAATAAGGTATTAAGAGAAAGAATGGAATTAGACGTATTGACAGCCATCTCGCCTATTGATGGTCGTTACAGAAACAAGACAGAACAGTTGGCAGGATATTTTTCGGAGTATGCGCTCATTCGCTACAGAGTTCGCGTGGAGATAGAATACTTCATTACTCTTTGTGAACTACCATTGCCACAGTTGGAAGACTTTGACCATACCCTCTTTGAGCGTTTGCGTGACATCTATCGCAACTTCACGGAGGAGAATGCTGCACGTGTGAAGGAAATCGAGAAGACGACCAATCACGACGTGAAAGCAGTGGAGTACTTCATCAAGGAGGAACTCGACAAGATTGGTGACTTTGAGAAATACAAGGAGTTCATCCACTTCGGACTGACTTCGCAGGATATCAACAATACCAGTGTGCCCCTCTCTGTGAAGGAGGCACTGGAGGATGTCTACTATCCTATGGTGGAGGAGCTTATCGAGCAGTTGAACGACTATGCCGAGCAGTGGAAGAACGTGCCGATGCTTGCCAAGACGCATGGACAGCCTGCCTCTCCGACCCGTCTGGGTAAGGAGGTGATGGTGTATGTCTATCGTCTGGAGGAGCAGCTGCGTGGTCTGAAGGACACTCCGATTACTGCTAAGTTCGGTGGTGCTACAGGTAACTATAATGCCCATCATGTCGCTTACCCGCAGTATGACTGGCGTGAGTTCGGCAACAAGTTCGTCAGCGAGAAACTCGGACTGGAGCGTGAGCAGTGGACTACCCAGATCTCAAACTACGACTGGCTGGGTGCCATCTTCGATGCCATGCGCCGTATCAATACCATCATCATCGACCTCGACCGTGACTTCTGGATGTATATCTCCATGGAGTATTTCAAGCAGAAGATCAAGGCTGGTGAGGTAGGGTCGAGTGCCATGCCGCATAAGGTGAACCCCATTGACTATGAGAACTCAGAGGGTAACCTCGGCATTGCCAATGCTATCCTGCAGTTCCTGGCTCAGAAACTGCCCGTCAGCCGTCTGCAGCGTGACCTGACAGACTCTACCGTACTGCGTAACGTGGGTGTTCCCATGGGTCATGCGCTGATTGCTATACAGAGCACACTGAAAGGTCTGCGTAAGCTGATCCTCAACGAGGAGAAACTGCAGGAAGACCTTGACAACACATGGGCTGTAGTCGCTGAGGCTATCCAGACCATCCTGCGCCGTGAGGCTTATCCCCATCCCTATGAGGCACTGAAGGCACTCACCCGCACCAATCAGAAAATGACTCCCGAACTGATTCATGAGTTTATCCAGGGACTCGATGTCAGTGAGGAGGTAAAAGAGGAATTAATGGCTATCACGCCAATGAATTATACAGGTATTTAATTTATTTTCACAACACAAGAGGGAGCCGTGAGGCTTCCTAACTAAAAAATCAACAAAAAGAATTATGGAATTAGAGAACGAAAAGAAAACAGAGGAACAGTCCTCAGAGCAGAATGCTACAAGCCGTGAGGGCTACACAAACCAAACAAGTGGTTATCAAGGTTACAAACCAGGACGTTCACCGCGTCCACGTATTCATCAGCAGGTGCGTCCTTATAATCAGGGTGGCTACAATCGTAATCAAAATCAAGAGGAAGGCGGTTTCCGTCCAGAAGGATTCGGTGCCGGCTTACAGAGTAACGCACCCCGCCAGCAGGGAGGCTATCGCCCACGTGCCAACTATCAGCAGGGAGGCTATCAGTCTCGTGGTGGCTATGGTCAGCCCCGTCAAGGTGGTTATCAGCAAGGAGGATACCGTCCTCGGTATAACCAGCAGGCAGAGGGTGAGGAAGGTGGATACCAGCCTCGTCAGCAAGGTGGTTATCAGCCTCGTCAGCAGGGTGGTTATCAGCCTCGCGGTGGTTATGGACAGCCTCGTCAGGGTGGTTATCAGCCTCGTGGTGGCTATGGTCAGCCCCGTCAGGGCGGTTATGGTCAGCCCCGTGGTGGTTACGGACAACCCCGTCAGGGTGGTTATGGTCAGCCTCGTGGTGGCTATAACAAGCAGCGTGGTGCTTATGATCCCAATGCAAAATACAGTTTCAAGAAGAGAATTGAATATAAGGAGGAGAATATTGATCCAAACCAGCCGATTCGTCTGAACAAGTTCCTTGCCAACGCTGGCGTTTGCAGCCGTCGTGAGGCAGATGAGTTCATCCAGGCAGGTGTGGTGACGGTCAATGGTCAGGTAGTAACAGAACTTGGTACTAAGGTACTGCGCACTGATGAGGTGAAGTTCCATGACGCTCCTGTGACACTGGAGAAAAAGGTTTATGTGTTACTGAATAAGCCAAAGGATTATGTGACAACCAGTGATGATCCACAGCAGCGTAAGACAGTGATGGATCTCGTGAAGGGTGCTTGTCCTGAGCGTATCTATCCAGTAGGACGTCTCGACCGTAACACAACGGGTGTGCTTCTTCTGACCAATGATGGAGACTTGGCTTCCAAGCTGACTCATCCGAAGTTCCTCAAGAAGAAGATATATCATGTGCATCTCGACAAGAATGTGACAGCCTATGACATGCAGCAAATCGCTCAGGGTATCACCTTGGAGGATGGCGACATCAAGGCAGATGATATCCAGTATGCTGATCCTGTTGACAAGAAACAGGTGGGTATTGAGATTCACTCTGGTAAGAACCGTATCGTACGCCGTATCTTCGAGAGCCTTGGCTATAAGGTGACGAAACTCGACCGTGTGCAGTTTGCCGGACTGACTAAGAAGAACCTTCGTCGTGGTGACTGGCGTTATCTGACAGAGGAGGAGGTTGACCGTTTGAGAATGGGAGCCTACGAATAGTTCATAGTTTATTGTTAAGAGTTCATAGTTCAATGAAAAGAACAAAGATAGTTGACGTACTGAAAAGTACGGATTTTGGAAAAGAGGTATGTGTAAAAGGATGGGTGCGCACGCATCGCAGTTCTAAGGCTGTAGACTTCATCGCCTTGAATGATGGCTCGACCATCAAGAACGTGCAGGTCGTTGTCGATCCTGCTAAGTTTGATGAGGAACTGTTGAAGCAGATGACCACTGGCTCATGTATATGTGCCGTGGGTACCTTGGTGGAGAGCCAGGGCGCCGGACAGACCAGCGAGATACAGGCAACAGGTCTGGAGCTCTATGGTGCTTGCGACAATACTTATCCGATGCAGAAGAAAGGACAGTCGTTTGAGGTGATGCGTAAGAATGCTCACATGCGTCTCCGTACCAATACCTTTGGTGCCGTGATGCGTATCCGTCATAACATGGCGATGGCTATCCATACCTATTTCCATGAGCATGGCTTCTTCTATTTCCATACCCCGCTGATCACTGCCAGTGACTGTGAGGGTGCCGGTAATATGTTCCAGGTGACCACTAAGAACCTGTATGACCTGAAGAAGGACGAGAATGGTAAGATCATCTATGATGATGACTTCTTCGGTGAGCAGACTTCTCTGACGGTATCCGGACAGTTGGAGGGCGAGCTGGGTGCTACGGCACTGGGCGCTATCTATACCTTCGGTCCTACGTTCCGTGCCGAGAACTCGAATACTCCCCGTCACCTCGCTGAGTTCTGGATGGTGGAGCCTGAGGTTGCCTTCATGGACCAGGATGAGTTGATGGACTTCGAGGAGGACTTTATCAAATATTGCGTCCGTTGGGCATTGGAGAACTGTAAGGATGACCTTGCTTTCCTCAATCAGATGATTGACAAGACACTGATTGCTCGTCTGGAGGGTGTGCTGAAGGATACCTTCGTGCGTCTGCCCTATACCGAGGGTATTAACATCCTGCAGGAAGCCATCAAGAATGGTAAGAAGTTTGAGTTCCCCTGCAACTGGGGTGATGACCTTGCCTCGGAGCATGAGCGCTACTTGGTGGAGGAGCATTTCAAGAAACCTGTTATCATGACAGACTATCCCCGTGCTTTCAAGTCGTTCTATATGAAACAGAACGAGGACACTGCTGACGGTGGCTCTGTAGGATACAAAGGTGCTGTCGCTCCTGGTCCTACGATGCAGGGTACGGACGTGCTGTTCCCGCAGATCGGTGAGATTATCGGTGGCTCTGTCCGTGAGGAGAGCTATGATAAGCTGATGGGTGAGATCAAACGTCGTGATATGGATATGACTCACCTGTGGTGGTACATCGACACCCGTCGCTGGGGTACCTGTCCGCATGCTGGCTTCGGACTTGGTTTCGAACGTCTGATATTGTTTGTGACGGGAATGCAGAACATCCGTGATGTCATCCCATTCCCACGTACTCCAAAGAGCGCAGAGTTCTAAGGGTAGTTCGTCTATTACGAAATAAATATGTTCCAAATTTCCTCAAAAAAGTTTGGAACATATCTTTTTTTTGTCTATATTTGCATTTGTAAATCAGTATTAACTTAATTCAAATCGCTATGAGGAAATTATTATTAGTCTTTACGATTGCAATCTTGGGCATTGGTCAGGCATCTGCGCAGGACTTCGAGCGTGGCATCTTTAATCACTTAGGTGCTAATTTTAGTGTAGGTACAGAAGGTATCGGCATTGGGATTGCCGCTCCATGTACTGAATATCTGGAATTCGGACTGGGCATTAACTTCTTCCCGGGCATTAAAATCAAGGATGATGTGACGATTGATGTGGCTGGTCTGCCCATTGATAACAAAGTGAACATCAAGGGCTCAATGAGTCGTACGACGCTGGATTTTAAAGCTAATGTCTATCCTTTTGGTAATAGGAGTTCTTTCTTTGTGGCTGCAGGCTTCTCGTTCGGTGGTAGGAAGATTTTCAATCTGAACGGTCATAATGATGATGTTGCTGGTCTGACTCCTGAGGAGAGAGCATTGATTGGTGCGGATCTTGCTGACTATAGGCTGGAGTTTGATGAAAATGGTGACATCAATGGTGATGTACGTGTCAAGAGTTTCCGTCCTTATCTTGGCTTGGGCTTCGGACGCCTGATTCCTAAGAAGCGTGTGGGCTTCCGTTTTGAACTGGGTTGCCAGTTTATGGGTAAGATGAGGGTTTATCAGAACGACTCGGAGTTAGAGACCAACAATGTGGTGAAAGGTAAAGACGACCTGTCAAAGTGGCTGGATAAGTTGAAAGTGTACCCTGTATTGAAGTTTACCTTAACAGGACGTATTTTCTAAACGAGGGTGATTCCCTCGTCAGAGATAGTGATCAGTCGGCGGCGGTAAAGGTCGCCGACTGCTTTTTTATACACCTTTTTACTGACACCGAAGCGTAGGGCGATATCCTCAGCAGGACTTTTGTCGCCTAAATCACATGATCCGCCGTTTTCCTGTAAGTATCGCAATAGCTCGTCAGAGAAATCGAGAGCACGCTGATAACCGTCATGTTTCTGATAGCGTTCCACTTTGGCTGTCGCCATCAGGCGGTGTGTCTTCTCATCCTCCATCACATAGACATAATAGCGCTTACCTTTCTGCATCCGCTGTTTCTGTTCACGGAACGGACAGAACAGGTCTTTCATCAGTCCCCAGTTAAGGAAAGCTCCATACTCATTGGTCCATGTGCACTCCAGCCATGCGAAGTCTCCCACCTTGGCAAGAGGCTTGAGGGTGGTGGCAATCAGTTTCTCGTCTTGGTCGAGGTAGATGAACACTTCTATGTCGTCACCCACTCTTGCACCTTTAGGGACATAGCGGGTAGGCAAGAGTATCTCACCTTCGTCACCTCCATCGAGGTACATGCCAAAATCAACGCTCTTTACGATGCGCAGGGTGTTGTAGTCTCCGAGCTTAATTTTCATCATTCTTCTAGTTTATCTAGTGTATTTAGTTCTTCGAGGTTCTCTAGTTGACCGTCCCTCATGTGGATGGTTCGGTCAGTGATACTGGCGAGCTGTTCGTCATGGGTTACAATGACGAATGTCTGTCCAAACTTATCACGCAGGTCAAAGAAAAGTTGATGGAGCTCTTCCTTGTTCTTTGAGTCCAGAGAACCGCTTGGCTCGTCGGCAAGGATTACAGCAGGATGATTGATCAGTGCACGAGCCACAGCGACGCGCTGTTTCTCACCACCGCTCAGTTCATTAGGCTTATGACTCGCACGGTCGCTCAGTCCCATGAATTCAAGCAGTTCCTGTGCCCTTTGTTTTGCCTCGCGGTGGGATGCTCCTGCGATATATGCCGGGATCATGATATTCTCTATTGCCGTGAACTCAGGTAGCAGCTGATGAAACTGGAATACAAAACCGATATGCTGGTTACGGAAGTCAGAAAGCTTCTTGCTGCTTAGTTTGCTCACATCAATACCGTCAATGGTAATCGTGCCAGTGTCCGGACGGTCAAGTGTACCTATAATCTGTAATAAAGTCGTTTTGCCGGCACCACTGGGTCCGACGATACTGACAACTTCTCCCTTGTCGATGTGGAGGTCAATGCCTTTCAATACCTCCAGGGAACCGAAACTCTTCTTGATGCCTTTAATATCAATCATTTACTTTATTTCTTTTGTTGTTAATCCAACGGAGGAAAGTATCATAAATACTGCTTTCTTCCTGGTGCTGTGCCTCAGTGAACGTCATGCGCTCTTCCTTCGTGTTGCCATACTGGTCAGGGAAGATAATCATAAGGTTTTTGCCCGAGAAATGCTGCATCAGCTCATTAGGCAGGCGCTCCAGTGCGTTCTTATACGAAATGGTGCCCTTACGGGCAGTGATAACCACGAACATATGATCCTCACTGATAGTCTCTGCCAGTTTGGGAAGCTCATTCCAATGTGCCATGAAAGTATACCCTGCACGTACACCAGGGTGGAGGTTGTTGATATACTCCCTGATGAGTTCCAGACTCTCGTTACGTCCATGGAACTGGATGCGGCAGTCAAGGTTCTCTGCCATGCGGCTCAGTCGTTCCAGCCAACGGTGGAAACCTGGCTCAAACTCGGCACGGGAAGGTACCACCACCTGTATGCGGCGTAACGTGTTCAGGGGGTGTACGAAACGGGTTAAGACAATCTGTCTGTTCAGACCATTATACAGACTTTGGATGAAATCTCCCCAGAACTTGGGGTTGACCTCGGTATGGACATGCATACCCATGATGATTTCAGACCCTGCGAACTCCTTGAAGGCATGTTTGATACCATTGGCGATATTGGTGGCAAGGCGAACCTGTGTCTGCATCTTTACCTCACTGGCACTTGCCTGCTGTTGTAGCTGTTCCAATAGTCTCAGTCCTTTCTCCCTGTTAGCTGCCGAATTGGTGTCGTCATAAACGACATTGAGTGCTACGATGCCGCGGTTCAGCTGATGGTTGCGCATCATAATGGCGAGTTCAAGCAGTTGGGGAGCAATCTCCGGGTATTTCACACAGAGCAGTATCTTCTCATCATCCTTCTTTACTTCATCAGTCTTCAGGTGTGTCTTCTCCTGTAGGATAATCTGCTGGGCGGCATGTGCCGTCATGAAAGAGCTGATCACACAAGTGACAAGAATCATGATGACGACACCGTTCAGTATTTCATCATTCACCAGATAGACTCCTGGGCTGACTTCCAGACGCATGCCCACCATGACCATCGCTATGGCACCAGCAGCATGGGCACTGGTAAGACCGAACATCATATTGCCTGCAGACTTCGGAAGACGGAACAGCAGACTGGACAGGTAGGCGGCAACAGCCTTTCCGAAAGTACCGAAGAAGGCAATCATCAGCACAATCCATAGCATGTGAAATCCCGTAAAGAGCGAGCCGATATTAATCAGCATGCCCACACCAATCAGGAAATAGGGAATAAAGAGGGCATTGCCGATAAATTCGATGCGGTTCATCAGAGGGGATACATGAGGGATGTAACGGTTGAGAATCAGTCCGGAGAAGAAAGCGCCAACGATGCCTTCCACACCTGCAGCCTCTGATGCTGCCGCACTGAGGAACATCACGGCAAGGACGAAGATGAATTGCATCACCGCATCGGAATAGCGACGCAGGAAATAGCGTGCTAACTTGGGTATCAGCCATATACTGGCTCCGCAGAACAGAAGGAATTTCAAGAGGAAGCGTATCCAAAACCAGAATCCCGCATCTTCCTTATAAGATGCCGCTAATGCGGCAAGCATCAACAGTGCGAGGAACAAAGAGAGCATCGATGACCCTACACTGAGCATGACACTGGAGTGGCGTTGCAGTCCGTAGCGTCCGACGATAGGGTAGGCTATCAGGGTGTTGGATGCCATGATACATCCAAGCAGGAAGGATGCCTGTGGGGAATAGTCCAATAATCCTATTGCCATCACATAGGTAAGGATAAGTGGTACCAGGCAGGTGAGCAGTCCGAAAATACAGAAGCGCTTGGAGTTCTTCTTCACACTCTCCAGGTCCATCTCCAGTCCGGCAAGGAACATGATATAGAGTAGTCCCACCTTTCCGAATAGTTCAAAGGAGGAGTCACGCTCCAGAATGTTAAAGCCGTACTTACCGATCAGCATACCAGCCAGTACCATTCCGATGATATGGGGGATACGCAGTTTACCCATGATAATAGGGGCAAACAGGATAATCAACAACACGACACAGAAAATCAATGTCGGGTCTGTTATAGGAAAATATGACGCAAATGATGTCATTTCATTTGCAAAGATACAAATTAATTGATAATTGACAATTGATAATTAATAATTATTTGGTAACTTTGGCTTCGCCGAACTTACTTTTCGTTCGGAAATGAAAAGAAAACAGGTTTTCTTTTGCATTTCTCTCACTTATTTTATAACTTTGCAGCCGAAATTACGAAGTGTAGAAAAATTAGACTTATGAAAGTAGCAATCGTAGGTGCTTCAGGTGCCGTAGGTCAGGAATTCTTGAGAATCCTCGACCAGAGAAATTTCCCAATGGATGAACTGGTATTGTTCGGTTCAGAGCGTAGTGCAGGCAGTAAGTATACCTTCCGTGGTAAGGAACTGACTGTTAAGTTACTCCAGCACAATGACGACTTTAAGGATATTGATATTGCATTTACGTCAGCCGGTGCTGGAACTTCTAAGGAGTTTGCGGAGACAATTACGAAATATGGCTGTGTGATGATTGACAACAGCTCAGCTTTCCGTATGGATGATGATGTGCCCTTGGTTGTCCCAGAGTGTAATGCGGAGGATGCCTTGAACCGTCCCCGTGGCATCATCGCCAATCCAAACTGTACCACGATTATGATGGTGGTTGTACTCCAGCCTTTGGAGAAGCTCAGTCATATCAAGCGTATCCATGTCAGCAGTTATCAGAGTGCCTCTGGCGCTGGTGCCGCTGCGATGGCAGAACTGCAGCAGCAGTATAAGGAGATGGTAGAGACTGGTGAGGTGAAGACCATCAAAAAGTTCCCTCATCAGCTTGCTTATAATGTCATTCCCCAGATTGATGTCTTCCAGCCCAATGGTTATACCAAGGAGGAGATGAAGATGTATAATGAGACGCAGAAGATCATGCATACCGATGCCAAGTGCTCGGCGATGTGTGTTCGTGTCAGCTCTTTGCGTTCTCACTCAGAGAGCGTATGGATTGAGACAGAGCGTCCTCTGAGTGTGGAGGAAGCTCAGCAGGCGATTGCCGCAGCTCCCGGATGCACTCTGGTTGACGATCCTGCCAACCTCGTTTATCCTATGCCGCTGGAGACTGCTGGTAAGGATGATGTCTATGTAGGACGTGTCCGCAAAGATCTCTCCGACGAGAACGGACTGACCTTCTGGCTCTCTGGTGACCAGATTCGCAAGGGTGCTGCGCTGAACGCAGTGCAGATAGGTGAATACTTGATTAAGGTGGGTAATGTGAAATAAGATATGTCTTTCATATGAAGAGGAGCGGAAGCCATCAGACTTCCGCTCCTTTCTTGTGTCGACACTTGGATTCGAACCAAGGACCCCCACCATGTCAAGGTGATACTCTAACCAGCTGAGCTATGCCGACTTTCTGGGTGCGCCTGACAGGACTCGAACCTGCACGTCGCGAGACACTAGATCCTAAGTCTAGCGCGTCTACCAATTCCGCCACAGGCGCAAACGCGGATGCAAAGGTACGAATAAGTGAGCAAATAGCCAAATTATTCGACTAAAAGTTTCCTCGCAGCCTCTATGATGGTGTCGATACCTTTGGCAATGTCCTCGTCAGTCAGTTGTATAAGATAGTCTGGCTCAATACCGAACTCTGTCTGACGCTTGTCTTTGTCATACATCGGACAAGCGGAGAAGCGTACATTCCATCCATTGGGAAGACTGCTGCTCATCGGCATGCCAGAGCCGCCGCCGGTATGGTCGCCCACCACCTTTACCTGTGGAAGTGCTTTCATCATGGAGGTGAACTCATTGGCAGCACTGAACACGGAACGGTTGGTGAGTACGCAGACGGGCTTATGCCAGCGGAGGTTGCTCGACGGCTCCAGATATTGTGCCTCCAGATTGCTGAAGTCGTTATGCCCCGTACCTGTTTTATGTTGCATATAGCCTACCAGTGTCTTCTCACTCACGAAGCGGGCTGCCAGCTTTTCTGCATTGGTCAAGTCACCCCCGCCATTATTACGGATATCAATGATGAGTCCCCTGCATAGAATCAGATAGGAGAGTACATCGTCTAAATTACCTTCGCCAATCGGATTCTGGAACGACTCATAGCGGATATAGCCGATATTGTCGTCAAGGACACGATAGCTGATGCCACTGGAAATCTTATAGTCAGTACCCAGGTATTTGCGCTCCAGACTGTCGCTGTAGTTCTTGGGGAATGCCTCCTGCCAGGTCCAGTAACGTCCGTAGTCATAGCTTGCCGAGAGGTTGACATGTCCGTCATGCAGTTCTGCGAGCATGTCACAGAGCACCTCGAAGAGCTGGGGCTCCGTCATCTGGTCGTTCACGCGTACCTTATATTTATGATATACCTCATCCCAGTCGAGTCCGTACTCATGTTGTTTATATTCGAAGAAGCAATAGTGCTCGTCGATAATCTGCCACAAAGCCTCGAAGTTGCCAGCCGCCGTGTCAGCCCGTTCCTCCTCGTCGATGCAGGAGGTAAGTGTCCCAAGAGTCCCTATAGTTACTATAGTCCCAATAGTTACTATATTTCCTATAAAATCAAATATCTTCTTCATAACCTATGCGGGATTAAGGAGAACCGGCGAGTGAAACCAATCAGGAAGCGATGTGTATAGACATGCTGTTTCAATTGGTTTGCCTTGTATTGCTGATAGTTGCCCAGATAACCGACACGTAAAGTCCATTTACCGGTGAGGTTGGCATCAATGGTCAGCATCTGTCGCCATTCTGGTGCATTGACGAAAGTGGTGAACACCACGTTATGGTCATAGTTGCCACGATTGAATATCTCATAGTACGACTGACCATAGTTAGGTGAGAACAGCACACCTGCTAAGGGCAGGTTTACCTCATAGCGCACCATCATTGGTTTGTTGAAAAGTGTGAACCGATAGGACGCAATACCTGTCGGCATGATATTCAGATGGGCACGTGCCTGGGCAGGGTTGTTGCTGTTGGAGGTGTTGTAGATAAAACCAAGCGAGACATTTGCCACACCACCCGCCTGCAGGGTCAGTCTGTTATCGAGGAGTTGCCAGTTGTAGAGCTTTCCCCAATAGAAGTTATAAGCACCCTCCAGTTCCTTTCGGGAGTTGGAGCGGTCATGGACATACGACAGGTTTGCCTCATGCTCCATCAGCGTACTCCATCTGCGATGAGGGCGCTTGCGTTCTACCGTTGCCAGAAAACTCATGCCAAAACCTTTGAAATGCTCTGCTGAGAGGTAGGTGTCAAGGATTGCTGTCCCACCAATACCTATCATTCTGCTACTTGTGATGATCTTGGCAGAGTCCGACTGTGCCCTAAGGGATAGGTTTGTTAGGGAGAGTAGGGCAAATAGGAGGAGTGTCTTACTGATAGTCTTCATCGGAGAAAAGGGTTTGCTGTCCTGTCAGTTCATCCATCACCTGTTGCTGACTCTTGCCGGCGTCGGGATCGAGGTTTTCCTCCTCTTCCTTAACAGGCTCAGTAGGCTCTGCAGGTGCGGTGGGGAAGCGCAGGGGCTCCAACTCCACGATACTATTGAGCTGGTAGGTGGTGAGTCGTTTTCCTTTCGCCTTATAGCCTTTGACGGCAATAAACTGTTCCACGTCGAACTCCTCGGTGCCACGGAACTCGTCAGCGCCGCCATAGGTGACTTGGATGCGTGGATATACCTGATCCGTCAATATAATCTGTTGCGAGTTAGGATTCTCACCCAAGTAGTTCTGTTTTCTCTTCGAAGCCTCCATCAGGAAACGCTTCACATACGGATATCCTTGGTTATCGGCATCATAGAGTACACAGCTCCAGACCTTCTCTGCCTCGTATTTCTCCAGGAGGGCGATGTTGTCCTCGAAATGCACGTTGACATCGAAGCCCGAGAGATAGTAGTCGCCGTTCTTGAGGATGACGAGGATGCTGTCACCATCATTGAATTCGCCGAGCAGTTGTCCGTGCTCGTCGTAGTTAAGGCGGTTGACATCGGGGTCATACCACACCTTCCGTCCACCCAGCGTGGAGTGCCCGTGACTCTTCAGACCGATGCGGTGAACTTGGTATTTCGTGAGGATGTTACCCTTGGCACTGCGTCCTTTGATACCCACCTCCGAGAAGTCTTTGTCAAAGAATATCTTCTTGAGTTTGGGTGCCGGGTCGAGGGTTACCTTGATGACCTCAGCCTCGCCATTCGGGTTAGCGGTGAAATACACCACCTTGGAGCCTGGTGTACCACTGGTGATGTCATACTCACGGTCTCGGGTGATGGAGGGCACGTTGAATCGCTTGATAAAATAGGTGCCCTTCTTGCCGTCGCGGTAGACGGCATTATAGATGGTGCGCTGGTCGTTCTTCTTGAAGACACCCAGCCACAGCACGTTCTTACCGACGAACAACTTGTCGGCAACACGCACCACCTTGAATTTACCATCTTTGTAGAAGATGATGATGTCGTCGATGTCCGAGCAGTTGCAGACGAACTCGTCTTTCTTCAGACCGGTACCGATGAAACCGTCCGAGCGGTTGATATAGAGTTTCTGGTTAGCCTCCACTACCTTTGCCGCCTCGATGGTGTCGAAGTTACGGATCTCCGTCAGGCGTGGGTGATCCTTACCATATTTGTCTTTGAGGAATTTAAACCAGTCGGCAGTCACCTCTACCAGGTTGGCGAGGTCTTTGTCTATCTCGTCAATCTCAGCCTTGATACGAGCCATGAGCTCATCCGCCTTGTCCTTATTGAACTTCAGGATGCGCTGCATCTTGATCTCCAGCAGTCTGAGAATGTCGTCCTTGGTCACCTCGCGGATCATCTGCGGGTAATAAGGAGTCAGTCGCTCGTCGATATGCTCGCAGACGGCATCCACATTGGGTGCCTGCTCGAATTTCTTGTCCTTATAGATACGCTCCTCAATGAAGATTTTCTCCAGGGAGTAGAAATGCAGTTGCTCCAGGAGCTCGCCCTTGCGGATTTCCAGTTCCTGCCGTATCAGGTCTTTCGTGCGGTCCACAGAATGGCGCAGCACGTCGGAGATGGTGAGGAACTGCGGCTTGTTGTCCTCGATGACACAGCAGTTGGGCGAGATGTTAATCTCACAGTCAGAGAAGGCGTAGAGGGCATCCAGTGTCTTGTCCGACGACACACCGGGAGCCAGTTGCACCTGTATCTCCACCTTTGCCGCCGTCAGGTCTTCCACATGGCGTGCCTTGATCTTACCCTTCTCGATAGCTTTGAGGATAGAGTCAATCAGTGTCTCCGTTGTCTTGGAGAATGGTATTTCACGGATGACGAGTGTCTTGGGGTCGAGCTTCTCAATCTTGGCACGTACCTTCAGCACGCCACCCCGCTGTCCGTCGTTGTATTTGGACACATCGATGGAGCCTCCTGTGGGGAAGTCGGGGAAGAGCTGGAAAGGTTCCTCATGCAGATAACTGATGGCAGCATCACATATCTCCACGAAGTTATGGGGCAGGACCTTGGTCGACAAGCCTACGGCAATACCCTCCGCACCTTGTGCCAGCAGCAAGGGGAATTTCACAGGCAGGGTGATAGGTTCCTTGTTCCTGCCGTCATACGACATCTGCCATTCGGTGGTCTTGGGATTAAAAACGGTGTCAAGGGCGAATTTCGACAGTCGTGCCTCGATATATCGGGGTGCCGCCGCCTTGTTACCTGTCAGGATATTACCCCAGTTCCCCTGGGTGTCTATCAGCAGGTCTTTCTGTCCTAACTGCACCAGTGCGTCACCGATAGAGGCATCACCATGCGGGTGAAACTGCATGGTATGTCCCACGATGTTTGCCACCTTGTTGAAACGACCGTCGTCCATGCGCTTCATCGAGTGCAGGATACGACGCTGTACGGGTTTCAGACCATCCTCGATATGCGGAACGGCACGGTCGAGAATCGTATACGAGGCATAGTCCAGAAACCAGTTCTGGTACATGCCGCTCAGATGGTGTACGGCAGCAGCGTCGAAGCGGTTGACGGGCTGGTAGTCGGAATGGGCTTCGGAGTGCTCGGAGTTTTCAGAATAATCTGTGTTCTCTGTATATTCGGGGTTTTCTGATTTCTCGGTGCCTTTGATGTCCTTTGTTTCGTCGTCCATGAATGTTTATTTCTTGATGAGTGATGCGACCCAGAGGATAGCTACGGCACCGACGATGGCTGTACCGAGTTGTCCCAGTATACCACCCCATGTGATACCTAACTGGTCGAAGAGCCATCCGCCCAACAGACCGCCAAATAGTCCGAGTACGAGATTCATGATGAAGCCCATACCGCCACCTTTCATCAGCTTACCGGCTACGAAACCAGCCAAGCATCCAATGATAATTGAACCAATCAGTCCCATAATTCTTATTGTTTTAAAGATCTTTCTGTTATATAAACACCCCAGTTTCGAGGGCTGTTGCAAAGATAGTGCAAAAATTTGATTAATCAAAGCGAAAACGCATTTATTTAGTTTCTTGAGCGTAAAAAAATTATCCAAATTGAACAAAGTAAAGACATTTCAAATACACATTATGTATAATAATAGGCATGAATAATGTCATGTCTTCATCAAAAGATTGGTCTTTTAATCAAATTTTGGCTTTATTTATGGAGCTTTTTGAGCATATCAGCATTTGTCTCGATTATTTTTCGTATCTTTGCCATCAAACAACAGAAATCTATCATGGCAAAGTTAAATCGTATAAGAGTCGTTCTCGCAGAACGAGACCTGAACAATAAGTGGCTATCCGACAAACTCGGGATAACAAAAGACGAAATACAAGAACTGCTGCATAGCACGGAAACCTATCGTGTGGAGCGAACCACGTCAACAGGTGACATGGATAAGTTCCAAGAGGCCATCTGTGCCTTTGCTAATGATCTGCCAAACTCACGAAAGAATGGCTACCTAATATTGGGTGCTTACGACAATGGAGAGTTGTCGGGGCTGAAGGTCACCGATGACTTGCTGAAGAAGATTGCAGCCATACGCAGCAACGGAAACATCCTGCCTATACCTGTTATGAGTGTTGACCGTTTCCAGTTCCCCGAAGGTGACTTACTGGTTGCAGAGGTTAGTCCATCTGACCTGCCTCCTGTACGCTATCGTGGACGAACTTTTATTCGTATCGGTCCGCGTCGTGACATAGCAACGGAAGCAGAGGAGCGCATATTGGCAGAACGAAGGATGTCATTCATGGCAACCTTCGACACCATGCCTTGTTTGGCAGCAAAACTCTCTGACGTGAACACGGAATTGCTGCGTACAAAATATCTGATACCGCTATTAGGTAATGAATTAGTGGAGTCAGATGCCCGTCCCATCGAGGAACAAATGGCTGCTGTGGGTATGTATGACACTGAACATCAATGCCCCACATACGCAGCAGTCGTACTATTTGGCTACAAGCCACGCCGTTTTATGCCAGGTCTGTATGTGCAGTATGTGTGCTTCAAGGGTGAGGACGTGACCAGTGAGGTAGAGAACGAAATGCAGTTGGAAGGCAACTATTGCGAATTACTACCACGTCTGGAATCGCTTTTGGAGTTGTCTGTTATCAAGAAGAAACCCGTTTTCGTTTCTATTCTGCGCGAGGAGATGGTCAGCAACTACCCCTATCAGGCTATCCGAGAGCTGCTTCTCAACGCTTGTATGCACCGAGATATGCAGAGTAATACGCCACTTCGCTTCTATGAGTTTGCCAGTCATCTGGAGATCCTGAATGCGGGTGGACTTTATGGAAACGCACGTCCAGAGAATTTCCCTAGCGTGAACGACTACCGCAATCCTCTTGTAGCCAGTGCCATGAAGACGTTGGGCTATGTCAATATGTTCAATCGAGGTGTAGGACAAGTCCAGACTGACTTGAAGGAGAATGGCAACCAACCCGCAGAGTTCAACGTTAATCTTATCACGGCATTCAAGGTTGATGTAAAAGTCTCACAGAGCTATATCAACGAAAATGGCGGTAAAACTGGCGGTAAAGTTGGCGGTGATATCGTAGAAAATGTCGTGGGAAAAGATCTTAATGACGTAGAAAAGCCTTCTGATGTCGTAGAAAACAAAAAAAATGTCGTAGAAAACATTCTTGCAAGCATATCTAAGAATTCAACCATATCCACAAAAAAACTGGCTGCGATGTGTTCTCTTTCTGAAAGACAAGTACAGCGTATCATGACCAAATTGAAAGAGCAAGGTGTTATCCGTCGCATTGGGCCAGATAAAGGTGGACGCTGGGAAATAATAGCACCATAGTCTTTGAAGGAAGATTCCCAAGAATACTAATAGAAGTAAACAAGAATAAAAACGAAATATAACTCTAATGGATTACGACAATGGATTCATATTGCAGAAGACGGTGGACTGGTCGTTGCTCAATGACGGGATGACCTTTCCTGTGTCGGTGTGCTCGCTGTTCACATCCCACCACATCGACTATTTCACCCATTCGCAGAACAACGACTCTACGAACATCATTATTATCAGTCCGAACTACCACCGGATTATCCACAAGAACAATCCGAGGTTCAATCGCAAAAAGTTTCAGTTCGAGTTCGAGAATGGCGAGGTGCTGAGACTGAAGCTGTATGAGCACTTGAAAGTGTAGAGAACAAAGCAAGTAATATATAATAACGCAAAATGTAGTTCTATGTCGATTATTGATTACATAAAAGGTCTGTTTGGTGGAAAACCGAAAGAAGATGTCAATCAGAGTGCAAACGTGGTAGAAGATGAGTCCGCAAATTCTGATTGTGCCGTTGACAAGACTCCAAATATGGTGAACGTGGCTCGTTTTGTCATCCAAAAGGGGGTATGTAAGGGTGCAGACATCCAAAGGTATTTCCAAATAGGTTATAATCTTTCTGGACGTTTAATGTCGCAGCTTCAGCAGAAAAGTGTTCTTGATAGTTCTTATAATGTGCTGGTAGATGCCAATATCTCTGACCAGGAATTGGCACAATTATTAAGCAGGGAAACACCTGAAACAGTAGATTCAACGAATGTTTTTTCAGGCTCCGGATTTGAGGTAAAGATTATCTCTTCATCCCCCAGAGACATTGAATCATCCATTAAACCCTATATACCCAAACTGTCGAAATATGAGAGCTACGTAGTTTTCGATACTGAGACTTCTGGATTGTCACCTCAGCAAGGTCATGAAATACTTCAAATTGGAGCGGTAAAGTACAACACTCAGACAGGAGAAACAATTGATACACGAAGTATTTACATTAAGCCATCACCACATTGCGTAATAGAACCTGCGGCATTGCGTGTTAATGGTATAGACATAGAAAAGTTGAAGCAAACTGGCGTATCAAAAGATGAAGCCATCAATACTTTCATCGAATTCATTGGCACATGTCCTCTTTTTGCATACAATGCGCCTTTTGATATGCGATTCTTGAAATCTACATGCGAAATGGTTAACATACCTCTGCCGACAAATCCTGTGTGTGATGTCCTTGCGATGGTTAGGCAACTTGCATTGCCAACAGAAAACAAAAAGTTGGGAACCATTTCGGAACATTTTGGGTTTGAAGGAGGCTGTTTTCATGAAGCAATAAAGGACTGTGACGCTACTAATTTTGTGATTCGCCAAATATACTTCAATAACGAAGGAAAGCCTATTGGCAAATCTGTTGATGACATACATTCCAATCTCTATAGAAATGGAGTGAAGCTTGAGCCTTACATAGAGCAAAACATGTTGGAACTTGACGTTTATTCTCGCTTAACAGGTGAGTTTCTGTTCACGAAAACCATAAGGCAATGTGCCGAGAAGGGAATCTATGTGTCATATTCTACGGTAAAAGATTTAGAGGAAACTTTGTGGACAACCGATTATGGCATAAGGCTGCATGAAGATTCGATAGGAAAAATAGAACCTGATATCTATTATGGGAAACGCCTTATTGACGTATATTCCAGAACGACTGGTGAATTCCTTTTTACCAAGACATTGGAAGAATGCGCTGGATTAGCATCGTCTTTAACACAAAAGAAGATTGCGAATGCCACACTAGAAAAGAGTTGGCTAGGCGAATATGGTTTCCGAGCTCATGAAGAAGAACCACAAACAAAGATAGATCGTGACTTCACCTATGGAAAGCGCCTCATTGATTGCTATTCCAAGGAAGGTGATTTCTTGAAAAGGTATGAGAGCATTTCTGACATCGTTACTGAGTTGGGCTTTGCTGGTGATAGTCCCATAAAAACCATGCTTCGCCAAGACAAGATAACGTATAATCTAAATGGCTATATTTTCATTTATGCGACGTCCGAACAACCAATTCAGAAAATCGAAGGTGCGCCATTGACGAAAGAGGCAAAACGGCCTATATATGTATTCGACCTTGACGGTAATTATCTCAATGTATTTCTGAAGATAACAGATTGCACAACGGCGTATGGTATACAAGCTGAAGGTGTCAGAAGATGTTTATCTGCTGTCAAGCCTCAGTATAATGGATACATTTTCAGATATTCCAACGCTCCATTGAGTGAAGAAGAATTAGCAGCAGCAAAGGAGAATTATGCGTATAGGGAAACGTCAAAAGTTGAGAATTAGCACATAACTTAATCAGATTATGAGCCAGAAGCTAACCACCGAAGAATTCGTCAAGAAAGCCCGAGAGGTGCATGGGGATAAGTATGATTATTCCAAGGTGGAGTATGTCAACAACAGCACGCCTGTTGTAATTGTCTGTCCAGAACATGGCGCTTTTGAGCAAAGCCCCAATAACCATTTTAATGGTAATGGCTGTCCTAAGTGTGCTCGTGCTACTCAATCTGCACGACAAGCAATGAGTCAAGAGGTATGGATTGAACGCGCCAAACGTATTCACCAGAATAAATACGATTACTCTAAGGTCGAATACGTAAATAATCATACTCCAATAAGTATTATTTGTCCTATTCATGGAGAATTTACCCAAACTCCCGCTAATCATATTAAAGGGCAAGGATGCCGAATATGTGGTATGAGTAAAAGTAAGCTCACTCAAGAAGAGGCAAGAAAGCGAATATCTGACAAGCTTTCCAAGTTCCCATATGAAGTAGTAGAACCATTTGTTTATAAAGGGGATAGGGATACCGATGTAACCATTCATTGCAAAATACATGACTTTACTTGGACGACATCATGGCATCAAGTTATTTATGCAGGGACAAATTTGACAGGAGGCTGCCCTGGTTGTAGGACAACATATAGTAAGGAAGTTTGTCGTAAAGCTGCATTACAATGTAAATATCGCAGTGAATTTGCAAAAAAGTTTAAGGGTGAATACTTTGCTGCACTACGTAATGATTGGTTAGATGAGATATGTAGTCATATGATAGTTGTGGGAAACCACTACAAAAGATGCATATATGCTTATGAGTTTCCCGATATTGAAGGTCGGAATTATGTATATGTTGGACTTACTGATCATATACCTCAAAGAGACCTTGTGCATGGGCGTAAGGGTGCTGTGTTTACATTCTGCAAAAAACATAATGTGGAACGTCCTAAACCAATCCAACTAACAGATTATATCGACAAGGAAGAAGCGAAAGAGCAAGAAGGTATTCAGCTTGCTAAATATGTTTCAAAGGGTTGGATTCCTTTAAATCGAGTGAAGACGGGTAGTTTAGGTGGTCATTTAGCTAATGATGGCTTTACATTTGATGAGTGTAAAGCTAGAGGCCAAAAGTATAGCAAACGAAGTGAGTGGAAACGGGAGGATTATCGAACATATTATATTGCGAGTAAGCGAGGATGGATAGATAAGATTTTGAAGCAAAGTGAACGTTTTGGAAATGCAAAGCAAAAGTATTGGACAGAAGAACGAATTAGGAAGAAAGCCTTAATGTTTAGTTCTAGATCCGAGTTTTGGAGAAAAGAACCAGGTGCTTGTGTACAAGCAAAGAAAATGGGTATCTTGGATGAAGTATGTGCTCATATGAAAAGACGTATTCAACCAACTGGCTTTACTGTGGAAATCATTTGTCAAGAGATTGATAAATACGAAACATTGACGGATTTTATAGCAAATAATCCGAGGATGTTTGAATGGTTGATGCGTAACAAAATCAAGCTAACTGACATATCAGATAAACCATATAAGAAACCAAAAGGAAATCCAAAGCCAGTACATCAATTTACTCTTGATGGTACTTATGTACGTAGTTACAACAATGCACGCGAAACTGAAGCATACGGGTTCAATTATAGAAATGTATCTCAGGTGTGTCTTGGAGAAAAGAAATCTCATAAAGGATTTGTATTTCGATTCGAGAAAAACATAAATTATAAATAACAAGATATGACTAAGACCGGAATTAAACACATTGACGAACTCGGCAAGGCCTCTCGTATCATCAGAGAATTGGGATACAAGCCAGATGAATCGATGTGCGACGATAGACCAGACATCGTGCTGCCATCAAAGACAGATAGGAAGATTGGTATTGAGATAGTCGCATATAGCACTCATCGATACGAGGAATCAGAGGATGTGCTCTATAAGATATTCAATGAGTATATAGAAGAACGGTTAGACAAACGTTCTGCGAAAAGGTACGAGATAGGTGTGATGTTTTCGGACTTGCAGGTTCCAGTGGGCATCAACTACAAAAAGGTTAAAAAGCAGATATTCGACGAGATAGACAACCTGATGATTCCAAACCAGCCTCCAATGAATCGACAATACATAGAAAGTGTGACGGCGTGGGAGAATCCTGGCGTTGAACACTCTTTCATCACCTGTGATACGGTTGTGGTATATGATGATTTGAACGAAAAGATACTATTGGATTGCATTAAAGGAAAGGAGCATAAGTTGACGGACTACAAGGCGTTGGCCCAGAATAGTACCATCAGTGAGTATTATCTTGTGGTATTTTTCCCCATCAACGAACATGCAGAAATTAGTGGCTATACGCTGCCAGAAGAATTCAAAACCAATTATGACCGTATTTACTTGGTAGATCCTTTCTATACGAATCGAATTAGGTGATAATGGAGCAACGGAATTACGGAGTTACGGAGATTTGGAGTCACGAAAATAAGAACGGAACAAAAAGTATAAAAATAAACAATGAATAGAATCATCAGCAAACAGATGTTCCTGTTTGACGAATCAACAGAAGTCAAACTAAAACTCCAATTGTTCTACAAAGAGCAAGGAATAAGGAATTCTGGTGTAATTGATGCCGCAATAAAATATAAGGATGGACATCTTACACTATACACTGAAGAGGTTCTTACGAGTAGGAACCTGAATAAAGGATTAGGCATCTATTTCATGAAGGACTTTGGAAAAAGTGATTACAAAGTTAAAGAGGCGAATGTGGGTGGCCAAACTATCGAACTGAAGATTGGTGAGAAGTTGCTGTTTAATCACTCTTATCTGGAAAAAGGGAAGAGGTTTTTTTCGATGGAATTAAAACATATTATGTATTCTTGCGAAGGGACGGGACATCATAGATGCTATAGGCTGACAAAGGTATCATCATCTCTGATTTCTCCGTACTTAACAGGGTTTACTTTGAGTGGAAACACTGTTGTTGGCACTCAACCCACAGAATACTCGGGTGAATGTTTTAATGGCAAGATTTTATTATCCCGAGACGAGCATTATGTTTATCTCGAAACAGAAAGCAATATTACTGATATTCTTTCTGTATTATCATTCTTTTTCTGTAGTCCCATAGAGTATGATATGGCTTACTCGACTGACCAAAACGGCAAGAATGTTGTTGAGGTTTGCACACCGAGCTATAAGGTGTTGGCTGTGAAGAGGAATAACATATTAGGATATCTGTTTAGCAACGATAAATGTCTAGATTATCTTACGGATTTCCTTGAGATTACCAAATGTAGCAGCAGGAAGCTCCCAATTTCTGATGCTTTAAAACAATACATTGACCATTATGTAAGGGTGGAATATCTTGACAGCATCAGCAAGCTGCTGCTGTATCATACAATCATTGAGAAGATGGCTGGTGTTGGCAAAGACAATGATACGTATAACATCATTCACAAGTTCCTCAAAGAGAGACATATTGACGTGGAGAAGATAAATGATGGGATTGCTGGTAAGGGAATAAAAAATGAACTGGACCAGACAATTGACAATTTTGTCCAGCTCAGGAATTTCTTTGTCCATCATTTGGGTTCAAAGAAAGGTGTAGAGTTCTTGGAAGAGAGCGATATGCTATTCTACTTGAAAGCAGCAATAACTATTATTCTCCTGAATGATTTGGGAATACAAAATGTCAGGTATGATAAACAATTCCATGCGTTGTCAATCCTTGATGAGAACGTTGAGGAGTGTGACACCTTTACTGAACTATTCAAATGAATCACGGGACTGTTCTTTGATCCGCTGAAGATGACTGATATGATAATAATGTACGGAATAAAAACGTTATAAATATATGAGCGACGAACAGAAATATACCATTCAGGGTTTGGATGAATACATCCGTCAAGGAGAGCCGCAACAGCGTGAGCGTAGCGAAGCGTGGAAGGTGGCCATCGGCCTGCAACAGGTTGACAGGCTTCAGACTTCTGAATACCTGCTTGATACTGCCAAACGACATATCGAGGGGGACATCAGTATCACTGAGGCAAAGCAACTTATTGACTCATACTACAAGTCTGCATCTGGACGAAAGGTTATAGAGGATGACCGAACAGAAGAGGCGGACAAGGTGGCTGCACGTATAACTGAACTGATAGAGGAAAAAACCTTTTCGTTTACTCCTGCTCAGTTGATTTCTATACATCGTCGCTTGTTTGACGGCATCTATAAGTTAGCTGGTCGCATTCGTGACTATAATATTACGAAGAACGAGTGGGTACTTGGCGGCAAGACTGTGTATTATGCCAGTGCAGATACTATCAGCGATACATTGAATTACGATATGGGGCAGGAACGCGAGTTCAGTTATGCAAACATGAATATTGATGAAGCCATTCGTCATCTAACCCGTTTCTGTGCTAATCTATGGCAAGTTCATGCGTTTTGCGAAGGTAACACACGAACGACTGCCGTATTTATGATAAAGTATTTACGCACATTGGGATTCAATGTGGTCAATGATGTCTTTGCTGAGAACTCATGGTATTTCCGAAATGCGCTCGTTCGTGCCAACTATAGTGATTTGACAAATGGCATCACAGAAACGACAGAATACTTGGAGAGGTTCTTTCGCAGTATGTTGCTTGGAGAGGAATATGACCTTAGGAACAGGATTATGCACGTTGATTGGAACAAAGTTGAGGACGAAACTATATCCCAAAGTGCAAATCACGAAGTTCAAAGTGCAAAAGCTGGCGAAGAATTACCCCCAAAGTGCAAAAATTGCACTTTGGACGAAGTCGCTCTACTTCGCATAGTGCAAAAGAATCCATCTGCTACCCAAAAAGAGATTGCTGCTGAAATTGGAAAATCTGAGCGGACTGTCAAATCAATTACCATAGCATTGCAAGAGAAGAACATTCTACGTAGAGTGAATGG